>JABDBI010000005.1 GCA_013288705.1 Methanobacteriota archaeon | reverse complement strand
GTGTTTTGTGCCAGATTATGAGTTGCATTATATGCAAACAAAAGAGGGTAGTGAAATCGATTTGATTATCACTCGCCCTGGGAAACAGTTGTTGTTAATTGAAATCAAATCGAAGGATGCCGTGACCGAACAGGATGCTAAGACGATCGAGATCCTAGGAAAAGATTTTGATGAGCCCACGGAAAAATGGCTACTTTCTCGAGATCATCTCCCGCAAACATTCGGTACAACGAAGGCGATGCATTGGATGGATGCATTAAAGAGTTTCGTTGCTGAGGCCAATTGACAGATCCAAAGTGATCCCCCACTACACCACTCACTATCACAAATTTATACGATAGGCTCTTTAATGATAAAGAAACTTACGTTTGTCGCCCTGACATTACTTGCATGTCCTTTGACCACCTTAGCTTTTGATCTCGCCGAGCACCGAAGCTGGGTGGTGCAACAATGGGACTATTGGAACGATGACAGCTCGCAAGCAACTGGCAGATTGGTTGATTCAATCGGACGAAACGGCGAACCGGAAATCGCACGCCTAGATGGGACGTTGACGCGACTGCGAGCGCGAATGTCCGCCATGAGGCAGAGTCAAGCGGATCTTATCGCCTTTACGCAGCGGGTTGATCAAACGCCCACGTACCGCGAACGTTTAAGCGAGGCGCTTTCTCTCCTTGCGGGCTTTGCAAGAATGTTTGACGAAAATGACCGGAACGTTGCGGTCCGTTCGTTGAATCGGGAACTTCGTCTCTTTGGTAGACCATACCACGAGCGCTATTTGCAGCTTCTTGAAGAACTTCGCAGGATAGCCGTCGAGACCGGCCTTGTCGAAATACGCCTTTGGAGACGTTACGGTACTCCGGTTTACGTTCTGCGAGATGCACGTAACCGACGGTATCTTGACGCCGACACTTACTCTTGGCACCCGTCCGGGTACTACGTGGTTGGTGATCTTCGCAATTTCCTCCAACTTTTATCTGCTTATTTTGGCCTCGCATACTACAGAGACGAGCTCGGTCCCCATGATTTTGTGCAAATACGCCGGCTGCGTGATCATCTCTCTTCGCTGGAGAGCGCCAGAGTGGAGGAGGTTGCAACGATCCATTTAGAATTATCTCCAGGAGTGCATGCATCTCAGGCGTCAGTTGGAGATGATCGGCCCAGAACCTGGCAGCTTGAAAATCTCCTTCAAGCCTTACAGAGCAATCTCGAACGGGCGCGCCAGGCGCGCAGAAGTCAAACGAGCTCAGCTAGCAATACGCCAATGTCAGAAGTCTTTCGCGCTGCAATGACGGCTGTGAGTTCCAGTTCTGTTTCTGGTTCATCGGGGACGCCGCTGAGTACCACGTCATCAGTATCGACACCAAGAGGTTCCCGTCCGCTAACAGGACCCCTCTATGCTTCGATTGTCACTGGCTCAATGATTACGCCTACCGCGCCGCCCCCACCGCCAGACACTCGACGCATCGTTGTCGCTCAACCTCGTCAGACCCATGCCGCGCAGGCCAGAGCCCGCTCTAGAAGCACTGTAAGCCGAACCCAAACTCCCACATCATCAAGCAGAGGGTCGTCAGGTGCCTGTGTTAATGGATGTAACCACAGGCTACTCGCGCATTAAAAATCTTGATTGTCGTGGTCAGTTGACAGATCCAAAGCGATCCCCCAATACACCACACACCATAGTCCTCGTCGGGGGAAACCGGTGCAAATCCGGTACTGTGCCGCAACGGTAAGCTCGATGGTCGAGCAAGTCCGAATACCCGAACGATGATTTTTCCCGAGCAGGAGCTAATCCAATGCATCGCATTCGTCGTTTATTCCTTTTTGTCGCAAGCACGCTTTCAATCTGCACATCTCTATTTGCTGCCAGTAACGTGACTTGCCCAATATCTCCGGTTCTTGGTCAAACGTCTTTTTATCTCATAGAGCCCTTGAGTTGCGATCCAGGTGTATCGCCAACAAAGCTTTTTCTATCTTCTGATGGCAATACGACAAATCAGAACTTTGGTTCGTTTCAAGCCATGTGTTTGGATAACTCCGCAAGCAAAGTTTGCAACTTTGGCGAGGGCACTATTGTAGAAGATGGCAAGACCTATGAGTGCATTCGCTATTTTAGCGATGAGCATCTAGAGAATGGTTGGGGAATTGTGAGGATTAGTGATAGCGCGACGGGTCTTCCTGTTGCGTTGATAGAGACTGGTACGCAGATTTCGACGGATTATCGAATTTATAGCGCAGATGATGCGCATGTGTTGATCGGATATGTGAAGACTGAGGAGAATGGAGCGGCATATCTGAAGCTGCGCCAAAGTGAACAAAAGGTTCTTGCGCGCGCTTCTAAGTCGTTGATTCCCGACGAGAAAGCTTGCGGCAAGGCTGTGTGGCAGATTGATATGGATCCCGCTGCAAGCACTTTCACTAAAGTCTTGGTGGGGTATGTTCTAGCGCTGAAGGATAATGCTGGGTTGAGTTGCTCTGCGCCCGTCGTTCATGGCGGTACGTCGCCCTGGCCTATTGTGGCGGCTGTAGCTGGAGGTGCTTTGGTCATTAGTTTGGGGGCATTGGTCTGGTGCCATCGGAGTAAGCAGGGCAACCGCTATTTCAAGTTGGATAGTATCAATACTGCGCGATAAGAGAATTTAATTTCGGCGTTGTCGATTCACTTCATAAAGCACTACCGTGGCGGCGTCAGCAGCGTTCAGACTCATGTCGCTGGCCGCCATGGGAAGCGACACAAGCTCGTCGCATGACTCTTGCACCAAACGCGACATGCCTTTCTCTTCGCTGCCAATCACCAGCGCCGTGGGTTTCTTAAAGTCGCACTTCCAAGCAGGCACCTTTGCTTCAGAAGCTGTGCCTGTCACCCACAGCCCGGCTTTCTTTAAATCATCAAGCGCGCGTTTCAAGTTGGTCACCTGTGCAACCTGGATACGCGCCAGCGCACCCACAGCCGCTTTTTCCGCCACCCCCGTCACTGGCGCTGCGCGATCTTTAGCGACGACCAATAGTTTGGCCCCAAAGGCAAAAGCAGACCGGGCCGCGCGCCCAAGGTTACGCGGATCTTCGACACCGTCGAGAACAACGCACAGATCTGGCGGGTCTTCCAGCACCTCAGCAAGGTCAACATAAGGATAGGAATTGCAATGCAATATCGCACCTTGGTGCACCAGTTCCCCACCGATCAAAGTACCGATGTCATCTTTGGTCGGGTAGACTACCGGAATATGAGCTTGTTTGGCCAAACGCTCGAGCACATCGAGGCGCGCATTTTTTTGCAGCAAAGAGAGCTTCACGGCCCGTTTGGGCATATAACGCAAAGTCGCTTCGACAGCGTGAATACCAAAAACGATGCGATCGTTATCGGACTTTTGCGGCGCTGAATAAGTTTGGTTTCTATTTTTCGAGCGCATTAAATGCCTCTTGAATCTCTGCTTGCACCGCACGTGCTGCGGCAGCCATGTCGACTGCTTTGACAATCGGGCGGCCTATGACAACGTGATTGGCGCCTGCTAAAATCGCTTCTTTAGGTGTTGCGATGCGAGTTTGATCATCATTCTCGCTACTCGATGGGCGAACACCGGGCGTCACGATTAAATAATCCGCACCAAAGTGGGAACGCACAACGCCCGCTTCTTGTGGCGAGCAAATACATCCATGAATGCCAGCATCACTTGCGATTTGCAGCAAGCGTATGGTGATTGCCGCTACGTCCTCCTTAAACCCCATAGAGGAAAGATCTTCTTCGCTGTGATGTGTGAGCACAGAGACAGTTAACAGTTGCAGGGGGGTATTTAGTGCCGCTGCCTGGGCCGCCCTTAACATTGCTGGACCACCGAGGCCATGTACTGTCAAAAACGATATGTGATGCTGTGCTGCTTCTTGCACTGCCGAGGCTGCTGTATTTGGAATATCATGGAGCTTGAGGTCTAGAAAAACCTGCACACCTTGGTCTAGCACCGATTGAACAACACTTGGTCCGCAGGCAGTGTACAGCTGCAAGCCGATTTTATAGAATTGACACGACGCCTTGGTTTGGGCCACCACTGCTAGCGCATGCTTTTCCGTCGGGACATCGAGGGCGATAATCAGTGCGTTACTGTGAGCGGTCATAAATTATCTCCACACAAGAGCGCGAGCAAGGCCATGCGTACAAAAATGCCATTTCGCACTTGCTCGAAGTAAAGCGCACGTTTGTCGCCATCAATAGCCGGATCAATTTCACCTACGCGGGGAAGCGGGTGCAGGATTGAACAGCTTGGCTTTAACAATTTAATGAGATTAATATCGACCTGATAGGCAAGCTTCAGATCTTCATAAGTTTCTATGTCACTAAACCGTTCACGCTGAACACGCGTGACATAAAGCGCATCGAGTGATGCTGCTGCTTGCCTCAAATCGTCGGTTTCTTGGACGGCGATTTTTTGCGCCTCTAACTCAGCGATCAAAGATCTTGGCATTTGCAGCGATGGATGCGAGATGAAGACAAAACTGACGCGGTACTGTGCGAGCACTTGCGTCAGAGAGTGCACAGTACGCCCATGTTTTAGGTCACCGACAATGCCAACCACCAAGCCTTCTAAGTTGCTGTGATGCGCTTTGATCGTGTACAAATCTTGTATCGCCTGCGACGGATGCTCGCCAATGCCATCGCCCGCATTGATGACTGGCACAGTTGCACCCTGTGCGATTCTTTGAATGGATCCATGTTCCGGATGACGTGCCACGATCACATCGGCAAACTGACTCAGTACGCGCCCCGTATCTTCTAACGTTTCACCCTTGGTGAGAGAGGAATCCGCACCTGTGATGGAAAGAACTTGCCCATCGAGCGCTAGCATTGCGCGCTCAAAAGATAGCCGCGTGCGGGTGCTTGGCTCGGCAAAGAGCGTAGCCATAACGCGACCGTGCAAGAGTTCAACGGGAGTCTTTGGAGAGAAGTTCTCAGAAAAGTCCTTGGCTCTTCGTAGAATGAGATCCAAGTCAAGCCTGTTGAGATCTTTCACAGAGAGAAGATGTGGGTGTGACAAGTGCTGCATCAAACCTTCATAGCAAAGAGCACCCGAGAAGCAACAAAAACAACGACGAACCGATAAACCATCGGGCAAGGAGACTATACCGATGCCTGTTACACTCCGAACCTCGCCTGCCCGCACCTCTATCTTTCCCCCAAACGTCGATGTGCATGCCCTGAACCGCGCACGCGCGCAGCGACGCATGGCAGAGAGCGTTGACACACGCCTGCAGCTGGTGCGATTGCTAGAGAATAGCAATGGCAAGCTGGTGTCGGCATTCATGAATATGGATGAGACACAGATTCGAACACTGGTGGGGCGGATGTCTAGACTGTCGACGGAGGATTTAAGCACCTTCTCCGATGATCAGTTGCAGAGAATCGTCTCACGCTTTCTATGTCTCGGGTGGACTTGTCGCGTGGTCAAAGATCCCCAATACCAAGACATGAGCTACCATGACTTCAACGCGTTTTGCCGCAAACTTCCTGCGTCAGCCAAAGCACTATTGGGATGGCGAGACATCCCTGCCGCACCCTATGCGCATGGCGTGCGAGCGGATTTTATCGGATTTCCACACGTCCAGCAGGGCGCAGACAACCTTTGTACTGTACATAGTCTCAATAGTTGTTTGCCGGACCACATCTCCTACAATGCCGATATGCTCGATAAACTGGCGCATAGCTTTGCAGAGCAAACGGGAAAGAGGCCCGAGTTCTACTTCTCACGCACGCAAGGGCTAGGGCCGGAGTTTCAAAACTCGTTGTTGCAGCGACATGGTTTTATTGTATTTGACAAAGAAGATTTGGAAGGTGATGCAGTTGAGAGTTGGCTCAATAGGATGATGGCCACCCGGTGCATTATTGAGTCCACAGAAGTGGGTGCGCAATTTCCCAATGGCATGATTGCCAGAGCTCCTCATCAAGCCGCGATTCGAAAAGACAGTGCTGGCAGGTGGTGGCTTTTGAATGGTATGGATCCGGTGGCGACACCAGTTGACTTTGCTAATTTTCAAACCGGTAAATTTCGTTTTAAAGCACTTGTTGCACGCTTTAGCGAATAAAAGCTAGAATATAGATATGAAGGATAAGCCGCAGATGGAGGTTTCTGTGCTTGAAGCTCGGGCGCTTGGCATCAGGGTTAATGATCCTAAACTTGCAAAAGCTGCATTGGCAGCAATGAGCGGTAGCTTCGCACCACCCAAAGACACGGATGGTTTTGGCGCCGCCAGCTTTGTGGACGATGTATTTTTGCTGAAGCGCGTGCCAAGTGCGCCGCCCGATGGGCGCTTCGACGACGTTATGGGGAGCTTGAAGGGTCCTTGTTCTTTGTTGCAGTTTCGGACAGCAGCCGAGTTGCGGCCGGCCAAGCAACTCAATAGCCACGCTAATCTTGGCCCCTTTCGCTTCAAAGGATACGCAGCAGCGATTATTGGTGGGCCGCAAAACGCGGATGAGGCCAGTGCGAGTCGCGAGGCATTGCTACAGGGAATGCCGGATTCTTTGCTGAGATCAGCCACAGGGAACTCGGAGGCAGAGGCGTTTTTTTTACGCTTGCTGGCAGAGGGGCAAAAAAAGGGCTTTCTTGAACACCATCAAGATGGAAACTGGATTTTGCCGATTGTGTCGGAAGTCGCTTCGATGTCTAAGTGCAGTCGAGCTATTTTATTTGCGACAGGTCGCGAAATGGCGCTTGTTTCCTATGGCATGCCGAGCTGTTTGATCTCCGTCGATGGACTTTGCGGCGATGCAGAGCGACATGCGGAGCGCGAGCGGCAACGTTGCTTTCGCGGGGCATTTCTTTTTGCGGGGCTGCCAACGCCCTGTCCGAGAGAGCTGCCATTGCCAGCCGGCATGACGGTGCGCTCGTTTCCTGAGGATACGGCCTTGGTGCTCGAGAAAAACTAGACACCCATGGCGTGATAACCTGCGTCCACATGAACTACCTCGCCGGTGATGGCGCTTGCGAGATCAGAGCATAAAAAGAGGACGGTGTTGGCAACCTCCTGTGGCGTGATCGCGCGGCGCAGGGGAGAGCGTTGCGCTGTATGGTCAATCATCACGTCGATATCGCCAACCGATTTGGCCGCCCGCGATGCGTAAGGGCCTGCGCTCACGATATTCACGCGGTGCCCCGCTTCACCGAGAAACCAGGAGAGCATGCGTGCGTCGCATTCTAAAGCAGCTTTTGCCGACGCCATGCCGCCACCGTAAAATGGCACGGCGCGCTCACCTGCGAGATAGGATAGCGCAACAAACGCGCCTTTTTTGCCGGTCATCAGAGGCAATCCATGGTGCGCGAGTGCGACCAGAGAATAGCTGCTGATGCTCAGCGCTGTAAGATAGCCCGCACGGCTCACATCCAGATGTGACTTCGTAATCTCGGGGGAAAATGCCACGGAGTGAATCACGATGTCGATATTATCGGTATGTTGCTTGACGCTGCCAAACAATCCTTGAATAGATTCATCAACGCCAACATCGCAGGGTATGACTGCCATTGGTTTGAAAACACCCTTGTCGAAAGGCAGATTTCGACTCTCCGCATATTTGTCTTTTTCCAAAAAACGACTCAGAATAGATTCAACCCGAGGATGGCAGCTGACGATGACCTGCGCGCCTGCCGCTTGCAGCGTTTTGGCAATATGCCAGCCAAAGCCGACGTTGTCTGCGATGCCAGTGACGAGGGCGGTTTTGTGCGAGAGATTTAAGAGCTGCATCGTGTCTCCTAGCGGTCAATGGGCGGATGGGCGCGTGGAATTATTTTTGTATGTGCTTGGCCATGCGCTTGTTGATCCCCGCCGTGTTGATTGTCCTCGTGTCATTCCAGAGTATTGCCGAGGATGCAAGCCTTGAGCGTCGCGTTTCTATTTCGGGGTGGGTGCCAAACGTTTCGTTGTCGTACACGTATTTGTCGGTCAGCGGATCTGCGGTGTTTGCGCATCTGGAGTGGGATTTGGAAGGCATCTTGTTTGGCAAGAGCCATCGTATGTTGCAGGCGTTTGAGCAAACGCAGAAGGAAATGATGGCGGAGCGAGATGATTTTGTTGCTAAGGGTAAAAGAATAACGCTTGCCGGAGGTATTCTGTCAGACAATCCTTTTGTGAACAGGGTAACGAGGATTGCGGAGCGTATTGCGGCGGCGGAACTATAACCGACCGGTGGTTAGATGTTGCCCCTTCGGGGCGATGAGGAAGAGGGGAGGGGTGGGCTCGCGTTTTTACCCAGGCCACCATGTGCGTCTGACGACGCCCATGTTCTCCTGGGCTGTTGCACCGATGCCCCCTGGCGGGGGCGAAGAACCGGCGCAGCGAGATGCTATTACACGTAACCGTCCACCGGTATAACATAGCGCTGCGTTAAGATTTCCCTCTCCCGCCAGCGGGAGAGGGCATGCGCATCCATATCGTCGCATGAAGGCAATTCCATGAACCGTTCTTCGCCCCCGTTAGGGGGCATCGGTGCAACAGCCCAGGAGAACATGGGCGTCGTCAGACGCACATGGTGGCCTGGGTAAAAACGCGAACCCACCTCACCCCTCTTCTCCTCATTTCTCCTCTCTTCTTCATCGCCCCGAAGGGGCAACACCCTTTCACCTACTGACCGATGGTCAGCCGATTTTTGAACTGCGATATTGCGCGCCCATGCAATGTGTTTCCTCGACGATATGCGCTGCTTTTTTGGCGACCTTGATGTTGGCAACAACTAGCCTCGCCGATTTCCAACCGGTAGACATTAACCAAGCATCCAAAGAACAGCTCGCTGCGTTGCCGGGAATCGGGAACAAACTGGCCAAACGCATTGTGGACTATCGAGAACAACACGGGTCATTTGCGCTGCCGCAAGATCTGGCGAAAGTGGAGGGGATCAAGCCAGGGATCATGGCCAAAGTAGCGTCGCTCATTGTGGCAGGTCGCAATCGACGTTTGAAAAAAGTCGCCGCCCAAGTTGCTGCAGAGCAGCCATCACCACAAATGACAGACGCACAAATTGCAGCGCTAATTAAATCTTTCCACGATGAGCCATCCGTGCGTGAGGTTCAGCAACAAGCTGTTGCATACGCAAAGATGCAACCAAGCATCGTAGATTCCTGGATGAAGCGCGCCCGAAAAGCTCCCTGGCTGCCAAACTTCGGCACGCGGGTAGGGCGGCGCGTGTTGAACGCGCTCTACCTGCGCGGCGGAGCGGACGACAGCGGCATTGTGTCGCAGCGGGGTAATGCCGAGTTTGTCTTTGATGTACGTGCAGAATGGCGACTGAGTGAGTTGGTATTTAATCGCGATGAACTGCGCACGGCCATGGTATCCATGCGTCTGACTTCGCTGCGTGAACGCGTTCTTCAGAATGTGACCAAATTATATTTTGAGCGACGCCGATTGCAAGTCATCAATGCTGCATCACCGTCGGCAGATGCGCTGGAGCGTGAGCAAGATAGATTGCGCATCGATGAGCTCACGGCAGATCTTGATTCCGTGACAGGTGGCTGGTTTAGCGAGCGAGTAGAACATGCGCCTTAGCATCTTCGCCTTGGCCTCAATGTTCTTTTGCGCCTGTTCCGAGGACATCGATATCCCTCCACCCAAAGGCGCTTTTCGCGTGCTGGAAGTGACACCCGATGCATACTTGCTTCCAGCGGATTCCAGCTGGACATTCCATCTCTCAAGACCCATGGCACCGTCGCTCACCCAGCCTTTAGCTGTGGTGCTCGTTAAGCGTGACGCGGTCGACGACGCGCTTGTCAAAAATATCGTCGAAGGAAAACTTGCGAAAGCGAGGCAAGACGCGCCAATTGAAATCAACGTAACGCAAGGCGTAAAGCCAGATTCCATCATCGTCAAACCTGTCGCAAACCTCGAACCGGGTTCCGCATACAGTCTGTTCTTTTGCTACAAGACTTCCGATCAGCGAGCCAAGCGCCAAATGGCTCGTTATGATTTTCGCGTCCAATCCGACGGACCCAAGCTTGTGCAGCATGATGTTTGGTTAGGCGACGACCAAACGGTGGCACCGAACCGCAAGCAATTTCACTTTCGCTTTTCCGAGCCAATGGCTCTGATGGATGCTCATTCCGTGATAATTGCTTCAGACAGCGGGCAAGTCCCAGTGCCCGCCATTGAATGGCTCGAGCAAAGCTCGGATCGTAAAGCGGCCACCATCGTGTTTGCTAATCCGCCGCAAGGGTGCGAAAGGTTGGCACCCAATACAGCCTACTCGGTGACGTTTCCTGCCATCCAAGCTAAAGTTTCTTTTTCCACCCGCGCGCAATGTGACGATGACATCGTGAGATGGGAAAAACCACCCGAAGTCATTGCAGCGGACACTTCGACAGAAGTTCATCTCGTTGCAAACAAGCCGGTTGCAGCTCAACTTTGGTTTGGCAAGTTCGATGGACCTTTAGATTGCCTAGGGGTGTCTTGCCCTGTTGTCGTTGACGACTATCGTGCGTCCCAAACGCTCAGCGCAGATAGGCTCGAGGTGGGCGTAAAATATCGCTTTTTATTGGCAGTAGAAGATGTGGTCGGGCATAGGCTGCAAAAAAGGGGTGTATGGACCACCTCAGCTCTGCCCAAGATCACCATCAGCGAGGTCATTCCTGGCCAGTACATCAAGTTGGTCAATGAAGGGACCGAAAGAGAAGATGTAAGCGGCTACTTTTTACAAACCTGTCCGATTGTGGAAGACCACCAGTCCCTTTTTATCCTACCGGGCAGCTATATCGTGCTGGCTTCGCCACATTTTCGTGCAGATCAGTATCCGGACGTCGACGATTCGCATATTCATCAGCTGAAGACCGCCCAGTTTTGTGGTACCTTGGCGAGCAGACATCCGCAGGTTATTGTCTTGCGCGATGGGCTTGGTAGAAAGATCGCGTCTTACAGAGGTTGAGTCATGTCAGGGCATAATAAATGGTCGAAGGTCAAAAACCGAAAAGGCGCGGTAGATGCCAAGCGCTCCAAAGTGTGGACGAAGATTATTCGCGAAATCACGATGGCAGCAAAGCTTGGCGGTGAAGATCCAAATGGCAACGCACGTCTCAGAAAAGCATTGGACGACGGACGCCTTGCAAATATCCCTAAAGACACAATTCAAAGAGCCATGTCTCGCGCAAGCACCGATACCGGTGGAGCTGATTACGAGGAACTCACCTATGATGGTTATGGCCCCGCCGGCGTGGCTATCCTTGTGGAGTGCCTGACAGACAATCGCAATCGCACCATCGGTGACGTTCGCTCAGCGTTTAACAAAAATGGTGGCAACCTTGGATCGTCGGGCTCGGTGTCCTTCATGTTCAAAAAGAAGGGCCAGTTTGTTTTCGATAAATCTCCTGAGGAGGGCAAGGCGCCGAGTGAGGATGCGCTGCTTGAAATTGGCCTAGAGCACGATATCGAAGATGTGATTAACGACGGTGACAGCTTTGTTGTCCTGTGCGCCCCCGAGGGGTTTCACGCGCTGCGCGAGCTGTTTGTGAAAGCGGGTTACGTTCCATCAAGGGCAGAGCTTGCGCAAATTCCAGACTCAACCGTGCACATTGCTGGCGACCATGCCAAAACATTACTCAAGCTCATTGACATTTTGGAAGATCTTGACGACGTGCAAAATGTTTGGAGCAACTTCGAGATCGATGAATCCGAAATGGAAAGCTTGATGGCCACCGCATGATGCGGATTTTGGGGGTCGATCCAGGATCACGCAAGGCTGGCTTTGGTGTGATTGATTGCAGTGGCAATCGCATGATTCACGTTGCTCACGGCGTGTTGCGATTGGACGTCACGCGGGACATAGGCGCCCGTTTGCGTCAGCTGGCCGAGGGGATTCGAGATGTGGTTGCTGAGCACAAACCACAACTTGCCGTGCTTGAAGAAGTATTTATGAGCGAGAGCGCACGTTCTGCGTTGCTGCTTGGGCAGGCACGTGGTGCAGTGTTGGCTACTCTTGGTTTGAGCGGATTGACGACATTTGGATTGTCGACGACCACGGTGAAGTTAGCGATCACGGGTAGCGGCAGAGCCAGCAAAACCCAAATTGGTGAGATGGTGCGGCATGTGCTGAAGCTCGAGAAGAAGCCGGCCGAAGATGCAGCCGATGCGCTTGCTTTAGCCATCTGCCAAGGGCAGCGGGCGTTCTCGCAAATATCCCTCGAGACGCGTGAGCCAAAGCGATTGTCTACCGCGCAAAAGCGCCAAGCATTGGCGGCGCTCGCGAGATCACAAGGCATTACTCTGCCATGATTTGTTGCAGCATGGCTTCTGGCACAAGTGGCGATTCACCAATTATATTGCAGTCGCAGACGTAGTTAACCCATAGGTCGGTGCCATCAGGCTGCCAATTGAGATCGCCGTTTTGTCCAAAATTGCGATTTAATTCATGAGAGAAGCTGGAAAAAGTTCCACCCGATATTTTGGCGAGGCGACCCCAAGAGTTGGTTGTCGCAAAACACTGACCTGTCTGATCATCGCCTTGCGCATACACCACGGTTTCTTCGTGTGGCTCAGGAGAAACAAAGGGATAGCCCAGGCTAAACCATGCCGATATTTTGCGGGCCATATAAAGCTGCACGCCGCAGTGCTGCCCAATTCGACCGCGAATTTCAGCGTAATCGGTGCAGCACCCTGGGACAACGCGATAGTAGCTGCAGAGCCCATGTTTTTGCTGATAATAGTTGTTAATCAAAACGAGCGGCGTGATGCCTAGCGCAGAGCCAAGGTCACGGTAGGTGGTATCCCATTCTTGCTGCGTGGCAGGGCCCTTGTTGTAGCCGAGCACGCGATTGCACACCATGGTTGCCCAAATGCCACAACCGTTTGGGCCAGTGTTCAGGCTCTTCGGTTTTTGAATTGCCCAGTCAGGCGGAATGGGGAGCTTTGTCGGGGGTGTCGCTGCTAGGACTTTCTCAGCGCGCTCATCATGAGGCCCGCCGCTGATATTGAGCACGTCGTCGTCAATCTGTTCTTGTTGCACGGCATCTTCAGTAAGAGATAGAAGTTGCTTGAATCCATTTTGGTCGTTTGAGATGACCAGCACTTGGTTGGGCTTTTGGCATTGAATGAGTCGACCTATTTCTTTAAAAAGCGCTGGTGCTTCGTGATACAGATTCTTTAATGTTCCACAATAAGCAGCTGGATCGGTAATCTCAGGGTTGCTCTGTGCGAGGGAAGGCACGTAAAGATATGATTTCTTGGTTGCCATGTCAGCCGGCTTTTGATCTTCGCATGTAATGGTACTGCAGGCGCAAAGCCAGACTGAGAGAATGCAAATGACGAGCAGAAGGACGCGCATCCAGCGAGGTTAGCGCAGCTCATTGCTTTGCTGCAAGCTTACCCGCGTTTTAACCTGATCGTGGAAGATAGTTTTCCGGATTCACGGGAACTCGATTTTTGCGCACTTGAAAATAGACACGTGGTGACTCGACTCCACCAGTCGTGCCAACGATTCCAATGGGCTCACCTTTTTTGACTTGCGCGCCCTGACTTACCGACGTGTGATCGAGATGGGCGTAGACAGTGACAAACGGGTCTGCATGGCGAATGATCACCACTTGCCCGTAGTGTGTGCCCTGATCACCGACAAAAATGATCTGGCCATCTGCGGCCGCGAGAACTTCGCTGTCAGCCGGTGCACCAAAGGCAATTCCTTCGTAAATATGATTGGGATTTGGATCAAATCCCCGAAACAACACGCCATGTTTGACAGGCCAATCAAACAAAATGGTGCGCTTGTCGTCGTTATCTTTTTCAACTCTTGCTATTTTTTGGGGAGACGACTTTTTGCCGGGCGTAGGGTTGCTGGTATTTGTTTCGGGTATGAAAAGAATTTGCCCAGATCGAAGGGACTCTGGAGACGACAGCCCATTCATCTCCATCAATTCTTCCGTGCTCACACGATGCTTTTGCGCGATCTTATGCAAGTTATCGCCAGCCCTCACCACATGAATTTCGCCCGCAGCCGCGTGCTCTCCTTGAGAGCGAGGCGTGAAACAAGCGCTAAGGCCTAAACAGAAAAGAATGGAGAGTACAAGCTTCATGGCTACGAGTATCTCACGAAATACACGCAATTTTGCAACCGGTTGAAATACTTAGATTTTTAGTGATTGCAATAATCCGCCAATCGTGTAAGTTTTACTTTGTATTATAAATAATATTTTATTAAATATGATTAACAGTGCAAAAATAGCAACTTTGGCCTTGTTGGTGGGCTTCGCTGTCTATCTGGCGGCGTTTCGTGATGGTGGCGATGATACGTCGCTGTCCATTGCAATTGTGACCCACTCCACTGCAGACGTAGATTACTATGAGCTTACAAAGCCGAACCACGCCGACTACGCTGCACGGCATGGCTATACCTATTGGCCACGGACTGGGCGTATTTCGGGGACTCAATTTTTTGATCCAAACGCCAAGAAGCGTGTTTGGCGCCTCGGGCTCTATTGGCAAAAGATTGCTGCAATGGAGCAGGCTTTAGAGAGAGAATATGATTGGGTCATGTGGGTAGATGCGGACGTTGTATTCACCAACCCAAATGTTAAAATTGAAAGCATCATCGAGCGCTATGGCAATGATAAGGATCTTATCGTTGCAACCGATCTCTGGCTTGGCCGGCACGACCAAATTAATTCTGGTGTGTTTTTGGTACGCAATAGTCCCGGTGGGCGCAAACTTATTGCCGACATCGCGTCGCTTTATACGAAGTATAAAAATCGCCGCACGCCTGAGCAGCAAGCTCTACAAGATACAATTTTGAACGAGAATGGTCTGGTGGAAAACGCGGTGATCGTTCCACAGCGTGCAATCAATGCCTTTTATGATGTGGCTAAGATTGCACCGAAGAATGCCAATTGGCACGCTTGTGATTTCGCGGCGCATGTGTGTGCGACGCCAGACAAGCGCGGGAAAATCGAGCAGCTCTTATCGCGCCTTGACCGTCAAGAGTTTGAGTGCAGCGACATGGTTTTACCTGCGCCGATTAAGTATGTGGCCACACCAAAACCAACAACAAATAAAGTCAAAGATGCAGCTTCTACACTGCCAAAGGTGGAGGGCAACACATTGCCCAACGTCGATGGATCTTTAAAAGGCCAAACGGCTCTCAGCGCTCCAACCATGAGCCCAGACAAACAAGCCATTGTCACGCTGTGATGGCGATGCAAGGCGTAAGACAAAATTCGCACAAACAATAATAGACCTGTCATGCAACCTGCTAGAAACACAGCCACGATGATAAGCGATTCCGGGTGAAGCCGAATTGCTTGGGTGAGATGGGTCAGAAAAAACTCATATTGGCCAAGCGCCTTGAGCAAATAGCTGCCTGAAATTCCTGGCAACAGCATCGCGCAGATCGCAGTTGCACCGCAGGCGAAAATAAATAAAAAACTATGCGCAGAGCGCAGCGCTGGTACGCCTACCACGAGATAGGCAAACAGCGCAAAAATGCCAATCAACAAGTAATGCGTAAGTTGCGGATTGTGTAGTTTGGAAAACGGCACACGCAGCGACGCGAGTACGAGGCCAAAAAAGAGTGCGTTTGTCTGACTCGGGAACTTAGAAATAAGCGCAGGTAGGAGGTGCGAAAGCGTTAACACCGCAGTTGCAATGCCAAATCCGAGAGGCAGCAAAAAGTCAATCTGTACGCCCTTTTTGCCCGAAACCGTTGCCCACACATTGCGTGGCGTAATGCTATGAATGGCCTCAATGAGACGGGCATAAATGCCCAAGATGAGCGCCATCATACCACCGCTGATACCGGCAGGCACAATATCGACGGTGCCCATGCACAAGCCTTTCAAATATAATTTGCTTGGCTCTTGCCACTTCACAGTTTTTCCTCGCTGGCGTTTTTGTATTCAGCAAAGGCTGCAAACTGGTCGAGTTGAAGTTTTTCTACCCATGGCAGTAAGCGCTGGCAGGTGAGTTTCATCTCGATGGGCGTCACAGAAATTTGGCCATCTGCTACGGCCTTGCAATCGGTCCCTGGAAGATCTTGATAGCCACTCCATTGTCCGCCAATCCAGTAGTAAGACTGTCCTCGCGGATCTTTTCGTTCTTCCACATCGGCTGCATAGTCATGTTTCCCGAGGCAGGTGACGGCAAATCCGGGTTTGACGATGCGTTTGGGCACGTTCACATTGAGCAAGGCGCCCTTCGGTAAGGGATGTTTGAGCAAAGTCCGACAAAGCTCGAAGGCAAAGCGCCCGGCTGGCACAAAATCGAGATCGTGATTGCCAACTAATGACATCGCCACCGACGGAATGTCTAGAAAAACACCCTCCATGGCTGCCGACACAGTGCCAGAGTAAAGGATGTCGTTGCCCAAATTGGCGCCGTGGTTGATGCCGGAGACAACCAGCGCGGGTTTGGTGTCACGCAAGATATGATGAGCAGCCATATAAACAGCATCGGTCGGTGTGCCGTCGACCGCGTAAACCTCAATCGCCTGATGGGGAGCGCAGTTGATGTCGGCAAAACGCTGCAGTCGCAACGGTCGACGTAAACTCATGGAGTGGCTCACAGCGCTTTGATCGATGGCTGGAGCGACCACGACGACGCGCCCGAGGGGGGCGAGGGCGCGCGCGAGGGTTTGGACACCTTGGGCCAAATAGCCATCATCGTTGCTGACAAGTATGGTAGGGAGGGACATAGAAGTCTTTTAGCATCAATTTCTAACTTAAAGGAGCGTAATTGACATTCGTCGCCCAGACGTGGATGGGTTTGCAATGCGCGTTCAAAGATTTCTACTCGCCTGTGTATGTGCCTGCTTCGCGTGTGCGAGTTGTGTGTCGGTCAAGGTGTATGAGAAAGAGCGTCTTGCTGATCGCACCATGGTTTTTGACTACAACGAAATCGTCTCGACGCTAGACGTTGATGTTTTGGCAGCCCGCGAGGGATCAATCGGTGGTTTTTCCTATGAGGGAGCAGGCGGGTGCTCATGCAAGTAAAACGTGCCGGCCTCCTGTTGCTGGTGTTTCTTTTTTCACTGACAGTACACGCAGAGCTAGATGATAGTCTTTCGATAGGCGCGACCGCCTACCTTCAAACTGATGGTGCAGACCATATCGGAGGCAATCCAAAGTTAGATGAAGATGAGTTTGTTTTTGAGGGAATTATGATCCTCAATAAAACACTCAGCGAGAGAGATAAGCTAAACGTGAAGCTTCTTGGTGACCTCATTTCATCTGCTTCAGAAACGCGCCTGTTTAACCCTCAGTTTCGCGCGCTTCAGTCGGGCGCAAGCGGCAACAAGCGTATCGCGACCGACATCGGATATGCGCACAGATTCGATGGGTTTACGATGGGCGTGCACGGAGGCTATAGCTATGAAGCTGATATCTATATGTCATGGCCCTACGGCGTAAATTTTGGCATTCCCATGATGGGCGGCAATAGTGTGTTGGGCATTCGCCTAGACGGCTACACGGACTACTTTTTAAACAAATATTACAACGGCACCACACACGGCTATGCCTATCGCCAGACTATTTCTACCGAAGGCTCTCTTACGCAAGTTCTCTCGCCACTCGATATTTTGAACCTCACACTGACTTATATCTTCCAAACTGGCACGCTCCAAACGTCATATTATTCTGTCTTTTTGAATAACGTTGAACAACGTGAGATTATGCCACCTCAGCGTCATCGCGGTGCTGTGAGTGCGAGGTGGAAGCATAGCATTTCACCGATGAATACGCTGGAGCTGGGCTATCGATTTTACGGTGATACTTGGAACATCTATAGCCATACTGCTGAGGTGAAGTTGTTCCAGTATTTTTTCGCAAAGCGCTTTTTGCTTGAACCGAGTGTGCGATTCTATACGCAAACCGGGGCTTACTTTTACGAAAGGGCGTTTGCGACGCTTCCAACCTATAGAACCTCCGATACTGATCTTGGGCCATTTACCGGCGCAATTTTTGGGCTGGGCGCATCACTGATCCGGCCGCCATTTTTTCCTTTTTGGCTAGATAATGTTGCGATTACTGGCAACTATTGGTTGCGCGATGATGGCTTTCAAGTTTATTGGTTTGATATGTCTGTTCTGAGTCGGTTCTAGGAGATTTCAGTGAATGCAATCTATGTATTGCGCCTGACGCTATTGTTGTTTGTTCTTTCCCAGCATCTCGCTGCTGCTGTAGAAGAAAAGCTCGCTCCCGCCTTCGAAGCAAAAAACCTAGGTGGCCAGAAATTTGTTTTTAATCCAGCGGCGTTAGAAAAACCAACACTCATTGTTTTTTGGGCAACTTGGTGTGAAAGCTGTCGCAACGAAATTCCTGTGCTCAAAGACCTGTATAAAAAGAATGGAAGGGACGTTGATATTGTTGCAATTGATATCGACACGGACATCGACAAAGCCATTCAGTTTGTGAAGCAGGCAGAGATGGAATTTCCTGTTGTGCAAGATGGCAAAGGAAAACTGTCGGATCTTTTTGGTGTGACAGAAACGCCGACATTCGTTGTTGTCGATCGGCAAGGTAAAATCAGGCAAACTGGCAACCGTGTGAAATATCTGCTGCCGAAGCTATTGGCTCTTGGACAAGAAAAATCTCCTCCTGCGCCAGTGAAGTCGAAAACAAGTCACACACGAGAAGCTGTTTTGATGGGCACGAGCATATCGATCGTCGTTTTGAGCGATGAGCATGAGAAAGCCGAGCAGGCCATCGATGCGGCTCTGGCTGAGATGAAGCGCATTGAAGACTTAATGACCGATTGGCGAGAGAGTGAGCTCATGACGATCAATCACATGGCGGGCAAGAAGCCGGTCAAGGTAGATCCTGAGATTCTCTTTTTGCTGGAAGAAGCAAAGAGAGTGCATGAAATCACCTCGGGTGCGTATGATATTACCTATGCGTCTGCTGGAAGTTTGTGGAATTTCAATGCTCCAAATCCCAAGCCACCACGAGATGCAGACATCAAAAGAAGACAACGTCTTGTCGGGATTGAGAACTTACAAATCGACAAAGTACGTGGGACAGCTTTTTTAAAGAAGAGAGGTATGAAGATCGGTTTGGGTGGTATCGCGAAGGGATATTCCGTCGATCGGGCAATGGATATCTTGGGGAAATCTGGTTTCACCGACTACGGGGTGAATGCTGGCGGAGATTTAGCTGTTCGAGGGCGCAACAACGGGCGCATGTGGAATATCGCGATTCAAGATCCGCGTGACAAGAGCAAGAACTTTGCGGTGATTCCCATCTCGAACGGTGCAGTGGCGTCGTCAGGCGATAGCGAAAGGTTCTTTATTTATAAGAATAAGCGTTATGCACATATCATTGATCCGCGCACGGGATATCCGGCAGAGCAGTGTCAAAGCGTGACGATTTTGACGAAGAAAGCATACTGGGCGGATGCCTTGGCAACAGGCGTTTTTGTGCTCGGCCCAATCGAAGGTATGAAGGTGATTGAGAAGCTGGATGGTGTTGAGGGGGTGATTGTCGATGGGGGTGAGGAGACACATGTTTCGAGTGGATTGAGCAAAGCGAATGCAAGGTGGACACCGGCCACACCCCCTAGACTAATTAAATAGATTTAATATATGGAGTGGGTATCAATGTCTGCAAATTTGGTTTAATTATGAATAAATTGAAAGTTTACTTTTTTGTTTGCTTTATTCCTGCCTCACTCTTTGGCTCACTCAGTACGCAGGCCAGTGGTCATGGAGCGCCCGCTGTGCGGCGCACAGATCCGCACCAGCAGCTTGCGCAGATAGCTCATGCGCAAGAAGTCGTAGGGCCAGCGGCACCTACCTGGGACAGCCTGTATGATACACTGCAATCTTGGCTCCGCTGGCCAGACAGTGTTATCCGAACAGTTTTTCAATATTATTTTGGCCGGGCAGAATTCGGACCGCTCCAACTTGCTTCGCTCTATCGCGAACTGTCTCTAGACGGAGCTCATGGCCACTCTTTCATCGAGATACTCGCTCGCGACCGCGACGAAGAATTACTTTCACATCCACCAACATTTGCGCGCCTGCGAGACATGGGCATGCTTGAACACAGCCACATACATGTGCCCGCTCGAGGTGCCTCTTCTATTTTGATCATAGGGCGTGAGACGATGGTTCCTGCCCGCCTTGCCCACCCGTTACTGACGCATCACCCAGAAGTTGACCGACTTTTCCTTCGTTTTGCGCATGCCTTTATTTTTCTTAATCAACGCTATTTGGCTTTTACCGAACATGCGCAGGTGCACGCGCGGAACAACCATCACGGTGCCTTAGTGCGCTTTGTCGACTCCCAGCGGCTGCCGGATCAACCGTCTGCGTCTGCAGCGCTTGAGATAGTGCGAATATATGGGAGGTTTATGGAGAGACCGAACCGGATCCTCCTTGAGCATGAAAGCCGGTACTTCCCGAGTCTCATGTCAGCGTATTTGCTTTTTGAGATGATGAGTTGCAGTTACCATGGCTCGCTCCTGCCAAATGATCGCCTTCGGCATCTGCCGCGCGCGCTACAGGATGAATACCTGAGTGTCACCCTTGGCCTGCAACAACTCTTGCTGCAACTTTATCCGTATGCAAGACAGGTGCGCGAAGCCGTTGGTTTAACATTGCCGTTACCACAATTTTCGTTTCCGTTACCAGCCTCGCATCGAATGGACCTGCGAAACCGCGATGAGGTAGCTCGATTACTGGGATCTCCCACCGTCACCATCGAAGGAATTCAGGCAGAAAACGTGCGAAGGCAGACGGCCGCCCATTTGGCTGCGATCCGAAGAAACGAGGCGTTGTATCCGACGCCAGAAGCATTTGTGCGTTTGGCAGCGTTGCGAGATTTTCTAGCCATCCACATAGACGGAACGCCCGTCAACGAAGATGTAGAGGCAGCTCTATTGAGCGAGCTCAATCAATTGCGTCAATTTGTGAACCAGAATGCTGCAGCGTTGGACACAGAAGCTCGACGACGAATTCTTGAGCAAGTAAAAATAGTGGCTGAGAAAATCCGCTTTCACATTTCTTTCTTGGTTGCCCAAGAAGCGCGTCGATTGCAGGTAGAACTCGGAATGCGCTAGCGATTCGCTATTGCGCGCACCGATCCAACAAAGAAACCGAAGATACCACCCAGCAGCGCACCCACGCCGGTGATGACGTATTTGGCAGCAAGTGACGGAAGTTTGAGCGCACCCGATGTGACCCCCAAAGGCACAGCAGCAGCTGTACCCACGACGTTAAAGGCAACGTTGGAGCTGGTGTTTGCTACCCACCCAATGTGCTGGCGAGCCGGCACACTCGCTGCCGGAGCCGAGACTGCACCCGCGATGAGGCCTGCTGCACCAGCCGGAATGGTAGACACGCCACCGGCCACATAGGTCGCACCATGCATGGCCATACCGACGAGCCCCTCGCTAAAACCGACTCTGTCAATCGCGTTATGAAGTTGTGGATCTTGTGTGTCACCCCGACCGAGGAAAGTGTCTGGCACAGCCATCAGGCCATAGCCAGCAGTTGCGCCACAGGCGAGTCCCATGTTAACGCCACCGGTTATGGAATTCTTGAACTTCTCCCATCTCGTGGCTCCATCCGTATTGAAGTCGAGCCGATCGGGTAGACCATCAATAAAAGCAGTTGCTCGGCCTATTACCCGCGAACCAGAGGCGACTTGAAACGTCGTCTCCACTGGCGTGTTGCAACAATTAGCGGCTGCTTGACCGTTGGTTGGATTCAAAGGCATTTCGGCTGCTCCCTGCATTGATATGGTGTGTTTCGTGCTGAGTTCTATTCAGCATTGATATACCTTGGCGCGGTCTTTTGGGTTGGCCTAACTTTTTTTTGGCCGTGCTTGCTATGCGACAGGAGAATGTCACAAAATGCAAGAATGAAAATTTCCGTCTTAGTCCTGATTTTGTTCCTGGCATCTTGCACAAATCAAACCTCCACTGCGCAGGCCCAAAACTTGCAATGGTATTCGACGTGCGGAGATCCGGTCTGTCGCGCGGGTGGCCATCGGACGCAACCGAATGTTCCGCCATGCACACTTTTGCAAGCTCTGGGATCCGCTTGCAATTCGGCGGGTCAGCGGTGTGATCCTATCAATGACTGCAACTCACTCTATGTGTGTAGCGACCAAGACCCAACAAAACAAACGGGAGGCTGCCCCATTTCTCGGCGCGCATATAAAAGCGAAATTAAATATCTTAGCCAGGAGGATCTTCATCGACAACATGATGCGATGATGCGCTTGCATTTGGCGACATACAAATATGCGTGGGATTCAAAAGAGACACCCTTGCACTTGGGTTTTATCATTGACGATATCAAAGATTCGAGCATGATAAAACAGATAGCTAGCGATGGCAATCATGTGGATTTATATGCATATACATCTATGTTGGCTGCGGCTCTGCAGGTACAGGCCGAAGAAATTGCGACGCTTCAAAACGAAATCGTGCACTGCCATCGTTAGGAATATTCAGCTTAATGCGCACTGCCCAAAATCGCCAGCAGCAACAATGCCACGATATTGGCAATCTTAATCATCGGATTAATCGCCGGCCCCGCCGTATCTTTATACGGGTCGCCCACCGTATCTCCCGTCACCGCAGCCTTATGCGCGTCAGACCCCTTGCCGCCAAAGAATCCATCCTCAATATATTTTTTAGCGTTATCCCATGCACCACCGCCTGCCGTCATCGACAAGCCGACAAAGAGCCCTGTGATTACAATTCCCAAAAGCATAGAACCAAGCGTGGTAAATGCTTCTGTTTGACCAATCGCAAAATACACGACGAAATACACCAAAACTGGCGCGCAAACAGGCAGTAGCGACGGAAGAATCATCTCTTTGATGGCAGTCTTTGTTAAAATATCCACCGCGCGACCATGATCCGGTTTCTCAGTTCCATTCATGATCCCGGGTTTTTCCTTGAACTGTCGACGCACTTCGACCACTACCGATTGTGCCGCACGGCCCACTGCCATCATGCTCAGTGCACCAAACAGATAGGGTAGCAGTCCACCAAGCAGCAAACCCACAAGGACAAATGCGTCAGCGAGGAAAAATTGCACGTTGAGATGTGGGAAAAAGTGTTTCAGGTCCTCGAGAAACGCCGCAAAAAGCACGAGCGCAGCAAAGCCAGCTGAACCTATGGCATAACCTTTCGTCACAGCTTTGGTGGTGTTGCCTACTGCGTCGAGTGCATCGGTCGTTTTGCGCACATCCGGTGGCAAGCCACACATTTCTGCTATGCCACCAGCGTTGTCTGTTACCGGTCCATACGCGTCGAGTGCCACGATCATGCCAGCAACTGCAAGCATCGTAGTGGCGGCAATGGCAATGCCGTACAGGTAGGCATTCTGATAGGCGACGATAATGCCAATGCTGATCACGATCACGGGGAGAGCCGTTGCTTCCATGGAGACGGCAATACCCTGAATAATATTGGTGCCATGACCAGTGAGTGAAGACTCAGCAATGCTTCTTACAGGCCGGCTCTTGGTTGTCGTGTAATACTCGGTAATCCACATGAGTAAGGCAGTCACGACAAGCCCGGTTATCGCACAGCAAAAGAGATTCTTCCCAGTGAACAGTTTGGCCCCAATCGAAAACTGCGTGTCGAAACCCACAAAGTGATAGGTGATGAAAAATACTGCGACTGCAGAAAAGACTGCAGTTGCAAAAAATCCTTTGTAGAGCGCGCCCATAATGTCCTGTGACTTCGAGAGCTTGACGAAGAACGTACCAATCACCGACGCAAAAATGCACAAGCCTGCGATCAAAAGCGGATACATCAGCAGAGTTTCACGCGCTGCGCCCTGAAAATAGATGCCAGCTAAAAGCATGGATCCTACGAGTGTGACCACGTAGGTCTCAAACAAATCCGCCGCCATGCCGGCGCAATCACCGACGTTGTCGCCAACGTTATCGGCGATAACTGCAGGATTTCTCGGATCATCTTCTGGAATGCCAGCCTCGATTTTGCCGACCATATCGGCGCCAACGTCCGCACCTTTCGTGAAAATGCCACCGCCAAGACGTGCAAATATAGAAATAAGCGACGCGCCAAACGAGAGCGCGATCAATCCGTTGAACAGCTGTCGATCGGTAATCCCGAGATTTGTCAGCAAAATATAGTAAAGCGCAATGCCGAGAATGCCGAGGCTAACGACCAAAAGGCCAGTGATTGCTCCCGATCGAAATGCAATGTCAAGCGCGCCCTGCATGCTGGTCCGCGCGGCTTCACAGGTGCGCACATTGGCCCGCACCGAAATATTCATGCCAATAAAACCAGCGATGCCCGATAAGAGTGCGCCGAGGACAAAGCCGAGGCCAACAGTCCACCCCATGAGCAGAGTGAGGCCTATACAAATGACGACGCCGATTACTGCGATAACTTGATATTGGCGGTTAAGATAGGCCCGCGCGCCTTCTTGGATGGCGCTGGCGATTTCCATCATCTTCGCTGAGCCAGTGTTCTTGGCGAGCACCATGCGAATGAGAACGAGCCCATACAGAAGTGCAAAAATACCCGACGCGAGTACTACCCATAAGGCGCTCGAAATCATGCGATGATCCTCCAAAACACTCTTGTATAACTCGCTAACAATCCGATTGGCGAAAACTATTCAAGATTTTTTTGGAAAATGGTCGGAGCGACAGGATTTGAACCTGCGACCCCTAGACCCCCAGTCTAGTGCGCTACCAAGCTGCGCCACGCTCCGATTGACAGGGTGCGTATAAAAGCAAAATCCTTTGGTCAATGGCCGGCAACGTGATAAATAGAATTGCTCCCATCCACCAAACCTAGGTAGTCGCCGTGAAATGTGTGTACTGTGGCTCGCCTGATACCAGCGTGATCGATTCCCGGGAAACAGAAGATGGCAAAGCCATTCGCCGGCGGCGCTCCTGCGTGAGCTGTCCGCGGCGCTTTACAACCTACGAGCGCGTGGAAGAAATGGCCTTGCAAGTCATTAAGCGCGATAACCGAAGACAATTATTCGATCGCACCAAGCTTGTCGCAGGGATGAGACGCGCATGCGAGAAGCGTCCAGTGTCGACCTCGGACCTTGAAGAGATCGCATCAAGTATCGAGCGCGCCGCCCAAGAGCTGGGCGAGCGCGAGATTGCTGGACAATGGTTTGGCGAGCAAGTGATGAAGGCGCTGCGGCAAATAGATGAAGTGGCGTATGTACGATTTGCCAGCGTGTATCGGTCGTTTCGCGATATGAATGAGTTTGCCGAAGAGCTCAATAAGATGCGGCGTGAGGATGCGCATGGCTAGATCTTTCTTCGAGATTTCACCATTCGGTTTCATACTTGACGGTGACCAAAGCGCTGCTCACTTCACAGATCGTGACGACATTTTTTTTCAAATCGCGCTTCGTGAAGCCCAAAACGGAGTCGGCGGTACGCATCCGAATCCGCCGGTTGGAGCGGTGGTGGTGAAGGATGGCCAAGTGATTAGCACGGGCTTCCACGAAAGAGCCGGCGAGCCTCATGGTGAGGCCATTGCGCTCATGCGCGCGGGCAACAAGGCGAGAGGGGCAACGCTTTATGTGACGCTTGAGCCCTGCAGCCACTTTAGGAAAAAGACCCCACCCTGTGCAGAACATGTGGTGCAATCGGGTATTGTGAGGGCGGTCGTTGGTGTGTCTGATCCGAATCCATTGGTGAATGGCCACGGAATCGAACGCTTGAGGCAAGCTGGCATCCAGGTGGATATGGTAAAGCACAAGGAGCAGGCTGCTTGCGCGAGGCAGCTCATTGCACCATTTGAGAAAGCAGTGCGCAAAGAGATGCCGTGGTTGGTTGCGAAAATGGCTGCCTCGCTGGATGGGCGTATTGCTATGGTCGAAGGAGCTCAGACCGAACTGACTGGAGCTGAATCCCGCGCCGTTGTGCATCAATTACGAGACCGCTGCGATGCTATTTTGGTTGGCGCAAATACGGTGGCCGTCGACAATCCACGGCTTACCACGCGTCTCTCTGACGGGAAGGAAGGTCGGCATCCACTTCGCGTCGTGGTGGACAGCACGTTGCGAACAAATCCCTCGGCGAATGTCTATGATCGATCGCATGGCAACGCTCTTGTCGTGCATACCTCCAAAGCATCTGCCGAGAAAATTGCGGAATTCGATCGTGCTGGAATTGTTCGCTGTGAGGTGTCAGCACAAAACGGTCGTGTAGATTTGCGTTCTGCCTTACAACAAATCTGCCACAAAGGCATTACCAGTGTCATGCTTGAAAGCGGTGGGAAAATGTTGGCATCGCTTCTGGCTGCAGATCTATGTGACGAGTTTTGGTGGTTCACTGCGCCTGTGCTAATGGGTGGGCAAGGCGTGCCTAGCGTTGCACCCATACCCAATGCAAATTTTAGCACATTGCGTTTTGGTGAAGCCATTAAAACCAAGCAGTTAGGAAATGACGTGCTGTCGGTGGCCGCGATGAGAGCCTCGTTCCTTATTGCTTAATAAGCCCTAACGCGCGGATAACGCTTTTTTTACTCTTCGGCCACGATCGGTATCGAGGTGCATATCGAAGTTTTCCGGGGACGATTTCAGCTCAGCAAGAGGCGCCCGATTGCCAAGGGCTACTTGTGGAAAGGCAATGTCTTCGGGCATCACGATATCTGGACATTTGCCTCCCGCTCTGATCGCGTCGCAATACTCTTGGGTAGGTTCTTCGCAGCATCCCATGAATGGGTTCACAATGGTGGATTTCCAATCCCGCGGGTAAATATGTGTCATCACGGAGCCTGAATACTTGATATAAGGCCATATATGGTCTCGTAGGAATAATTCATCATCACCATAATGATAACGATATGGAAAGGACTCCATCAACGTTTTAAGATTAGTGAAGTCACCCTTACCAGAGTGCATTCCACCCCACATGCTGGCATTCATAGGACCAATACACAAAGCGAGAATACCGAGTCTGTGATATTGCATTCCGCTATCGATCCATTCCCCTACGGCATACGCTTCCGCTGCGGTTAAGCGCCAGTCCACGTCGCGAAGCAAGTAGCGTATACGCTGTTGTTCAGGCATTTCTTCTGCCGCTACCATAAAACGCCAGAACGTCGCATCCTTGTCGACGCGGGGCATGCCGTTGTCAATATAAGCAATCTCGCAACCAGCTGCGATAAGTTTTTGAATATATGCGTCCGGTGTTTCACCAATAAGATCACCAAGCACGGCCTTTAAATCAGGATTTCTTTTGGCAACATACACGCGCACAGTGAATGTTTCATACCCCCACAGATTGTCGGTTATTTTATTGGCGTGTTTGATATGCGAAATGCTCTCTAAGTACTCTAGAAAACCGTCATAATACTCACTTTTATTTCCGAACAATGTAACAGACATAATTCGTGCTTCACTGGGAACTTTCCAGTACTTCTTTTTCGATGCGATAGGCATTGTGCTAGAAATCAGTGGCTGGCCTTTGGGCTGGTATTGGTACTGCCAGATATCTATTTGCGGGCAAAATGGTTGGCAATCAGAAGCGCCCCGGTAGTTTTTGAGAATGGTATGGTCGTAGACGTGCGCCAAGCGCTTGGGCATAAACGGCTTCCACACCGGAAGCAAGATGTTGCTACGTCCCTTCTCGCCTGGTTTGGGCTTTGCATAGACGAATGTGCAAGCACCCGTAAGGGTGAGCATGGCGAGAAAGAACAATGAAAACCACTTCGTCATAAGCTGCCCATTGATTGGGAAGAATTTTGCTTTAGCAGACGTTGATACGGAAACCTGGAGAGAACTGCTAATGATAAAAGCAAAAATTGGCTCCCTTTTGTTATGCCTTTCCCTACCCTTGTTATTTGTTAGTTGCAATAGTGGGTCCCCCGCTTCGGTACCAACCCTCCCAACGGTGGGGGCCGTGCAGGCACCAACACGATCTGCTGCAGTGGTGGGAAAACACGAGCAGGATGCCTGCCATCCAGTTTTAAGCTCCGGCGCTTACGGGCAGGGGAATTGTGAAGACGGCCTGGTTTGTCTGCCAGACATCTATGATGCGGCACAAGCCAAAGGAGTTTGCCGCGTAGAATGCATGAAGGTGGTAGAAAAAGCTGATGGGAGTGGAAACACAATTGAAAAAGCGCCGGAAAATTGCCCGACGGGAAGAAGCTGTCAAATCGTGGTGGGAACCAATTTGGGGGTTTTGGGGCATGAGCCGGATGTTCTTGGCGCGTTTTGCTTGGCGTCTCAACGAGAACGAGATGGATTATGCGTGGCACTCTCAGACGACAACGCCTGCACAAACGGACGTCGCTGCGCACCAAGCGATATGTCTCTCAATGACCAGCAACAAGTGGTGGCGAAATCCTATGTTTGCCGGGATACATGCCATTACGATGCAGCAGATGTGACCAAGGGGTGTAAAAGCGGCGAAATATGTTTTGAGCAAAATGGCGGTATCTGCGCAACCGCGGTGACATGGGCGAGCATCACAGATTTTGCGGGCGGCGGGCATTTTCCAAGGCAAAAGCTCTGCAATGAGCAGGCCGATCACCGCTTTTGTGATGGGCGCCCCTTTGCAGGTCTAGGCGATGATGCCGGGCATGCGGAATGTGTGGAGATCACGCATGCAACGGGCGTTGGATTGTGTTTTGCGGTTTGCAGCTCACCCTCCATCGATCGGAATGGAGATGGCAAGATTGACGAACATGAAAAAGGCCAACAAAATAAATGTCCGGCCAATTTTACCTGCTCCGGAGACTTAGGACGGGAAATCGGTATTGTTGTTGCAGTGGGAGATGCCACGACTGGCGAGCGTAGATCGTGTGATCCGACTAAGTGCCAGGCCCATCAGCCTTGCCCCGCCGAATGTGGGCTTGGTGACGCAGAATGTCTTTCGTTTGAGCGAGATGGTCATACCGTCAACTTTTGTGGAGCGCCAGCAGGGAGTTGTGAGCCAAAGCCAACAGTTTCGGTAACCCCTCCGGCGGCAACCAACGCCGCAACGACTGCAACCGCGGCGACCGTTCCGGCTTCAGCCCATCAAGCGAGCTTTACTGCTGATGCTTTTTTGGATGCCATGCTGCAACGAGGCAATTTTGAGCTGCCTTATGAGCTGAAAGGTGCTCGGTCAAAAGACGGGCAAACGCTAGTTGATTTTTAAGTTAGGTTCTGACAAAAGGTCTCATAAGGTTTTTTGTTTAATTTAGAGGTTTTGTGATGGCTAGCATCCTAGAGATGATTGAAAAGAAGGACCTGCGTGAGGGTTATCCCGAGTTTCGCGTGGGCGATACTTTGCGTGTGTTTTTTCGCATTAAAGAAGGCGACAAAGAACGCGTTCAGGTTTTTGAAGGCGTGTGCATTTCCAGAAAAGGTGGAGCCAATCGTGAGGCGATCACCGTGCGCAAGATTAGTTTTTCGCAGGGTGTTGAGCGTGTGTTTCCGCTTTCAAGCCCACGTATTGAAAAGATCGAAGTGGTGCAGGCCGGCCAAGTTCGCCGTGCCAAACTTTATTATCTGCGTGATCTGCGCGGCAAGAAAGCACGTATCAAGGAGCGTCAGGAATATCGAACTGATACGCGCGTGAATGCCGTTGTTGAGCCCGTGGTATAACGCCAATGCTCGCCAGATAGCTGGCGTCGACGAAGTGGGACGGGGACCTTTAGCTGGACCAGTGGTTGCAGCTGCCGTGGTCCTCGATCCTGAGAAGCCCATTTTGGGGCTAGATGATTCTAAAAAATTGTCAGAGAAAAAACGCGAGGCGCTTGACGAGATCATTCGTCATAGCGCCATTGCTGTTGGCGTGGGTCTTGTTGCGCCAACGCGTATTGATCAAGTTAACATTCTCAACGCCACGTTTGAAGCCATGGGTGCAGCCGTTCTGGAGATCCAGAGGAGCGCTCAAGTGCCACTGGTTGGGCTCTTGATTGATGGCAATACAACCATTCCCATGATGCAAGCGCTCATGCAACATGCCGTCGTGGGCGGCGATGCAATTTGGCCTTGCATCATGGCAGCATCCATCATTGCCAAAGTCTATCGCGATCGGCTGATGGTTGAGGCAGAGAAACTTTACGAGGGTTACGGGTTCGCGAAGCACAAGGGTTATGGAACACGGGAACATCTACGGGCATTGCACAAGCTTGGTCCCTGTCCGATTCATCGACGTAGCTTCACACCGGTTGTGCAAGGAAGCCTATGGAACGATTAGAGCGCGGCAAAGAAAGTGAAGAGTTAGCTGTGCAATGGCTTTTGCAAAGAGGTTTTGAGCTCGTGGCGCGCAATGTGCGCTATAAATTTGGCGAAATCGATATCATCGCTAAAGAGGGGCAGGTGCTGTGCTTTGTCGAGGTGCGTAGCCGGGAGAACGCGCAATATGGCGCACCACAAGCGAGTGTGCGCTTCGATAAGCAGGCAAAGCTGATCAAGGCTGCACAGATGTACTTGAAGCGATTTTATAAAAAACCTCCCTTTTGTCGTTTTGATGTGATCGCCGTGACAGGCTTTGGCATCGGCGCTCAGGTGGAGCATTTTAAGAGCGCGTTTGAGGTGCCGGCGGAGCCGAGGCGCTATCGGGGAAATCCATGGCGGGCGTATTAAGAATCGTCGCGACTCCGATCGGGAATCTTAAAGACATTTCTGAGCGCGCCAAAGAAATTTTGGCAGAGAGCAGTTTGATTTTAGCCGAAGATACTCGCCACAGTGGCCATTTGTTGGCAGCGCTGGGTATCACGAAGCCCAGGCTGGTTTCTTGCAATCAGCACAATGAGCTCGAGCGCGCGCCGGTTGTGCGTGAGCGGTTGGCGCTTGGCGAGAATGTTGCGCTTATCAGCGATGCGGGCGCACCGGCGATCAGTGATCCGGGCGGGCGCCTGGTTGATGCGATCGCTAAAGAGGGATATCGCGTCGAAGCGATTCCCGGGCCAAGCGCAGTGATCGCTGCTCTCATGGGAGCGGGGCTTCATACGCATCGCTACGTATTTTTGGGTTTTCTGCCAAAGAAAGGCAAGGAGCGTACCCGCTTGATAGAAGACGCGATGCGGGCAGGGTTTGCGCTGGTGATCTATGAGGCGCCGAAGCGCGTGAACGACACACTTGTGGACCTACACGCGCTCTGTGGCCCGCGTCGTGTTGTTGTGGCGCGTGAGTTGACCAAACAATTTGAAACCTTTCATCGCGGTTTGCTTGGCGGGGAACTAACGCCGCCATTCGTGGCGCTTGGCGAAGCTGTGATTGTCGTCGAAGCGGGGGATGCTGCAAAAGCGCTCGCGGAGATTGATCCGCTGGAGCGAATACAAACTTATTTTGCACAAGGTCTCTCCAAAAAAGAAATCGCCAAACGCATCGCGAGAGAGTTGCGTATGTCAGGCGCAGACGCCTATAAGCTTGTGTTGAGTCTGACGGCGAACAAGTAGCATGCAGCAATATACCGCACTTCTGCTATCCCTTGCGGTGGAAGCGCCAGCCGGCGTGATCGCGATGATGCTACTGCGGGGCGAGAGCACTTTATATATGCGTGCTGCAACTGTAGCAGTGGCATCGACGTTGCTATCTCATCCATTTGCCTGGTATGCCAACACCGTTTGGCTCTGGCACTTGCCGTTTGCTGAGCGCGCCGCAGTAATCGAATTATCCGTGGTGGCGTTCGAGGCGATGTTCTACATCTGGCTTGTGCCATTAAGTTGGAAGAAGGGCTTTATGGTCTCGCTCATCGCCAATACTGCTTCTTTCGCTCTTGGGCTGCTATGCGCGATCACGTCGTAGTCGCACAACCAGGAAAAGACCAGCTAGCAAAGCTGCGAAGGGGATTAGCGTCGCCGGCGAGTCCAGTAAAAGGCTGCTGCAGCCCTGCGAGGCTGTGTTGGTATTGTTGAGGTTTGCGATGAGTTTACCGGCATCGCCGGGGCAGGTGTCGACGCCTGTCACGCACTGCATGCAATCTGAGCAAGATGTGCCGGGGGCGACACCATCGTGAGGTGGGGTTACCCGACAGCAGCCATTGGTCACGTTGCAACAAAGGCCTGGCTTGGAGTCTGATGCGGTACATCTGGCGCCCACACTTTTACCGCTGCATGCGCTAACATCTGGGCTAATTACATCCGCATAGAGGCATGGCGCAATCGTCAAAACAAAGATGGCCATGGCCGCCGCTTGAATCCATTCTCTTCGCATCGTTCTTTCCTCACACAAACTCTTAGTGCTTGCCCGTGCAAGAATCGTTCAAAAAAGATTTGCTTTTTAGTCACGTCGGGTAACGGATTGTATTCTCGTAACCGCAGGGTAAGAAAAACGCATGACTGACCAACACGCTTTGCACAACATTCGCTTTTTTGGGCCGATGCCAAGTCATTTTCAAACGATTTTAACGCCAGAGGCACTGTCTTTTGTGGCGAAATTAACGCGCCAATTTGCTGGCACAATCGATGCACTTCTTGCCGCACGTCAGGCGCGCCAAGCAGAATTTGACAAAGGTGTGTTGCCGAATTTTTTACCTGAAACGCGGCAAATTCGGGAAGGCGAATGGAGTTGCGCTGCTCTTCCTGCTGACTTGCTTGATCGCCGGGTAGAAATTACTGGCCCTACAGATCGCAAGATGATCATCAACGCCTTGAACTCCGGGGCAAGCGTGTTCATGGCGGATTTCGAAGATTCAAGCACACCTACCTGGGAAAATGTGTTGGCGGGTCAGCTCAATCTTCGCGATGCAGTTCGCAAAGAGATCCACCATATCGAAACTGAAAATGGCAAGTGTTACGAATTGAATGCGAAGATCGCAATGCTAATGGTGAGACCACGTGGTTTGCATCTCTTGGAAAAGCACCTCTCTGTGGATGACAAGCCGGTCCCGGCATCGATTTTCGACTTTGCCGTGTTTCTCTATCACAATGCCAAGACGTTGATTGCCAACGGTTCTGGACCCTATTTTTACCTTCCCAAGTTGCAGAGTCATTTAGAAGCGCGTTTATGGAATGATATTTTCACGCAGAGTGAGCACGCACTTGGTCTTCCCACCGCATGTATACGCGCAACCGTGCTGATTGAGACTCTGCCTGCCGCTTTTGAGATGAATGAAATTCTCTATGAGCTGAGGAGCCGGGCAGCAGGACTCAATTGTGGCCGATGGGATTATATTTTTAGCTATATCAAAACTTTGCGCGAGCGCAAAGAAGCGGTGCTACCGGATCGCCAGCAAGTGACGATGGAACAGCCTTGCATGCGCGCATACTCGCAGCTTTTGGTGCAGACATGCCACCGCCGTGGGGTGCATGCCATGGGCGGGATGGCGGCGCAAATTCCCATCAAGGGCAATCAGCAGGCGAATGACGAGGCCATTGCGAAGGTGAAAGCCGATAAATTAAGAGAAGTGAAAAATGGCCATGATGGGACTTGCGTGGCTCATCCTGGTTTGGTGCCCGTAGCGCGCGCGGTTTTCGACGAATATATGCCCGCACCTAATCAGATTGGAAAAAGTTTTCCGAATGTGCATGTGACCGCCGCGCAACTATTGGAAACGCCAGCAGGGACAAGAACGCGAGAAGGGCTTACACACAGTATTCGCGTAGGTGTGCAGTATTTGCAATCTTGGCTACGGGGGCAAGGATGTGTTCCGCTCTATCACTTGATGGAAGATGCTGCCACGGCGGAGATCGCTCGAGCGCAGATATGGCAGTGGATGCATCATGGCGTACAGCTCTCAGATGGAACTCCGGTGACAAAAGAGCTCGTGGTGAGCATTTTGAACGGCGAGGTAGATCCGCGAGCTGATTCCACATCGGCTCGTGATTTGTTTTTGCAGGTTTCTACCAGCACGCAGCTATTAGATTTTCTGACAGTCCCAGCATATGACAAAATCCTGGCGAGTGAGAAATCCGGGGGAGATATCCAGCGCTTTGCTGACGTGAAGCGTCCATATACCGATGAAGACGTGAAGCGTTTGCGTAGCACTGTTCACATTGAGTATTCGCTTGCGCGTCGTGGCGCCGAGCGCCTTTGGAGAGACCTCCATTCGGAGCCTTACATTGCTGCTTTGGGAGCAATTACAGGCAATCAAGCGGTGCAGCAGGCCCGTGCTGGTCTAGGTGCGATCTATTGCAGCGGATGGCAGGTGGCAGCCGATGGCAATATGGCGATGCATACCTATCCGGATCAAAGTTTGTATCCGTCGAACAGCGTGCCAGAAGTTGTTCGTCGCATGAATCAGGCATTGTTGCGTGCGGATCAAATTGAACATGCTGAAGGGTTACCTGCGCGGGATTGGGTAATCCCCATCGTCGCGGACGCGGAAGCAGGTTTTGGCGGGCCATTAAATGCGTTCGAACTCATGAAAGCGATGATTGTGGCGGGAGCTGCTGGCGTTCATTTTGAGGATCAACTATCGTCGGAGAAAAAGTGTGGCCACATGGGCGGTAAAGTATTGATCCCGACAAGCCACTTTGTGCGTACCTTGGTCGCAGCGCGTTTGGCGGCGGACGTGATGGATGTTCCAACGGTTCTTATCGCAAGAACGGATGCTGATAGCGCCAGGTTGTTGACCTCGGATGTGGATGAGCGTGATCGCCGATTCTTGACGGGTAAGCGTACGGTAGAGGGGTTCTTTGAAATCAAGGGCGGTCTTGACTATGCCATTGCGCGCGCCTTGGTGTACGCACCATATGCGGATGTTCTTTGGTGTGAAACTTCTACGCCTGATTTGCAAGATGCAAAGCGTTTCGCGGAAGCGGTTTTGGCTGAGCATCCTCGTAAATTGCTGGCATACAATTGCTCGCCCTCGTTTAATTGGAAACGCCATCTCGGTGATGCAGACATCGCAAAATTTCAGCAAGAACTTGGTCGTATGGGTTATAAATTCCAGTTTGTGACGCTTGCTGGTTTTCACTCTCTGAACCACGGCATGTTTGAATTGGCGTCAGACTACAGAGAATCTGGAATGACGGCTTATTCACGCTTACAACAAGCCGAGTTTGGTGCGGAGGCAAAGGGTTATAGCGCAGTGAAGCACCAACGCGAGGTGGGGTCTGGGTATTTTGACGACGTTCTGCAGGTCATTTCAGGCGGATTGTCTTCGACAACCGCGCTGGCTGATTCGACGGAACGCCATCAGTTTTAGCTCAATGCTGGAAAAATATCGTTTCGTCCACATACCTGGACGCAACAAAGTTGCTTTCCAGCACAAGCACGCCGACAAGTTCACGTTCAGCGTTCTCACGTTTTGCAAAGACCCGATAGATTGGCGTCCCGATGGGAAGTCGCGCGAGCTGCAGGCGGAAATCACTCCCGTCGTTTGCATAAAGCGCGGCCGACGCCGCAATAGGCTCAAAGAAAATCTGGAAGGGCGCACGCGCATCCGCCTTCGACAATGCAATACCGTCGCTCTGCACCCGTGCCGCATTTTCTAGTGGCAGCGTACGCTCATTGACCAGACTCAGCAGATACGCTGCCACCTTAAACCCAACAGACAACACCTGCAGACGCAGGGACGGTTCCTCCAAAACATTGGTGAGTGACCTCGCGAAGAAATTTTGATCCTGCTCCTGACCATCCAAATTATTAATGGCCACAAAATTGACCGACGGAGCACCATCAATCAAGAGCTTCACGGAAATGCCCGGATTAAATACTTCCAATACCGGATCATTGAATGCTTTCGCCAGCGATAATCGAACGATACCGATGCCGCCCGTTGTAAAGACGCCACTAAAAGAATTTGGTTGGGGCTCCCAGCGCACCCTGGCTGCTGTGCCATAGCTGTGAATCACACGCTTTCGCTCCGCTGGCATTTCGTCGCCAACATGGCTGAAGGTGACCATCAAGTAATAGGGGTTTAGCAAGTTGAGCAAATCCCAAGTGGATGTCTCAGCATTGGGTAGCTCACCTGCCGGGTACGGATCCGCAGTAATATTATCCCAGAGAATCTCACTCTTTGTTTGACGAGGAGACTCGTCATAGCCAATCGGCAGTGCTGCAAACGCGTTAACCGAAACTAGAATTGTGACACATAGGTAAGGGAAACGCATGAGGACCTCCGCTGCTTGACTCAAGGAGCGAGGAGACATACCTATTTCAAGTTTCTGTTTCACTTCCCCGCAATCCAAAATCCTTCATTTTCAGTTGCAAACTCTTGCGGCTGATTTTGAGTTTGCGCGCTGCATGCGTGACATTGCCGTTCATCTCTACCAGCGCTTGCACGATCAAATCGCGCTCGAGCTCAAATGTGGCCTGCCGCACAATTTCTTTCATCGAAGTCTCATCCGACACTTCTTTCAGTTGGAGCGTTTTGCAAAGCTTCTGCGCTTTCTGATGCGCAAGAATCTCGGGCGGCAAATCTTCCGGCATAATTGTTGCGTGATTGGCAAACAGCATAGTGCGCTCAACAATATTTTCTAGCTCACGAATATTCCCCGGCCATGGATAACATTGTAAAAGCGGAATGGCTTTTTCGGAAAACCCCTCGATGTGGAGGCCCAGCCGGGTATTAAACTTACGCACGAAATGCGTGGCAAGAGGCCCGATGTCATCCTTGCGATCTCTCAGCGATGGCAATGCAATGGGCACAACGTTTAGGCGATAATATAAATCTTCGCGAAAGTGCCCTTCAGCGATGGCCTTCTGCAGATCCCGATTGGTCGCAGTAACCAGACGCACATCCATGTGGATGGTTTTCACTCCGCCCACACGCTCGAAGCATGACTCCTGCAGCACGCGCAAAAGCTTGACCTGCACTTCTACCGGTAGCTCCCCAATCTCATCCAAAAAGAGCGTCCCGCCATCTGCCAGTTCAAATCGGCCGGGCTTACTGGTGACAGCACCGGTAAATGCACCCCGCTCATATCCGAACAATTCAGACTCAATTAACGTTTCAGGAATAGCCGCACAATTGATGCGAATAAATGGCTTTTGCGCACGTGCACTCTTATGGTGTAAAGCGTGTGCCACCAGCTCTTTGCCAGTTCCCGATTCGCCCGTAATTAAAACGGTGGAAGGCGTATCAGCGACGCGCTCAATCACGTCATGGAGCTGTCGCATTTGCGCAGATTCACCAATGATCATCTGGCCATTTTTGAGCCCCAGCTGTGTGCGTGGCGCCATCGCATTTTTACTGCTCTGCCCCAAAGCCTTGCGCAGCACCATCAAGAGTTCATCGCGTTCATAAGGCTTTGTGAGGAAATCGTAGGCGCCGTTTTTTAACGCCTGCACGGCAAGATCCACGGTGCCATGTGCGGTTAGCATAATGACGGGAATGTCTTCATGGTGCTTCGCCATTTGCTCAAGCATAGACATCCCATCCATTTCGGGCATCTTGATGTCGGCGATAACTGCCTCAAACGGATCATCTATATCTGCCGACAGACTTGCTTTCAGCAAAGCCAAGGCCTCGACACCATCTTTCGCTGAGGTAACCTGAAAACCCTCCCGGCGCAGCATGGCTGAGAGAACCGTTCGCAACGACGATTCATCGTCGGCAATCAAAATGCGAGGCTGGGGATGAAGTGCGCGCTGAATCATTGGAGAAAACCCTCTGCAAAAGTGCGTGAAGTGGGTAGACGCACAATAAATGTGGATCCCTTCCCTTGCACCGAACGTACTTCAATGTTGCCACCGTGGTCACGTATGATGCGCTGACACAGCGGAAGTCCAAGCCCCGTCCCTTTTTGCTTGGTGGTAAAAAACGGAATGAAAATCTTTTCGCGAAGCCGAGCGGAAACGCCCGGTCCGCTATCTGCGACGCCAAGCTCAATAAACGCCTTTTTGCGCTCCTCTTGCGCCTGTCTTGTAAAAATGCGCAGCGTGCCTTCGTTATTCATGGCATCTTTGGCGTTGATCAACAGATTAATCAGCACTTGTCGAAGTTGCTCGGCGTCGCCACTGATTTCTGGGAGGCCAGTCGCCAAATCCAGCCTAAGTTCCACGCTTTCGGGCAAATCATGCTCGAGAAGCTGCAGTGTTTTGATGACGGTGTCATTGACATGAATGGGCGCAAATGTGCTTCGCATAGGCTTCGCGTAGCTCAGAAACTCGGTGACTACTTTGTTTAAGCGATTGACCTCTTCCACAATGATTTGCAACAATTCTGTTTCATCTCCTGGCGTTTTGTTCGGGTCTAGTGCTTGTGCTGCGCCTTTAATGGCCGCTAGAGGGTTTCGAATTTCATGGGCGAGACCTGCACTCATCTCACCGAGCGCAGCCAGACGGTCGCGTTCTTTGAGCACCGCAAAGACGCGGCTATTTTCGACGGTGATGGCAAGCTGATCACCCAGATGCGCGAGCGCCGCAATTTCGTCTTTGGTATAGGCTTCTGTGAGTCTCTCATCTTGCAAACTCAAGAATCCAACCACCTTATTCTGGTTTTTGAGGGGGATGACCAGTTCGCTCAAAATTGCTTTTAACCCTGCAAGCAGGGCTTCGTCTTGGGTGTTGCTGTGCTTTTGTTCCAGACTTCGAAAAAGAGCCTGCGTCTCATGCGCTTTGTGACGCAGCAATTTTCCTTGAATAGAATCACGCAAAATAGGCTGCCTGCCTTCGAGGATGTGCCGTAGCAAAACTGGGTGCTGACGATTCTCCAAATGCTGGACGGGTTTTGGCCCGCGATGGCCTTGCAAAACAAAACCAAGCCCCTCGGCTTCGAGGATATAGATACTCACATGCGTGGCACGCTTGCTATCGTAAATATGGTCGAGCACATAGTCGACCGCAGGATTAAGCTCAATAAACGTGGCAAGTTGCCTGGCTGCCTGGCGGATATCTCGGCCAAAGGTGTAGTGCTCACGGAAAAACAAGCGAATGGTTTGTTGCTCCAAAAAAGTTTTAAGCGGCTCAAACAAAATGAGGATCAGACTCGACGCAATCAACGTATTGAAAAGCAAAAGCCCAGGCTCAGAGTCAGCCCACATGACCAGCACGCCGTAGACCAACGCTAAAATGAGTGCGAGCGATCCAAAGACGGCGGCCTTGCCAAAGAGCTCATGCAAGTCGAGCAATCGGCTCACCAGCAAAGTTTGACAGATGAAATAAAGATAGATGGCCACCACCACCCCACCAAGGGCTGGCACATGCAAGTTGACATGCGAGGCCAGGTCTAGACAAAAAGCCAGCACAGCAATTGCACCGGCATAGGCGAGATAGCGTAGCCTTGTGCCATCGGCGATGCTCTCTGTTTCTTTGGCCTTGCGCGCAAGAATACGCACGCGTGCGCTGAGCAAAAAAACGCTGGCAACGACCACAGCGATTTTCACCCAAATGATATGGGCGAGGGGGGTGAGGCCAAGAACGATAAAAGAGACGCCAAAATAGTGTGTTTTTAGGTGACGTTTTTTTCCCGAAAACCCGGCATGTCCCACCAGCGCATCAAAAAAGGAGGCCGTGAAAATGATGGCAAAGCCTCCAGCTACAAAGCAAAACGAATCTGTGTATCGCAGATGGGGGTAAATTTCGCTGAGCAAGAATGCGAAATAAAATGTCCCTACACTGAGCGCAAATGCGGCAAAGCGAATATATAAATCTTGTCGAGACTGCAACAATAATGCCGCTGTTGTTGCCGCCGAAACAATAATGGCTAGGAGCGCCGATTGGGTTGCCAAAGTCCACATGTTGCTTATAAATTGCATATTTTTGGTAATTGGAAAATGGTCTGTGCGATAATGGTTTGATGGCAAACCAGGGTCACAGTGGTCTTGATGCACATGTTCTTGTTTTAAACCGCCAATTTCATCCTATTTCCATCACGCGAGCAAGGCGCGCTTTTCACTTGCTGGTAACGGGTGCAGCAGCAGCGCTCGACGAAGAATTGCGTGTTTTCGATTTTAGCTCGTGGTCAGCACTCTCTGCAGAATTTCATCACGACGTTGTACACACACCCTCGCGGGTATTACGGGTACCGCGTATTGTGATGTTGCAGCTCTATGACCGCACGCCTTTTCATGGCATCCGCTTCAGCCGGCAAAATATTTTTATGCGCGATGGTTTTACGTGCCAGTATTGCGCGAAAAAGTTGCCACGCGAGAGGCTGAATCTCGATCACGTGATTCCGCGCAGTCAGGGTGGTAAAACCACTTGGGAAAATGTGGTATGTTGCTGCTTGCCCTGTAATCTTGCCAAGGCAGCGCGTACACCCAAGCAGGCGGGTATCCAGCTGCTTGCGGCGCCATACAAACCGGAATGGTGGACATCGTTTGTTGGCGAGTTTACCCACCGTCAGGGCAAGCGCATCTTGTATAAGGAATGGGCACCATTTTTGGATCCGGCATCGGCAAGCTATTGGAATACCGAGCTAGAGAGCGAGCCCTAGAATCCTCTCGTTAAATTCGGCAATGCGCCGCAGCATTGCCACCGGCTGTTCACAAGGTAGTCCGTCAATCGATAGCAGCGGTGCCGCCGTGGTGAGCGAGCCCAAAAGAACTGTACCCTTTTGCAAATCCGCTCTCGTGAGAGGCTTTCTTGAAATCTCCCCATCGATGAAAGCGCGAACAGTCACGCTTGGGAGAAATTCGCCTTTGGGTGCCGCCAAAGTTCCTTCGTTCCATGCCAACAAACCGGTCGCTGTTCCTTCGAGATAGGTTCCATCTGGCGAGATAAATAGACCCTCATTGGCTCCGCGAGAACTTGCAAAACGCGACCCCAAGACACACACCAGATAGTTGGTCGATTTGACTGTGGGCATATCGCGGTGATACGACGCTGGAAGCGTGACGGCATGCGCGCCTAGGCGACGCTTTAAAGTAGCCGGCGGAATATCTCGCAAGGAAACATCGAGGCGCCAAGAGCTCCGCGCATCGAGGTCCTGCCCCACGGCAATCCAACTGAGCCGCAGTGCACTTTCTTTATTTGGCTCTCTTTGAGCGGAGTCAATGCAAAACTGACAGGCAGAGGTCAATTCTTCGTCGGAAGGTGCAGGAAATTGAAGATGCGATAATGTATCGTGAAGACGCTTTACATGTTCAGAGAAATGCACCATGCGTGTGCCAACGACAAGAATGGTTTCAAAAAATCCGACGCCTCGCTCGACCACCGGCGCGTTAAAGGGCACTGTTGACAACATCATGAAACCACCGCACGACCTGTAGCACGCAGCTGTGCTAACACGTTTTCACATACTTCGGGATCACTAGATTTGCGAACGCTTTGCAGTACCGCCCGAATCAGTGCACGCGCCTTCACCAAAGTCTCCTCAAACTCGGCCTCCGGATCAGAAAGAATCACGATGGCACCTCCCACTCCAATGGTTGTTGCGCTCGGTGTCTGTACCAGCGTCCGAATCACGATGTTCAAATCTGCCGTTCCATTGAACGCCAGAAAACCAATCGATCCAGAATAAACACCCCGTGCTTCGGTTTCTAACGTATCAATGATGTTCATCGTTCTCAACTTGGGTGCACCTGTCATGGAGCCCCCCGGAAAGGAATGACGCACATAATCGACTGCGTTCAAACCCGGGCGCAGGCGACCTCGAACAGTTGACACCAGCTGGTGCACCGTTTCATAGGTTTCCACATCCATCAGTTTTGGCACGTGAACACTACCGACTTCGCAAACAATGCCAAGGTCATTGCGCAGAAGATCGACAATCATCAAATTTTCAGACCGATCTTTCTCGTGACAAGCGAGATCCGCTTTAATCACGGAGTCCTCTTCGGCTGTTGCTCCGCGAGGTCTCGTTCCCTTAATGGGTTTTGTCTCTACGTTTCGATCGCGGTCCATGTTTAAAAAACGTTCAGGCGATGAACTGAGTACCACCATGTCACCAAAGTTCAGGAACGCGGCATAGGGGGCAGGGTTAACGTGGCGCAGAACTTTGTATAGTGCCAAGGCATCCGGCACGGCGCTGGTATGGATACGATTGGTGAGACATACTTCATAAGTCTCACCGTCTCGAATCAGTTCCTGACAGCGCAGAATATCACCCAAGTATTCTTCCCTGGTGCGTGCAAGCTCAAAAGTGATGGGTTCTAAATGGTCTGTGACGCTTCGTGCACTCGGCCTTGTATGCGCGATTTTTTGCTCCATGTCGTCGAGCCATGTCTTGGCGTCGGCTTCCTCGCCAGGTTTACAAAGACTGACGAGATAAAATGCACCTTCCGTATGATCAAGCGCGACAAAGCGATCGGCCAAAAGAAACATGGCGTCTGGATATCGACAAGGATTTCGGTGCGTGGCGCCCGCTTCAACCTTTAACTCATAGCCAAAATAGCCCACAAATCCGCCATTGAAATCGAAGGGCAAGTCGGCGTTCACAAAATGACGTCGGCGTAATTCACGATCTAAGTAGGTGTAGATAGACTCATGCAAAATCCGCGTCGAGTCACCTTTTGTTTCGGTAATCTGCCCTGTCGTGGCATTATAAGATACAAATAAACTGTTCGGTCCGCCGCTCGCACCCATAAACGAAAAGCGCGAAAGGCCTTTTTCCGCACGGCTGGAGTCTAGCCAAAATGTGTGCGAAGCCCCGTTCGTGACAGTCGCATAAATGTCATCTGGCTCCGCCGTGATCGCAAGGCGGCGCAGTTGCACAGACAGCGGCACGTGTGCCTCGACTGTAGCCTGCGGTGCGCAAGGAACGACCGATAAGCCACTGCTTAACGCCACTGTGCTTCGCTTCGATCCAAACTTGTGCGTCAGATCACGAAAGTTTTTAAGCAGCTGGTCGCCATATTCAGTGCAAATGGATTCGGGGTGAAATTGAACCCCCCAAAGCGGCAGCTCAGCGTGTCGCATCCCCATCAAAATACCATCCTCCGTCCAGGCAGTGCGCCTCAGAGGATCTTGCAACCTATTTTCTAACATCAGTGAATGATAACGAACGACCTTAAATCCCTGCGGGATTCCTTGCCAGAGTTCAGAGTCGTCGTGGTATACAGCGCTGAGACGCCCATGCATCGGCTCAGGTGCGTGTGAGACCTCGGCACCATAGATAAAACCCATGCCCTGATGACCCAAGCATACACCTAAGGTTGGTACCTGTGCGCTTTGCAATGCCTGTTTGCAAATACCAAAGTCCGCGTCTCGCTCCGGCGTACCAGGCCCGGGAGAAATGACAATATTATCATATGGCTGGTGTTGCAATTCTTCCCACGTCAGTTGGTCATTACGCACCACAAGCGGTTCTTCGCCGTTAATCGTCGCAATTAATTGGAACAAGTTAAAGGTAAAAGAATCATAGTTGTCAATTATGAGTGTGCGCATGGAGTCTCCGCAGCCTGATATAAAGAAAAGTCGAAATCAAGGCGCTCTGTAATATCCAGTTCGTCTGTGAGTTGGCGAATGCCGGAGACATCGCGTACCAGAATTTTGCTTTGCTCTGCTTGTTGTTGGCAGTCGGCGATAATATCCTGCGCTTTCGGTACCTCCTCATGCTGTAATATGGCTAACCACGCGGAGAAATCCTGGGCCATAAACGCAGAAAGGGCTTTGGGTAAAGCACGTATAAAAAAATCTCGCCGCGCGTTGTTCATGAATGACCAAAGGCGCTTGGCCACAGGCACCAAAATTTGCCCGTGCGCCGATTCGTCGCGGTTATGAAATAGCGCTACCATCTTGTGCTTAGGCTGAATCTCTTCATTCTGAGCAATCAAATTGAGATACGCCTTCACGCTGACTTCTGCGACGATACCAAATACCAAAGTCAAAAGCTGTTTTTGCCACAACTCTGGTGCTTGTTCCTGCGCTTCTTTCAGACATCGGTAGGTAATGGTGAGGGGGCAGTTCAATGTTTCATGCATGTGCCTAAATTGCCTAGTTTCAGCCACCGCCGTCAGATGCATGAAAGTATGAAAGTGTTCGTCTATCAAGCATTGTTGTACAGCTTGGCGCAAGGGCAGTGGGTCAGCCCCGGGAAACACGTCGTGCATCACGCACGTGAAGGCTGGATTCGCGAGATATTCTTCGCTTTGAATGGTCCTGTCGTTGTAAACCAACCATGCCCAGGTATCGATGCGCTGTTTTTGTTCGGGCGAAACCGACAGATAGCCCGGGTGATCCCGAAATGGCAGAAGCTCAAGTGGGTAATCACGTCGCTCAGGGTCGGTATATTCTTCCGCATATCTAGAAAAGTCTGCTCGCACGGTTGCACGTTTGGGCCAGGTGGCAGCCATCTTCTCGAGAAGTTTCAAATCTTGTGCGTGCATGTTTACCCTCCCTGCGAGAAACTGTGCACGACCTCGAAGCTTTGAGCAGGATTAAGGCGTGGGTCACAGGCGCTCGTATAATTTTTGTGGAGATCGGCTTCCTCGACATGGACCCCCACGCACTCCGTGACGTCATCCGGAGAGATTTCTAAATGCAGCCCCCCGAGCCAACTTCCCGCGGCGGCGCAAATGCTCGCAGCACTCTTCGCTTCCGCAAGAATATCCGTGATGCGCCGAGTTTTGGTGCCGTGCGCAGTCACATAGGTGTTGCCGTGCATGGGGTCACAAACCCACAACACATGGATTCCCGCGTCGCGTACAGTCGTCAACAAGGGCGGTAGTGCACGCTCAATGGCAGTGGCGCCCATGCGCGTGATGAGAACCATTTTGCCAGGTTCATTACTGGGGTTGAGTCTTTCACAAAGGCGCAACACGTCGTCTGGTTTGCTGTTCGGACCAAGTTTAACGCCAACCGGATTTTTAATCACGCTATAGAATTCAACATGAGCCCCGTCGATTCCCCGATGTCGTTCACCAATCCACGGCATATGCGTGGACAAGTCGTAGCCATCACGAATTTGAGCCGATTCATAATATAAGTTTAAGCCTTCGTGGCATACAAACACGTTGCTGCTTGATGCCGATGCTCGCATTTGATTCAGCGTCAACGCAGCATGTTCGGCTGCACGCAGTAGTCGCCTTACGTCGAAGCGACGAGCTTCTGCTGTAAAGGCAACATCATTGACCAGATCCCCTAGGTAACTTGGCAACGTGACCGAGACACCGTCAACGATTCGTGTTTCGCAAAGACTAGAGCGAGGTTTTGCATACTGACCTGCCATCCGACCCATGACCGTCACGGGAAGTCCCATCCCTTGGGTCAAGACGTTTGACAGATGGAGAAGTCCATTTATTTTTTTCAAAACCTCGTGGGGTTCGCAACTCTTAAACGTTTCTGCGCAATCGCCCGCTTGCAAGACAAAACGCTTTCCCTGTTGTGCTTCAGCGAGTTCTTGTTTGAGTTGGTCGACATCCGTCGGTGCAACGAGAGGTGGCTTTGCCCTCACCAGCGAGAGGACGTGATTCAACTCTGCAACATCCGGGTAGGTGAGAAACTCATGGCCTTTTCGCCGACGCCAATCACCCGGACGCACGGCGTAGAGAACTTTAATTTCTGCGTCAAAATTGACTTCGATGTTCGCACGATTTCGCTTTGCCTTTTGCGCCGACCCAACATATTCGTAAGCGGCTGATGGAAATGGACCCGCATGCAACAAGAAACGCTGAACCTGCTCGATACTTTCAAGCTTCTTGTTGATCGAGTCTAACTCTGCTTGAACAGTTGCATATAAATTCTGATCGATATGTTCTTTCACCGATAGAAGAGCTGAACAATAAGGTCGTCTATCGCCGATGAGTATCGCTTGGTCAATCAAAGGTATTGCTTCAAGCATGTTTTCAATACGGCCTGGATAGACGTTAGATCCCTCGAATGTATTAAAGACATCAGCCACACGGCCGGTGAGATGCAGCAGTCCTTCAGGCGTCAACTCGCCGACGTCACCACTGTGATATTGGCCGTCGGACGTATAAGCCTTCGCTGTGGATGCCTCGTCGCCGTAGTATCCGAGAAAAAGATGCGACGCGCGCAACATCAGCTCACTGGTTGTGCTTCGAGAAATGTCGATTCCATCGAAGGGACGCAATAGACCCGATCGCCAATCACCTTTGGTACTACCTGCAACATTGCCGGTCTCGCTCGATCCCCAAATATCCACGGGCTCAATTCCGTGTTCTTCGAGAAATGGAAACAGCTCCACCGGCGGTGGCGCGCCCGCAAAACCAATCGCGCGTACGCTCGGCCCCAGAAAGGGCTCGCTCGAGTCACTTAAATCTATGTACTGCTGATGCAACGAGCGAATAACGCGCGGTGTCATAAAGCTATAGGTAAAATCCAATTCACGCGCCTCGCAAAGCGGCGTGTTGACGTCACGCTGACTGGGAATGCAGGCCTCGGCGCCCACCTCGAGAATCGCGGACAGCAGCGTCAGGCCTAGTCCATGTGTCAGGGCATTCGCCACGAGAGCACGACCAGGATCTTGCGACGTCCATCCCAGGGCTTGGCAGAGATTGTGCCCCGCTCGCTGCAGTTGCGCATGGCTCCAGATGGGCAATTTCGGCTCACCGGTAGAACCCGATGTGGGCGTGATGACGAGGGCATCTTGCACGCCGTGATGGCTTGCCACAGCGGCCATCAGTTCGAATGCCTGGTCTAGACCTACATTGGTCTGCACATCCAAGCACACAGTCGGCAAACCGCTCTGTTGAAGCCGCGCTGCATCGATGGCGCGCGCCCAAAATCCCTTGGCCTCTGTACGTTTGGCAACGCCACGAATGTAGTCGACGGAGAACGAAGGAGCGAGAGGGATTGGAAGGACCCCTAAATGAAAGGCAGCGAGCAGTAGATAAATTGAGTCGACCACGTCGTCTGCATAAATAATGATTTTATCGCCGCGCACAAAACCTAACTGTTGCAAACGATGAATGGTTTCGGCAACGCGGATTGCAGCTTGTGCATAGGTGGTGTCACCTCGACAATCTGCAGAACGCAAAAACACTTTTTTAGGCGAGCGCCGGACGCTGTCGCGAAATAGAGCATCTACTGTTTGGAATTGTAAATTCAGCATATAGCTGGTTATCGGGCGATCGCTAATTTTGGTCTGGACAAAACCGAGTTTCGAATAAGGACCCTCTCCTGCGCAGCGGGAGAGGGCCTGCACGGATGGATGATTTCCCAACATAGTCCCCCGGGCGTTGCCCGAGGCTAATCAATTGCGCGCCAGGGCGCTCCGTCTTAAGCCCGGAGGGCGTAATTGGTTAGCCTCGGGCAACGCCCGGGGGCTTATCCCAGGACGTCCGCTACTCTTTCCAGTGGAACGTCATCGGAACATCGATATCGGGATGTAAGCTCATATGCACGGGGCACGTGTGTGCAACTTTCTCAACCTTCGCTCGATCCTCCGCTGAAAGCGGAATCGGTATCCAAATTTCCAGTGCAAGCGACGCGATTCTTCGAATGCCCGATGCCGCCATTTCTTTTTTGACGTCAATGCACATGCCGTCGAGATTCCATTCTTTCTGGCGTGCATAGATTCCAAGAACGGTCGCAATGCATGTCGCCAAAGAAGCTGCTAATAAATCAGTTGGCGAAAAGCGATCGCCGGCACCGTGGTTGTCTTTGGGAGCGCACGTATCGATTTGGGCGCCAGAAGGCTCATGCCGCGCAACGCAACGCAAGTCACCTTTGTATTCGACAGAAATTGCCACCATTTGCGAGGACCTCCGCCAACTGACGATATTCTTCCGCTGTATTATAAATCTGCGCAGATATACGCAAGAGCCGGCTCGGCATGCTTGGCCATACAAAAACCGGGACCTCCATGCGATGCTCTTTGAGCAAGGCGAGCTGCAACGGGTCAGCAAAGGCTTCGTGTGTAAGTTGATTCTCGGGAATTGGAGGCAGTGCCACCGAGGCCATGCTCCCGAGCATGCTTTCAGGCACGGGCGCTACAACGCCAAGTGTTTTGCACAGCAAGCGTTGCGCAAAACAAGCCAGTGCATGATTGTGCGTTCGCAACGCATCCCAGCCACCGGGCATGATGCGTTCAATGAATTGAATGGCATGTGGCACGCATAAGTAGGCAGTGGGGTCGACGGTTCCCGTCCAATCAAACTCCATCAAGAATCGACTGCGATGCGTGGTATCACGCTTGGCTCCGTGGCTGATGGAAGTTGGACGAATTGCCATTTGTTTATCTCGCCGCACATACATAAATGCGGCCCCCTTAGGAGCCAGCAGCCACTTATGGCAATTCGCGACATAATAGGTGGGCGCCAATTTTTTGAGATCAACCTCAAGCATGCCTGGCGCATGCGCACCATCAATCAAGGTGTCAACGCCGCGCGCGTGCAATTGTTCAATCAGCTGCTGTATGGGCATGACAACCGCGGTTGAACTCGTCACGTGATCGAGCACGGCCAGTCGCGTGCGAGGCGTGACACATGCCATCACGGCGTCGATGATCTGTTCATTGTGATGGATCGGAAATGGCACCTGGGCGACCACGACGCGCGCCCCCGTCCGCTCAGCCGTATAATCAAGCGCGTTTCGGCAAGCGCCGTAATCATGGTTAGTAGTGAGCAACTCATCACTGGGAGCCCAAGCGATCGATTGTAAGATCGTGTTCACGCCGGAGGTTGTGTTGCTTATAAACGCGATGTCTTCAGGACAGGGCACTCCAATAAAATTGGCCAGAACACTGCGTGCTTCGTCTAGCAACCCGGGCAAATCCCTGACCAGAAACTGCAGTGGTTGACGCTCGAGTCGCTCACGCCACTCCGTTTGCGCTTCCAGAACCTGAGTGGGGCACGCCCCGAACGATCCATGATTCAAAAAAGTAAAACCAGGCTCGAGCTGCCAATGCGACTTCATCTCACATCGCCTCACAAGGACGCATGAGTTCGAGACACAAGTGAATTGCCTGATGCGTTTTGACGGGATCCCAATATCCCGTTGGGAGATTGCGAAGTACCTTTCTAGCGTAAAGCCTCGACGCTGCTTGCGCGAATCCCTTATCGGACTCGGTGAATACGGAAATCACGAGGGCTCGCCCTGAGGGCGCGTTGCGAACGCTCAGATTAGCGAGCGCCACTGGATCCTCGCCATCGTCGTAGTAGCGCAGTGCCACCGCTGGATAGGGAACTTCGTTACATAGTAAATCCGCATGGTCATCGCATCTCGCCATCAAGAAATCGCGTGTGTAAAACACGTCCGCACCCGCCGCGACTTGCTCAGCACGTCGCCTGGCACCTGGTTCGTTCACACCCAGATCGGTGTGTGCATCGAGCGGATCACCGCGCACCAACTTATCGGCTTCTGCCACCAAGTGCTGTTCCAAAGTCGAAGCCATGCTGCGAGGCGCAAACACTTTCTTCGTCGAGATGCAGCGATTGCCCCGGTCCTCGGTCGCCCCGGCAATAATAGCGCGGGCCGATTGAACGACGTCGGCATCCGGATAGACAATCACCCCAGAACGACCGCTCCAATAGGGAATGGCCTTGTGCGCGGGCAAAAATGGCAGCGGTTGGTAGATGCTCGCGATGGTGTGGTCTTCTCCAAAAACAACCGACTGATTGGTATGACGGATAATGCGCCCAATTTGTGCGCGGTCATGTTCTTGCGTGCTATCGAAGGCCAGCAATGCCGGCGTTCGCCCCCCCCGTTTGATCACCGCTTTGAGAAATAGAAACGCCGATAACGGTTCAATGCTACTCGGTTTAGCAATACCGGGTGAACCTGCCAGCAACGCATGGGTGAGCGCCCACGGCGCCAGTGTGGCTTCGTCGCCAGCCAAGATAAGAGATGATGTGAGGCCACCTTGCCAATTCAGTCCACCTCGCACGAGTTGCCCGGCGCTATTCACATGCCCAAGCGATGTGACATATTCGTCAAGGTGCGCCAACCATCGGTTAAAGCGCTGCACCGTCGTGTGTAAATACTTGATGGGGCTGCCAGATTTTTGGGCAATTTCGACGAGATGCGACTCTTCAATCCAATCCTGATCCCGCCCAATGCTAGCCAAGAGCGCAGTTGTTTCAGGCAAAGGCACAGCTTTGTCGTACGATTGTGCGTTTGCCACTTTTAAGGCAAATTCGACGTCGTGCGCCGTGGTTTCAGGAAGCGACCACACCTGAAAACCAGTGCGACGAGCACCTTCGCGTATCTGGCCGTTAATGATATTTTCGATTTGCATTGCCTCTCCTCAGCCTGCCGCACATCCGCGACTGAGCCGCTCTTGGTCCACCACCCGTTCAACGTGCACAAGGCGTGGCGTTGTCCGACCACAGGGGCAGGGGTCTGAGACAAACGTTGCTTCATCGCCAACCATGTACCTTAAATAGCGACTGCCATGTTTGAGGCCTGTGACGAGAACCTTCCCACGTCCACCATTGGCAACATGTGAGCCATCGGCGCGTACGACTTCGGTGTAGATGACACCGGGTAACAGATGCACGCCATTGTTATATTCGCATTCTCCGGCGACCGTTCCAACCTCTGAACAACCAAAACAATCGACGAACTGCGTTTTAGGGGTTCCGGCAGCTGCGTTGGCATCCCACATGCGTTGGCGTAATCGATACGCGGGATCGTCCAACCAATTTGCCGCCGTCAAGATCACGCGAATGTGGGAACCGAGGTAGTTATCCAGATCAATTTCTAGCAAGCCATTGAGCGTGAATCCTTTTCTGACTCCGCCGGGGAAGTAGGGTGGCACCGCGAGAAAATTAAAACCGCCTTTTTCCCGCATGCCGCTTTTGATTTGCTGCAGCACTTCTTCTTCAGTCTGCAACGAAAAATGGCGATTTTCTACCATGCACCCGACACGGCTGAAAGAATCCTCCCAGACCTTTCCGGCGGTGTGGCCATTGTGAAAGCAATTGAAAAATCGGCTGTAATTTTCACGTGGAATATGGGCTAGCATGCGCGCCGTGCCTGCGATTGTACCGTCCCAATCTGCTTGCGTATAGTACGATACCTTGGGGCGTCCGGTGGTTCCGCTCGTGGTGAATTTTTTGGCCATTCGGTTTGCCACTGGCATGTCAAGCAAGCCGTCTTGCGCAGCTAAACGATGTTCGTCTGTGAGGAGTGCGAATTCTGCAGTAGCAGAATCAGAGCTCATGACCGGAATGCGTTCGAAGTCGACAAAAGTTTGTAGACTATGGGGGGCAAAGCCCGCATTTTGCATGCGTTCGCGATGAAAAGTGCATCGATTAAATGTATCGGTCACGTAGGCGCGCAACAACGGCAGAAATGCATCGACTAAGGGTTTGCGATCGAGATCCGGTTGACCCACATCGAGCGCTTCGTCGCCGAACCTGACCACATAAGAATAAATCGCTGGATTACGCATGCGGGTCTAACGCATGACCGAGGCACTATGTTCCAGGCTGATTTCCCTCTCCCGCCGGCGGGAGAGGGAAAACCTAGCCAAACAACCTCGTCAGCACAGCTGCATCAAATAATTCCGCGTGGTGCAAGATGACAAGCAAAATCGCCGTTGGCACCACAAAGCGTACCAAAAATAGCCACGGCTTATAAAGCCCGCCAAGCGATGTCCCCGTCAAGAACCCGCTCTCGCGCACTTGCTTCGGAATCACCCACCCGACGAAAATCGCCGTGAAAAACGCAAAAATGGCGAGCATCCAATCAATAAGAATGTAGTTGGTGTGCAGAAAACTCTTCTGAAAAATCTGCGGCCACGTTTCAAAGATGGTGTAGGTGCTATCCGATAACGCCGTTGGCAATCCGACCAAAAATATCCCCACCGACGACACCCAAACCGCTTTCTTGCGCGACCAACCATGCAAATCTATATGATTTGCCACCAACACTTCAAGCTGCGCAACCGTAGACGTCAACGCCGCAAAGCTAAGCAGCGTAAAGAACACAAACGCAATAATTGTTGAACCCGGCAATTGGTTGAAGACATAAGGCAGCGTCTTAAACACCAATCCCTCGCCAGATTCTGGTGCATAGCCAAAGGTGAACACCATCGGGAAAATGGTGAGCGCAATGAGAATGGAAATAAAAATAATCGAAATTCCCACAATCAACGATGTTTTTGGCACATCATCTCGCGGCGACATATAGCTGCCATAAGTCACCATGATACCCTCACCAAGGCTGAGTGCAAACAATGCCATCGACAGCGCTTTGAGCACACCTGCAGACGTGAGCTGCGAGAAATCCGGAAACAAAATATAGTGCACCGCTTGCTGATAGCCACTCAACGTTGAGCTATAGATGGCCAGTGCGACCAAAAGTACAAAGAGCGTCGAGGTGAGAATACGCGTCCAATACTCAATTCCCTTGGAGAGACCCTTCATGACAATGCTGGCAGTAGTTAAGACAAATACTGCCTGCCACAATACATTTAAGTCGCCCGATGCGCGAAATGTCTCAAAGATGCCAGTGATTTCGCTCGGCGTGCGCCCCTTAAAGCTGTCAGCCAGCGAGAGGAGCATGTAATTGAGCCCCCAGCCCGACACAACAGCATACCAACCGGCAACTAGATAAGTACACACCACCCCGAGCCAGCCTAGAATGCGCCACGACGATTGGTTATGACTAAATTTCGCAAACGCACCTACCACGCCACGCTGCGCTTGCCTGCCCAACAATAATTCAGTGACAAAGAGTGGAATGCCAATGAGCAGAGTGAAGAGCAAAAACAACAAAATAAACGCGCCGCCGCCATTCTGGCCGATGACATAAGGCAACATCCACATGGTACCAAGACCAATGGCTGAGCCTGCTGCAGCGAGAATAAAGCCAATGCGCGAACTCCAATGCTCGCGTGCACTCATCGAATGGCTCCGCTGGTGTCGAAGATTGCGTCGAGGTCAATGACATCGGCGTGATGCACAATCACTAATAAGATCGCCAATGGCACGATATAACGCATCAATAATAGCCACGGACGGTACAAATAGCCCATGGTGGAGCCGTGAGAAAATCCGTCTCTGCGCACTTTGTCATTCAAGCCCCAGCCTACAAAGAGCGAGGTGAAGAGCGCGACGATAGCCAGCATCCAATCGTTAATAATAATATTGGTTTCGAGAAAGGACGTGCCGAAAATCTTTTGCCAATTCACAAACACAATATCAGAACCCGCGAGTGCGGTGGGCAGCCCGAGCACCAAACAAATTCCCGTCGATACGGCTACTGCCTTTTTACGTGGCCAGCCTTTGAGATCCATGAAGTTTGCTACGCCCACTTCGAGCATTGATACGGACGACGTAAGTGCCGCAAATATCAATAATGTAAAGAACATCACCGACACCACCACAGACCCTGGTAGCTGCTCAAACACATAGGGCAGCGTCTTGAAAATCAGTCCTTCACCAGATTGTGGTTTGAAGCCGAAGGTAAAAATCATCGGATAAATCATCAGTGCGATTAAAATAGAGGTAATAAAGTTGGCAATACCGACGATAATAGAAGTCTTTGGAATATCGTCTGTGGGCTGCATATAGCTACCATAAGTGACCATCACGCCGTAGCCGAGACTCAAAGTAAAAAGCGCGAGACCAAGTGCTTTGAGCACGGAGGCGCCGGTGAGCGCACTGAAGTCCGGATACAAAATATATTGCACAGCTTGGCCAAATCCTGGCAGCGTCGCGGAGTAAATCACCAGCGCGATCAGGGCGACGAAGAGCCCCGACGTCATGATTTTGCTCCAATACTCGATACCTTTGGAAAGTCCGCCACCCACGATGGCGGCGTTCATGGCAATAAAGACAACTTGCCAAAGCACATTGAGATCACCGGACTGGCGAAAAATATCGAAGACCTGGCTGGTTTGTTCTGGTGTGTGTCCTTTAAACGCATCGGCGAGGGCCATAATCACATAGTTGAGTCCCCATCCAGCGACGACGCAATACCAGCCAACGATTAGGAACGACGCTGCAACCGATAGCCATCCCACCATAGGCCAAGAAGAATTTTCGCCGGTGAAGTGGTGAAAAGCGCCCACGGCACCTCGCTGGCTTTTTCGCCCCAGCAGAAGTTCACCCATAAAGAGGGGAATACCGACCAAGCAGTTGAATAATAAAAACAGCAAAATAAAGGCGCCGCCGCCGTTTTGACCCATCGTATAGGGCAGCTTCCACATGGTCCCAAGCCCAATGGCTGATCCTGCTGCCGCTAAGATAAATCCAAGCCTAGAGCCCCAATGTTCACGATTATTAGTCATAATTCGGCGGACCCTACTAGGTGCGAACTCAAATGTCATTAGGTATCGCTGGGGTTGATTCCCGCCAAATCCCTCACCCCGCAGCTAGCAACTATAGATGCTGCCAAACCCAAAGCCCGCGCGCAAGAAGCGCCCCACCACGGTATGTCCGCGCTGCTCCGGATTCATGGAGCGACGATGTACCATCCGAGAAGGCATCGGTGCGCGCTTTTGGAGCGATAGTAAACCTTATATTCGCATCGACGGTATGGAACTTCATCATCACATCTGCTACGTGTGTGGCCACATCAGTGCTTATACGTTTGATCCCAAACTAAAAGCCTAAGCGGTGTGGAGGAAATCAATAGTGACGACGAAGAAACAACAGAAAAATGCCGTCTATTTCCTAGATCAGATCAGTCATCGTTTTCCCGACGCAAAAATTGAACTTAAATATGACGAAAAAGATCCTTGGCAACTTTTAGTTGCGGTGGTACTTTCCGCGCAATCTACAGATGTGGGTGTGAATAAAGTGACTCCTCGCTTATTTGCTCGCTTCAAAAACGTTCAAGCCTTTGCCAAAGCGGAATCAGGGCAGGTGGAGCCATTTATTCAATCTCTCGGATTTTTTCGCAATAAAGCCAAGAGCTTAGTCGCCGCGGCTCGTAAAGTCGTAGCAGACTTCCAAGGGGCCGTGCCTGGTGATCGCGAGAAACTCGAGCAAATCCCAGGTGTTGGCCCAAAGAGCGCGGCTGTGATCATGGCCAATGCCTTTGGCGAGCCTGCGATTGCTGTGGATACGCATGTAGGCCGCATTGCGCGTCGCTTGGGTTTGACTAAGCAAAAAGACCCTTCCAAGGTGGAAATAGAGCTAGAAAAGCTGTTGCCTAAAGCGCGTTGGATTGAGGCGCATCATGCCTTTATTTGGCATGGGCGGAGAATTTGTGTAGCGAGGAAGCCATGTTGTACGCAGTGTCCGGTGACAGAGCGCTGTCCACGGGTGGGGGTGACGGTTTTTGCGTAAGAAATACCCTGTTTACAATGATGGCTCATGTTTATATAAGATTTGTTCATTAATATTGCTTTTTAATGGTGACTCATGCGTAAGTTGATTTCCTTAGCTCTGATGTTTTTGATGATAACGGGTAGCTCGTGTCCGCCTGCGGCGAAGGTTCCGGTTGAGCAGGTTGTGCCGATTGTCGCGGAGGAGTTGCCGCCGGCACCGCCAGAGGCACCTGTTGTGGCAGCGGCTAGTTCTGCGGGTGCAGAGAATGTCCAGAGTTGGGGATATGTGTTGGACACGGCTTGGGAGTATCGAGGGACGATTGCGGTTGTTATGACGCTGGCGGCTTTAGGCTTGGGGTACCATCGCGGGTGGTTTGACGCGTGGATATACCGCGGGACTGTAACGGAAGCTGCGGCTTTGGCGCGTGAAGCTGCTGCTCGCACCGCTGCTGATGCTGCTGCTCGGGCTCACGCTGCGGCACTGGCTCGCGCTGCTGCTGATGCTGCCCGAGATGCTGCTGCTGCTCAGGCACTGGCTCACAATGGGGCTCTAACTGCTGCTGCGGATGCTGCTCGGAGTGCTAGCGCGGCTGCTAATGCTGCTAATCAATCTGCACTTGCTGATGCTCTGGCGCGCGCCACTACTGCTGAGCAAACAGCTGCACAAGCCGCTGCACGAGCCGCTAGAGCCGCTTTAGCTTCGGCCCCTGCCGTCGCTGCCAGCGTGCCTCCTATACTCGTAACCACGGCCACGCAAACCGAGCCTGCTGTGACAGCTGCAGCAACCGCCGCTTCAATGTTGTCAACGGGTGCCCTTGAAACTGTATCGTCAGCATCATCTTCAGGACTTGGTGGCGCGCTTGGTGGTGCTGGAAATGCCGCTGCCGGCGCAGCAGCGTCGAGTGCGGCGTCCTCAAGTTCCGTTGATGCTGCCGTGCAATGTGCATTGGGTGATTGCGCTGGCGAAGCGATTAATCTTGATCTGAGCGGATTACTTAATGGTCATGGAAAAATGGTACCAGCGGCGGCTTCCACATCCAGCACTGATGTAGGCCACGCCGTGGTTGCTATGCTTGTGGCAAACGTCGTCGCGCAGAGTTCGGCTAATGAGGTTGACCGACTTAGAGCTCAGCTCGCTGTTTTGACGGCTCGCTTGGGACAGCATACTACGGAGTTTGAAAGAGCGCGCACGTCGTTGGAACAAGCTACCCCTGCGTCGCTAGCGGAATCCCAACGCCAGGTAGCCGACTTACAAAGGGAACTGGACTCTTTACGCGCACAGCTAACGTTGGCTGGCACAACAGGCCAAACAGTGACGACAGAGTTAGCAACCGCGTCTCAACGAGCGACCACACTTCAAAGTGAACTCGAAACATTACGGCTTGCTAAAGCTGAGGCGGAACGAACTGCGGCTGATCGTGTCGCGGCATTGCAACAGAGCCTTGATGAGCGGGGTGTAGCAGCTCAATTGGCGGCGGATCGATTGTCGAGAGAACACTTGGCCCGCGTAACAGAGTTGCAGGCCCAAATTTCTCGGCTCCAGCAGCAATTACTCGACATGTCTTCATCTCGTGAATCAGCAGCCGCTGACGCCGCAGCATCCGCAGCGCGTGTTAGCTCGTTGACAGCGCAGCTCCAATCCCTGCAATCGTCGACAGATGCTTCTGCTGCAGCAGCTCGGCAGCGAAATGCTACATTGGAGCAGGTGCTGAGCGATCTTCGGGCGGAACGTGATCGGCTAATTGAGCAAGCCAGGGTTGCCACTGATGCCCATGCCGCTCAGTTGCAGCATGAATTGGCTGCTCTTCAACAGCGTCTGTCCTCGGAGAATGCGGCTGCAGCTGCAGCATCCGAACAGCGTGTGGCGGCATTGACGGCGGAGCTAGAAAGGACGCGAGACGAAAATGCTTCTTCTGCTGCTGCAGCTGCTGCTACCGCAGGTCGTTCGCTTGCAGATCTGAGCGCTCGCCATAGTGAGGCATTGCGTGCGCTTGAGGCGGAACGCGAGCGATTGCGCGCAACTGTCGACAGACAGGAAGGTCAGCTTAGAGACTCTGAGGAGCTCGCAGCAACGCAAGCAGCTAACGCCCGGGAGGCGGCAACTCTCATAGCGCGGCAATCGGGCGATCTGGATACTCTGCGGCAACAGTTGAGGGAGATGCAAGCTCAACTTGACCGAGCGCTGGCAGACAACCAAACCTTGCGAACTGGCGGCGAGACCAACTCTGCATTGATAGTTGATTTGCGGGCTAATGTTTCGAGGTTGCAAGCAGAGCTTGAGCGGCGCAATGGTTTGCTTGCCGATGCAGAGGCCTCGCTTGAGGCGGCTCGTAGTGCTGCAGATAGAGCCGTGAGAGGAGCGGAGGCTCAGAGTGCGAGTTTAGCAATGGCGGTCGACCATGCTAGGCAGCAAGATGCGTTGTTAGCGACGCTCAACGAGCAGATCGCTGCGCGGGATGCTGCTAATCAACAGCTTCGGGCAGACTTGGAGCGTGCACAGGCTCAACTTGCAGCGGTGACGTTATCAAATCAGGGCTTGGAAAGAGATGTCGCCGTAAGAAATGCTGAAATCACCGCTTTGCAAGCTCGAATTGCAGAGTTGGGTGCTGCGGTCACCGAAGCAAATCGCCTTGCGGATGAGAGCGAGAGGAGGCGTGCTGCGATTGCTCTTGAACTGACCGCGGCTACAAGAGAGCTTGTTGCCCGGCAGGGAACGATTGATGAGCTTCGTCAAACGGTCGAGCAAGGGGCTGCAAATATTGCTCGGTTGGAAGCGGACCTGAAGAGAGCCAACGAGCGACACAGCACAGATGAGTTGGAAATCGCCCGCTTGGAACGCGAGTTAGCGGAGGCGAGAGGGAGTTTGCGTGAGCCAAATGAACGTATAAGACGGAGCCAACAAGAAATCCACCAGCTTCAGATCAACACGGCGGCGCTTGAGCGATCAACCCAAGAAGCACAAACAGAAAGAGACCGTGCTTTGGTACAAGTGACGAGACAGGAGAGGCGGGTGAGGGAGCTTGAGGTTCAGCTTGATAATTCTCGTCAAACCCTGGAAGCTCGTAATGCCCAGTTGACTGAAAGCCAGAGTCTTGTTGCTGCTCGAAATGAGCAGATTAGTAGACTAAACCAACAATTGAATGGCGTAGAAGCGCGTATATCGGATGCACGAGCTGCGGCTACGGCAGAGGCGGGTACTTTAATTACGCAGACGCGGGTTGCGAGAGATGAACATAATAGGCGACGCCAAGATGCAGAAACTACGCTGGCAAGGTTTGGTGCGGTAGCTAGCTCTGCGCGGGTGCTTTTGGTGAATGCGGTTAGGAGGGCGCGCAGAAACGAAGAGAGCGCGAGACAAGCGCTTGATACAAATGACCGACATATGCGTGACTTGCGAAATGAAAATTCTTTGCTGCGCTCGCAGACGAATGTGTTGCTCGGACACATCGAATCGATCCAGCCAGATTTCCCGGCCCTGGATTCCCTTCGAAGAATGGTTACCTCGCATACGCCTCTCGCGGTTTCAACAGCTTCAACCAGTGCTGCAGCCGCAGGTAGATTTGTTCCCAGGCCTGTGCCGGACTTAATGCAGACGCCACCCGCAGTAGCACCAATGACCGGAAGCATGAATGAGGCTGATTTTAGTGCGGCGAGGCAGCGGGCGCTGTCAGTTTTGTCTTCTAGCGGGACGACAACCAGATCCGCTGTACCTGCGGCAGCTGCGGCCGCAGCAGCCGATTCCACACCGCGTCTTGTTCCCCAGAATGGTGCTTTGGATACGACGACGCATTTTACGCCATCGACTCCGGTGGCATCAGGAACTGCGGCAATGGCGACGAGCACCTCTATTCCGGCGACTGTTGAAATGGGTGGGTCAATGTCTGCAGCGGAATTTGGTCGGCTGTCGGCCTTGCACCCTGATATTTTGGCAGTAGCTGAGAGAGCGATAGATTCGCATGGAAGAATGACGGCGTCAGCCGCTACGACCACAGCTGCAGGAACAGCAACTTCGGATACGACGACAGTTTTTTCGCCGTCGACTCCGGTGACATTAGTGGCCTCAGTCCCAGCGACCGGCCATAGAATGTCAGATAGCTTGACTTTCAATGATGCTGCCCACGCCGCTGTGCTGTTAGCGCAACGTGCTAATCATGCGGTACTACCATTTGACCCTAACTCCCCGACAGCCATAGCCACAGCGCCGTCGTCCCCGGTAGTATCAGCAGCGGCCGGTGACAGGCGACAAGTTGAAGGCGTTCTACTCGATCTGCCTGTTGAAGCAGTGCCCACCAGCAGCGCTGTACCCGCGGCATCGACTTCAGCAACTGCATCGGCAGCAGCGCCGAGCATTTCTCGTTCCTCCAGTGGTGACAGAGCAGCCGCAGCAGTCGCTGCTACTTTTGAAGCCGCATTAGCAAGAAAGCCGCAAGCAACGCAGCAAAGGGTTGCGGAAATTCGCACTAGAATGGGTTCTAACGGGACCATGCGTTCGGTGGATCATGAATTCATGGCGACGGAGTTCCCGGAATTTGTACAAATGGCACAGGGAAGCGCCAGCGCTTCAACAGCAATGCCCACAACAGCGACGACCGCCAGCTCCATTAGCAATAATGGCAACAGCTCCGCCGCCGCTGCTGTGAGTGCCTCATTTGGGCATATGGGAATCTCCGACAGCATAGTTGTCGCCCCGCCGGCTGCTCCAGCGACTGCGATAATGCCGCCACGCGTCATGCAAGGGCTGCCAGTGCGGCGGACGCTTTCTGGCCGAAGTAGTGCACTTGCTAACCTGTTACCAGTCGGCAGCACCATTTCGGTGCCGCCCGCAGCAAGCGGTACTTCAAATGAGTTCGTGAGCCGCCTGCGTCCGTCGCCATCGCGTTCGCGAAGCTCGTCTCTTGCTAGTGGCACGGCAGCAGCAGCTGCTGCCGTGGCTGCAGCTCGTCGCGCCGCTACTTCCTCCGGCACACAAACTCCGCCACCTCCGGCAGGTAATAGCGCGCATTAGAATTGTTTTTAATACGCGGCCCCCTCCCCCCTCTCCCGCGAGGGGAGAGGGGGGCTTGCTTGTTTTTGGAGAAACATCCTGCTTGATCTTTCTCTTTTTAGGAGATAGATTGGAGGTATGGAAACCCTCATTGAGCACCTGATTTCCGACTTTCAAGAGCGAGACCTGCCTCGCATGCAGGCGCGGGAAGCGAAACTTCCCCAAATTCCCGGCAAGATAGATGCCATTGTGGGCATGCGGCGGGTAGGCAAAACCTCCCTGCTGTACCAAGTCATGCAACAGCAACTCGCTCAGGGACTTCCAAAAAAAAACATCTTGTACATGAACTTTGATGATGAGCGTCTGCTACCGCTTACGGTGGATCGGTTGCACTTGATTCCGGACACTTATTACCGCATGTTTCCCGAGCTCAAGAAAGAGCGCTGCTATTTTTTCTTAGACGAAATCCAAAACATCGATGGCTGGGAGCGTTTTGTACGACGCTTGCTTGATACCGAGAATGTGCAACTCGCCATCACTGGCTCTTCGTCTAAATTGCTTAGCAAAGAAATCGCTACGGCTTTGCGGGGCAGGGCCCTTACCACCGAAGTTTTTCCTTACAGTTTTAAAGAGACGCTGATTCACGAAAATCCTACTTTTTCTTTTGCTGCTTCTCCGGGCGCACAAGCACGCGCATGGTTGGCCAACCGCGCGCGTCAGTTTTTGCAGTTAGGCGGCTTTCCCGAAGTGCAAGGGTTAGCCGAAGAATATCGCATCAAAATTTTGCAAGAATATGTGGATGTCGTAATTTTGCGCGACATTATTGAGCGATATAATGTCGCCAATGTACAAGTGCTGCGGGCCATGGTGAGAAGCTTGCTTGCTGCACCAGCTGCTTTGTTTAGCGTGAACAAGTTTTACAATGATTTGCGCTCGCAAGGCATCAGCTGCAGCAAGAACGATTTGTACGACTATTTGGATTATTTGCATGATGCCTATTTGATTTTCCCTATCTCTATTTGCGCTCGCTCAGTACGCGTGCAGCGCACCAATCCGCGCAAAGTTTACTTAATAGATGCCGGACTCATCCATGCCTTTTTGCATCAGCCGCATGCTGATTTTGGGCATTTGCTCGAGAATTGGGTTTACTTAGAACTGCGGCGGCAAGGCTTCAAAGTAGAGTATTTTCGCACGCAAAAAGGCGCAGAGGTGGATTTCATCGCCACCTCCAATCGCGGCGAGCAGGCACTTTATCAAGTGGCGCTCAACCTGGATGATGCTCGTACACGGGCACGTGAAATCCGCGCGTTGGAAGATGCGATGCAAGAGCTGCGCATCAGCGAAAGTAAAATCGTGACTTTAAATCATCGCGAAACAATTCGCATGACAAGCGGAATCATCGAAGCTGTGCCAGCGTGGCAGCTCTGCTTCGACACGAAGGCCAAAAACCTCTAGCCGCCACGCGTGCAATTGCAGTCGTGGAAGCGAAGAGTTCATCGGGAGTTTCGTCATCGCGTCGAAATACACTTCGCCCATGGCATAGAGCTTATCTCCCATAATGGGAAATCCCTCCCCTGCCAGATGTGCGCGAATCTGATGCTGCCGCCCGGTCTTCGGCATGCAGCGCACCAATGTGCAACCCGTGTGCACACAATAGCGCAGCGGTTCTACGTCGGTGCGCGAAGGCGCGCCATTCTCGTCGCGGATCATCTTGATTCGCACCAACCCCCGATTGCCCTGCAATGCGAGTGGCCAATCAATGCATAGAGATTTCTCGAGATGACCGATGACCACAGCGACGTAAGTTTTGCTCACCTCGCCATGCATGAACGCTTGCTTGATGCGCGATTCTGCTGATTTCGTCCGCGCGCAGATGAGCACGCCGCTGGTTTCGCGATCGAGGCGATGGCAGGGACGAGGGGGATTGTCGGGATAGGTGAGTCGGAGCCAGGTGGTGAGGGTGTGGTGTAAGTCGCGCGCCGTGGGGTGTACGGCTAGGCCGGAGGGTTTGTTGACGACGAGGACGTCTTGGTCTTCGTGGAGGATGGTGACGCCGTAGTGCTCGGGGGGGCGTTCTTCGTCGGGGGGGAGGCGCCAGAGTTCGACGGATTCGCCGCCGTAGAGAACCTTTGAAGGTTTGAGCTGGGGCGCACCCTCACCCTTGATCCCTCTCCCGCTCAGCGGGAGAGGGGAAAACCTGAAGTCGCCGGAGGTGATGATGTGTTGGGCTTTGGCTCTTGTCAGGCGGCCGACGTGTTCGACTAGGTAGAGGTCTGCGCGGATGCCTTCCCGGTGGATGGGCACCTGCCAGCGCTGAACGACGGCTTTACTTTGTGCATACGCTGCGGACATTGGTGATCTTTTGTTTCTCGTTGACGGTCCAAATATCGCCGGCAACTTTGGTTCCCGTTAAGCCAAGTGCCTGAATCTCATAGGTCTTTGCATCGGGCTCTCCAACCGTTTCATAGCGATAAAAACGATCCCGCAAGGACACCCGATCGCCATGCAGCAGCTGTTCTAACGTAAAATACTGCCCGGTTTGCATGCGCGCCAACGCTTGCGCTTCGGCGATTTGCCCCAAAGTCCAGCGCGCTTCGCTTTGCACCGCCTGACACTGGAGGCGACGAAAATTCGGTATGGTGAAGGCCACGAGGCTGAGTAGCACCGCAGCAACGAAGCCTATTTCAAGCACAGAAGTGCCTTTCCAAAAACCCTTTGCCATGTCATAAGCAATAGCGTGTTTCGCGAGAGAAGAAAATGGTTCAAAATAAAGCTCCCTTATTTACATTATACGAACATCGTCTGTCGCCTTTTTGTGTAGCAGTGCGCATCGCACTCAACGAGTGTGACCAAGCGTTTACACCGCGCGATGTGGATCTCACAAAACCCCGTACTGCAGCGTTTTTAAAACGCAGCCCCTTTGGGCGATTGCCGGCATTGGTAGAGCACAGACCGGGCGGTGAGCTCGCGATTTTTGAATCTCCAGCGATTTTGCTTTTCTTGGCAGAGCGTTTTGAAAAGACGTCGTTGGCGTTTGTGGATTTGGCTTCAAAAGCGCAGGCGCTGTCGTGGTTGAGCTTTATTGCGACGGGTTTTGCTGAGAGCTTGTGGGCGTGTTTGGAAGAGAAGAATCATCACGCGGGTAAGTATGGCGAGCTGTTAGAGGCATTTGAGCAGCAGATTGATGTGCTGGATGCGCATCTTGCGCGACGGGCATTTTTGGCGGGGGATTATTCGGTAGCGGATACGCTTGCCATACCGCTGCTTGATTTACTCGGTCGAGTGAAAGACCTCGACATGGGTGGATTTCCGCATGTGATATCGTGGCGTGACCGTTTGCGTGCGCGCCCGAGCTATAAGGGTGTGTGGCCTTATGGCGACGAGCCGAAGTAGAGCTGGCTAGCGCCTCTTGCAACGCCCCCTCCAAAAATGGAGGAGAGCGTTGGGAGGGGAGGCGTTTACTTAATCTTCACCACCGGCGGCTTTTTCCTTTGAGCACATTTGATGCTCGCAGGCTTCCAGAGCCTTGTGAAGTGCCTCATTATCGGTATGAACTGCCTTCTTTGTTTCTTCGCAGACATCAGTTGCCGGGATGGCTGTCACGGCTGCTGTATAGGCGTTAATTGCATCCTGCTCGCATGTTGGCAAGCCTCCACCTGAACAAACAGCACAGGCACAAGTGAGCTGGTCGAAGCCCTGCCCTGATGGGCATGTTACCGGCAGCTCGCAGGCGATAGTAGGAATCACACACGCGCAAGTTGCACCATCCTGAACGCTGGCCTTACCTGCACATACAATAGGCGTACAACCACAGTCGGCATTGGCGACTCGCTCGAACGCGACAAACATAGCTGCGACACCCATGCATAACACTGCTGTATGAATCATTGATTTTACATATCTGTTACACATATATTACTCTCCCTTACTGCTATGCGCACGGAACCGGTGTTCCGCGCCAAACAGCTCAGAATGAGTATAGTAAATAGATGTCGTTTTAGCAGGTAATGGATCAGGTTATGCTAGCTCTTTTTGGCCTTTGTGCCTGAGCTGATCGTACAACGCATCAGGCGCAAGATCTGCTCCATTGGGCCAGTAGATTGCACCGAATCGATCAACAGCAACCTTCATAAACATTGTCTCAGATTTGAGCGGCTCAAAGACTGGGCCATATAGTCTATCTGCTAAGTCAATTTCACCGGATGTGCCGTCTTCAAATTGCACAGATAGCACATATGGGCGAAGTGCTTTTACAGATTGGACTCTCATATCTGACCTCATTGCAATGGAACAATGCTTTTCAATGGCTTATGCTCAATTGCTCTAGTCCAATTGTCCAACAATTCCTGGCGATTTGCAAATGCCCATTCTAGGACCAGTGTAAAAGCTCTTCCGGGAAGGCGGCCGTGAAGAATTTTGAGCGAGTCAATCTGTACTGTGACTTCATGTTCCCCATAGATAGCATGGAAATGGGGAGGGGCATGATCGTCGTAGTAGATGCGGATAACAATTAGGAGGAAAAATGGTCGTATCCATTCTCGGCAAGCCGCCTGAGCTTGTTGCCATGTTTGGCACGAATTTTGCCGACATGTTTGGTGATCTGCCCAATAGGTAAGATCCCGCTCTCGCCGAATTTTTTTTGCAGCTTTTGCAGTGCTTTTTCGTTAGGTAGCGTGAACAGCAACGCATATTCTTCACCGCTCGTGAGAGATTTGCTCGAGAATGAAGCACCTAGCGTTGCACCAACCTGGGAAGCCCCACAAAGATGGTGGAGATCTTTTGCAAGCCCATCGGAGATATCGACACAGGCAGTGGCAACATCAACAAGAGCAGCACCGAGGTCAAGCTCGGCTTTGGGATGTGTGTGGCGCAAAACAGCTGCTTGCTCTTCGATGGAGAGCGTTTGCAAGAACTTCTCGAATGCAGCCTCATCGCCGAGATTTTTGCGCTTTTTGGCTGCGGCCTGCAAAATCTGTAGACCCAAAGCGGATTCTCCGACGGGATGACTGATGCAGAGAATATCGCCTGCACGGGCACCTTGTCGCGTGAGAGGCTTGCCATTTACGTCGCCGAAGATGGTGACGGCGCAGGAGAATTTGTCGTCGGAGAGGCTTAGGTCGCCGCCGTAGAATTGCAGGGGTGGGGGGACACCCTCACCCTTAATCCCTCTCCCGCTGGGCGGGAGAGGGAGACAAGCAGCGAGGGCGCCTTCGCAGAATTCCTTTAGGCATCTTGCGTTTTGTTTTAGCCATCGCTTTGGGATTGCTAGATGCCAAACAAACCCGACGGGCTTGGCACCCATTGCTGCTAAGTCTGAGAGGTTTTGCACGATCGCACGAAAACCAGCTGTTTTCAGCGGAGCTAGACGTGTCGAAAAATCTCGCTCTTCTTGTATCGCGTCGAGACTCACCACACGGGTATGGCCGCGCGGGCAGGGAGGTAGCCAGGCCCCGTCGTCTTTGAGGCCGCGCGCGCCTTCCGCCAGAATGGGGGCGAAGACGTCGCGAATCACGTCGATCACACGTGCTTCATTAAAACTCAATGGCCAAACCAAAATTCATGGTCAATGGTGCTGACCCAAAAAAGCCTGTAGGAGAGAAGTCAAATCCTGGCTGGCCGAAAGTGTTAATCGTCATGTAGGAAACTTCTGCCGTCAAGAACGCATGATCAAAAGCACCCGACGCTCGGGCCAATCGTGCGGTACTCGGCTCTAACCAGTCAAGCGCAAGCATGACTCCACCAGTGGCCTCGAAACCGAAGCGAAAACCGATGGGGTTTTGTGCCGGCGACTTGTTCTCACCCTTTGTGTCTAGTCCACCCTGAAAGGTAAACACATAGCCCGCGCCAATGAGGCCAACGCGCACATAAGGCGCGAGTGGTACGGTGTCGATATAGGGGTCAAACACATAGGACACGCGCGGCCGTAACTGGAACATGTGCAACCCGACGCTGCTCGTCGTGGTGCTCTGGACATTGTTGGCCGGTTTGGAATTGCCGGTCGCCAAAGCATACGAGAGAGCAAATCCCAGCTGCACGCTGCCGTAGGTGTCATCTAGATGAGCATCTGCGGTGAGGGCAAACATGGGGACGAGGGAGTTACCGAAAAAGTCTTTATAGATTTGCGGATTTTGGCCGGCGTCAATGTTTGGTTTATATGGGCCTGCCATGAGACCGACATTCCATTGACCAAGATCAGCGTGTGCAAGTGGCGAGATGGCTAGTGCTGCGATAAATAAGACGCTCGACGAGCCAGGTTTACGGCGGCGAATGAAAAATAGACCCCCGCCGAGGAATAGCAAAAGACCAAGCGCTGACGGGGAACGAGAGCTGTTGCAACTAAACGAAAGCGGATTGGCTGGGCCAGCATATTCTCCGAGAGGGGTGATTTGTGCGACCGGGGTAGCGGCGACGAATGTTGAATTGGTATTGGTGAACGGCTCTCCACCTGAAACGCCTATCAAAAAGGCATATTGCGTGGCGTTGGTGAGACCGGTGATCACAATACTCGTGCCGGTTTGGCCCGATCGGAGCACATGGGGAGAGGCGGTGCAAGTTCCATCCGCCACAAGAGCCGCTTGAGCCGACGCAGGTGTCGTGCCAGGAGCAACTGCCGTGAAGCAAATATCGTATCCATTGGATGGAGCAGTTGCTCCACCGGTGAGCGTGATGTTAATCGTTACCTGTCCATCACCTGCTACTGCAGTTGCGTTCGGTGGGCCGCTTGGCGCACTGCTGCCACCGGCATTGGTTAGATTGGTTGGCGCAGTAGTGGATATAGTATATTGAATCGTTGCAGCGAGCGAGTTTGCCGCGGGCCCCGCGGTGCCGGTAGGAGGAGGGCCCGCATAATATAGGCACATTGCAACGTTTGCTGCTGTTGCACTCGAACAGAAGGTACTGCCAGTAGTTTGCGATTGCGGGTTAAATTGGCCGAAAGTGATGGCAACCTGGTTGCTTGCATTTGGCGTCAAGGTTGGCTGACCGGATGATGGTGTGATGGTTGGCGTACAAGTTGGAGGGGGACCATTCACTGCTCCGGGAACATAATTGTAATAGAACCCAGTCACCCCGGGCAAGCTTAGGTTGAGGGCGTTCGAACTAGCTTTTTGTTGGCAGACATCGCTCCATGCAACCACCCCCGCCTGGAAGACCTGGGCAGTCTGAGCATTTGATTGCGTCGGCACAATACCACAAACCAGAGCCAAAAAAACAAATCCAATTTTTCTACAAATCATCACGCCAGATACTCCGCACAAAGAATTTCCGCAATCCGCACCGCATTCAACGCCGCACCGGTCCGCAAGTTATCGCTTGCAAACCAGAGCGCAATACCATTCGGCATCGCCGCATCTCGCCGAATGCGCCCCACCAGTGTCATATCTTCGCCACTAGCATCCACCGCGGTGGGGTAAAGGCTCTTTTGTCTATCGTCTATTACCATTAAACCAGGTGCATTGACCAGCGCTTCCCGCGCTTCGTCCTCGGAGATCGCACGCGCAAACTCCATATGCACTGCTGCGCTGTGGCCATTGAACACTGGCACCCGCGCGCACGTAGCCGTCACAGCAAGCTCGGGCAGATCTAAAACCCGACGCGTTTCTGCCATCACTTTGCTTTCTTCCTCGGTATAGCCGCTTTCTTCAAAAGCGTTAACCGCCGGAATACAAGGCAAAACGTTGAAAGCGATGCGATTGCCGAACACTTTGCTCTCGACGTCGCGCATGTTGAACAAATCACGCACCTGCTTATCGAGCTCTTCCATCCCCTCGCGACCAGCTCCAGAGACTGCTTGGTAGGAACTCACCACGACGCGCTTCAATCCGGCTTTCTGATGCAGCGGCTTGAGTACCTGCGTCAACGGCACAGCCGTGCAATTAGGGCTGGCAATAATGCGGCGAGCCTTAAACTTGGCAATATCTTTGGGGTTCACTTCGGGAACAACCAACGGAACGTCGCTGAAAGCGCGGTGTGCGCTGGATTTATCGATGCATACAGCGCCAGCTTTGGCGGCAATGGGGCAATACTCGGCGGCCAAACTACCGGAGACGGCGAAGAAAGCGACCTCAACCCCTTCGAACGATTTTGGTGTCAGGGCCTCAACGACGATTTCATCTTCGCCAAATGTGATTTTTTCACCAGCAGATTTTTCTGAGGCGAGCGCTTTGATGGACGCCACCGGAAATCCGCGGGCGTGCAAAATGGAAAAGAGCTCTTGGCCGACAATGCCGGTAGCGCCGACGATGGCAAGATGAAAGGGCCTTGGGACACGCTTCGACATACTATTGACTCACTCGATGCTGCTTAATTGCTGCTTGCACAAAAGAACTAAATAATGGGTGCGGCTTTAAGGGCCGAGACAAAAATTCCGGATGAAATTGGCAACCGATAAAATAAGGATGATCTTTGATCTCAATCATTTCAACAAGCTCACCATCGGGCGAAAGACCAGAGAATATCAGGCCAGCCTGCGCGAGCTGCTCGCGATAAGAATTATTGACCTCATAGCGATGGCGGTGACGCTCTAAAATCTCGTCTTGCCCATAGATACGTTGCGCCAAAGTACCTGGTTGCAACCGGCAAGGATAGTTGCCCAGGCGCATCGTGCCGCCTTTCTGGCGAACGTGCCGCTGGCTTTCCATGATGTGGATCACTTGATGCTCTGCTTTGGGATCGAATTCCTGCGAAGTCGCGCCACTAATTTTGGCGACGTGGCGTGCAAGCTCAATCACCGCGATTTGCAGGCCGAGGCAGATGCCAAAGAAGGGCACGCCATGTTCGCGCGCATAACGCACGGTTTCAATTTTACCCTTGGTGCCACGCTCTCCAAAACCACCGGGCACCAAAATGCCATCGAGTTCAGCAAGCAGCGTACTTGCGCCCTCTTGCTCGACCAGCTCGGAATCGATGTAAGAGAATTGAATAGCCGTCTTATGGGCAATGCCGGCGTGAATGAGCGATTCATTAATGCTCTTGTAGCTCTCTACCAAGTCGGTGTATTTTCCGACGATGCCAATGCGCACGGCTTGCTCGGGTGCTTTAAAGCGATCGACCAAATTCTCCCAGTCATGCAAATCGGATTGGCGTGCCCATATGTTGAGATGCTCGAGAATGATTTCATCGAGCCCTTCTTTTTCTAGCACCAAGGGCACTTCGTAGACTGTCTTAAGATCGGGGCAGTTAATGACTGCTTTTTGGCGCACATTGCAAAAGAGCGAAATTTTGCTTTTAATTTCTTCTGGCACCGCGTGCTCTGCCCGAAGCAACAAAATATCTGGCTGAATGCCAATGCTCAGCAATTCTTTGACGGAATGCTGGGTGGGTTTTGTTTTGAGTTCGCCAGCGGTGTGAATGAGCGGGAGGTAGGAGACATGCACAAAGAGCGTGTTCTCCAAACCCTCATCGCTGCGCAACTGGCGAATGGCTTCAATAAAAGGCAAAGACTCGATGTCGCCTACCGTTCCGCCCACTTCGCAGATGAGAATGTCATGGCCATTGGATGCGGCCCGAATAGCAGCTTTGATTTCATCTGTGACGTGCGGGATGACCTGGACGGTGGCGCCCAAATAGTCACCGTTGCGCTCTTTCTCGAGCACGGTTTGATAGATTTGCCCCGCGGTTTTGCTGTTAAGTTTGCTGAGATTAATACTCAGATAGCGCTCATAGTGCCCGAGGTCCAAGTCGGTTTCTGCCCCGTCATCGGTGACATAGACTTCACCATGCTGGAAAGGGTTCATGGTGCCGGGGTCGACGTTGAGGTAGGGGTCGAGCTTGATAATGCTGACATCGAGTCCGCGATTTTTCAGAAGCGCGCCCATGGAGGCTGCTGCAATTCCTTTGCCTAAGGAACTGACCACGCCACCCGTGACGAACACGTACTTGGTCTTGTGCACGGACATGAAAGAACCACCGTAGTCTTTTGAACTCAGGTACTCTATACAAAGATGGCCGCTAAACGCTAGTGGTCGGAGGGCTGAATTCGTGCCAATTCGCAGAGCCTATATGGATCCCCCTTTGGAAAAGGGGGTAGGGGGATTTCTCACATTACCCAAAGAAGTGGCCCATCGCTTTGTCGACGTCCTCAGGCTTGGCGAAGGCGCTCTTGTGGAACTCTTTGATGGCCAGGGCAACGTGCTGCGAGGTATCCTCTCTCTTGGCCCTCCAGCGCGTATGACCAACCTTGCCCATGCCCGCTACCAGCGGGAGCTTCCGGCCATGGTTGTTGCGCAAGCGATGGTCAAAATGGACAAGCTTGAGCAAGTGGTGCAGCGGGCTACGGAACTCGCTGCGTCACAAATCGTGTTATTTGACTGCGAGCGCAGTCAGGTGCGTTTGGGCGACAAGGTCGAAAAAAAGATGTCGAGGCTCATGCGCATTGCACAGGACGCCGCGCGGCAATGTGGGCGCGCGGATGTGCCGGAGATTCATGGGCCACTTAGGTTTGAAGAATTGCTGCATCGCTGCAGGAGTTTTGATGGGCTCTGCGTACTTGGCGAGCCGGACACGGATGTGCAGTTGCTATCGCTGCTTGAGGGAGAAGCACGTGGGATCATGATACTGGTTGGCCCCGAAGGCGGATTCTCTCCCGCGGAGGTGCGAGCGCTGAAACAGTCGGGCGCGCGCGAAGCCAACTGGGCGGAACATTTGCTTCGTACCGAGACGGCCGCTTTGGCGGCGCTTAGTGTGATTCAGCAATTCTATCGCGCGGGTAGAGCATTTGACTAGACTGACTAGTTATTGTAATATGAATCAAATACAGGGAGCAAGATGGTGCGGACGTACTCAATTTATGAAGCAAAGGCAAAGCTGAGCGAGTTGCTCAGATTGGTCAAATTGGGCAATGAAGTCTTGGTAAGCGAACGTGGACAGCCCGTGGCCAAAATCATTCCGTTCAAGCTCGCAGCGACCTTCGAAGAACACTGGAATCAGCTGCGAATGACAGGTCAGATTGTCGAAGCCCAAGAAGAACCTCATTTTCATCTCGGCAGGCAAAAACAGGGTGCCTTGAAGAAATTTTTAAACGACAGGGACTGATGTGAAGGTTATTTACATTGACACGTCAGTACTAGTTTCTGTTTTTTTCGAGGAGGCTTCTCGGGAAAATTCCCACTATGTGAAGCTGATGAATCAGGCGGATGAAATTGTGAGTTCAGCGCTTTTGGAAGCAGAGTTTCTATCGGCTATCACGAGGGAAAAAGCAGACGTGGAAGAAGGATTCCGGTTGCTTCGCCAGGTATCCTTGGTGACTCCGGATCGGTCTTTGGTGGCTGAACTCAAGCAGATCTTTGCAATCAACTATGTGCGTGGTGCAGACGCACTTCATCTTGCGTGCGCGCTCTTCTTGGATCCATCAGCATCAGAAATCATGTTTTTGACGGCAGATAAAAAACAACAGGAAATCGCGAAGAAGCTCCAATTTAGAACCAGCGCATGGGCCTCTCGCGCCAGTTCCCACTGAGCCTACTATTAACCTGAGTTTCGCCTCTCGTACCAGCGGTGAAATAGCACCAGTAATGGAGGCTGGAGCACGCGGCTCAACAACGCGATAGTCAAACATCCGCCAATCACCACCACCGCCAACGGCTTTTGCGTTTGCGAGCCGATTCGTGTGCTGAGCGCGGCCGGTAGCAATCCCAAACAAGCAACCAACGTCGTCATAAGGGCAGGGCGCAATCGCTCAAGCGACGCATTGCGTGCAGCCTCCTCGATGCCTTGCCCATGCATGTTGCGTAGACGCTGGAAGTGCGTCACCACAATAATCGAATCTTGAATGGCAATGCCAAACACGGAGATGAACCCCATAGCAGCAGATATCGAAAAATTAAGACCGGTGACAAGCAAAGAAAATACACCGCCCGCACAGGCAAACGGGATGGCAATAAAAACAATGATTAGGTCAATCCAATTTTTAACCGCTGCACGAACCAGAAAGGCAATGAGCAAGAGCGTGAGCGGGACAATAAATTGTAAACGCGTCGTGGCGTCTTTCAAAGAATTTAGTTGGCCACTCCACTCCACATGCGTGTCATAGGGCAGTGTCAGATGTTTGGCCACTTCCGCCTGCGCCTGCTCTACTGTGCCCGCCAAATCACGGCCGCGTACCGAGAATTTCACCGGTGTATAACGATGCCCATCCTCTCGATAAATCAGGGAAGGGCTGTCTTCTTCGATAAAATCAGCAAGCTGGCTGAGTGGAACAAAACTGCCACTTGGGGTGGCAACCAGTATGTTGCGAATCGCATCGATGTCTTTGCGAAAGGCTTTTTTAAAGCGCACAACCAAATCAAAATGCCGTTCGGCTTCATAAACTTGCGTGATGGCCTGCCCACCTACCGCAGCCTGAATCACTGCTTCCACATCGCCAGTATTGAGGCCATATTGTGCACAAAGAATTCGGTTTGGCGTAATTCGTAAGCTGGGTTGGCCAGATGACCGGTACGTCCCTAGATCCTCGATGCCCGGTACGTTGCTGAGGATTTTATAAATTTCGCTAGCTTTGGCCTCGTTAATTTGTAGACTTGGACCAACGACTTTCGCGGTGTTCTCGCCTTTGACACCCGCTAAGGCTTCTTCCACATTGTCGGAGATCATCTGGCTGAAATTGAAAGCAACACCGGGTAGGTTATTTTCGAACTCCTTCGATAAAGATGCGGTCAGAGATTCTTTGCTCACACCCCTGGCCCATGTACTCTCAGGCTTTAGAGGCACATAGATTTCGATATCGAAAAATCCTGTAACGTCAGTTCCGTCGTCAGGCCGACCGGTTTGTGAGACAACACTTTCAACCTCAGGATGGCGCAGCAGGATTTCCCGCATCTTGTTCGTATATTGCGTGGACTGCTCGAGGGAAATGGAAATTGGTAACGTTGCACGTATCCATAGATTTCCCTCCTCAAGCTTGGGCATAAATTCGCGGCCCAGCACAAAGAAGAGACCGAGGCCAACGAACATGGGGATGAGCACGCTTGCGGCTGTGATCTTTGGGCGGCGCAGTGCAAAATCAAAGATGGGTATATAAAACCGGTCCATTGTACGCATGGTGAAGTTCGGTTTTTCCTCTTCCACATGCGTATGCAGTGCCCGCGACGCAAGGACGGGCGTGAGCGTGATGGCAAAACAAATGGCGGCGAGGATGGCAAACGCATAGGTGCGTGCCATGGGCGCGAAAATCACGCCTTCAACGCCCTGCAGCGTGAACAGAGGTAAGAAGGCGACGGCGATGATTAACGTCGAAAACCCCATGGGTCCGGCCACTTCACGTGCGGCAGTGAGAATACGTTCTTTGATCTCTGTGTGGTGACTTCCGCGTAGGCGTCGAGAAATATTCTCGACCATGATCACCGTCGAATCGATCACAATGCCAAAATCAACCGCGCCAAGCGAAATGAGATTGGCGGGCGTCCCGGTAAGAACCATACCGCAAAATGCCACGAGCAAGGCGAGCGGGATGTTGATCGCAGCAATGAATGACGGGCGCAAATGACCGAGAAAGAGCACTAAGACCAGCACGACGAAGAAAATGCCCATGAGCAGATTCTCCATCACTGTATGGGTGGTGAGGTGAACCAAATCGCCGCGATCGTAGTATGGAACGATGTCCATGCCAGGCGGCAATAGATTGTTCTTGCGGATATATTCTATGCGTTGGTGAACGCCATCGAGGGTCTTGAGCGTGGACGCGCCATAGCGCATGAGTATGATACCTTCTACGATATCCTGGTGATGGTCTTGACTGACTCGACCTAGGCGAGGGGCCGCTCCGATATGCACTTCTGCCACATCGCGAATGGTGACCGGGATATCTTTGGGGTTAGTTAAAACAATACGCTCGATGTCTTGCAGATCTTTGATCAGACCGGTGCCGCGCACAGTAAAGCTTTGTTCTCCGATAGTGAGACGCTGCCCCCCCACGTTGACGTTCGCGTTTGATAACGCTGTTGTAACTTGGTTTAAGTTAATGCGCTTGCTACGCAGTTTGATAGGATCGATATCAATCTGGTATTGCTTAATCTCACCGCCAAATCCTGTCACATCTACGACGCCTGGGACCTGCCTGAACTGGGGTTCTAAGATCCAGTCCTGCGCGGTTTTGAGCTGTTCGAGTGTGTATCCCTTGCCGCTGATAACGTAACGATAGATTTCGCCGATGGCGTTCCACGGCGATAGCGTTGGGATGAGGTTGTTGGGCATCTTGATGAACTGCAGGCGATTAATGACTTCTTGCCTTGCAGCCTCGTAGTTGGTGCCCCATTTAAAGTAGCATTTCACGTCAGATAGACCAAAAAGGCTGATGGAGCCAACGCGCTCCAGCCCAGGCATGCCAGCGAGGCCAATTTCGAGGGGAATGGTAACTTGTCGCTCGACTTCTTCAGCGCTCCAGCCATCGGGCTGTGTGATGACCTCGACCATCGGGGGGACTGGGTTGGGATAAGCCTCAATGTCGAGCTGCCAGTATGCAAAAACACCCGCACCGGCAAGGAGTAGCGCCGATAATATCACGATAGTCGGATTTTTCAGCGCAAAGCCGACAATGCGGTCCATCATGCAGCACCGGTCAGCAAAATTACGCCCCGACTGACGATATTTTCCCCTTGCGCGAGACCATGTGAAACAACGATGAGATTGTCATCTCCATGGGGGTCTAGGATCACTGGTCTTTGTTCAAAGCGTCGCCGCGCGGGCTTTCCCTTTGTCATGCCCTTGTCGATAAATACAAAAGTTTGGTTACCAATGAGCACCACAGCATCGCGCGGGATGGTCAGCGCGTTCTCTTTAGCCACTTGAATGCTGACCTGCGCGAACATTTCTGGTTTCAAAAGGCGCTTTGGATTGGCAATTTGGCAACGTATTTTTGCCGTGCGCGTGACGGGATCAATGGTGCCAGAAACCCAGTCGATGGTACCCGTGTAAGTGGTGTTAGGGTAGCTCACAACTTGTGCTTGCACCGCCATGCCTAATTTGATTCTTGGCAGGTCGACTTCATACACGTCCGCGAGCAGCCAAAGAGAATCAATTTCTCCGACGGTAAAAAGTTCTTGGGCCGACCCCAGTGAATATTGGCCTTGTACCTCCATGCCTGGGTTCGCTGCTCTGGCCACGACTTCTCCGGCAATCGGGGAGCGCAATAAAAATTCCTGTGAGGTTGCTGCAGATTTTACCTGGAAAAGGTCAACCTTTTGCTTTGCCCTATCGTGCTCCGCCAATGCTTGTTCAAAAATAGATTTCGCTGCTTCGTAATCTCTGAGTGCTGCTGCCTGCGCTTCGTAGAGCTCCTTTTGCCTAGAGTAATCTCGGCGTGCGGCTGCCAAAGCTGCGTCAGCTTTGCGCAGGTCAGATAGCGCTGATCCGAGATCCGGCGAATTGATCAGCGCCAAAGGCTGGCCGGCTTTAACCCTTTCACCGAGATCCGCTAGGATTTTGATGACGCGTCCAGTGACCGGCGAAAAAATGTGCGCAACACGTCGGTCATCAAATGCAATTCTTCCCGCTGTTTGGATGATGCCACCAAACGGCTGAACGCGAACTTCTGCAATTTGAATACTGCCATTTTTGACCTGTTCCGGCGTCACCCAAACCTCCCCTGGTGGGGGTTTAGGGTCGTCTTGATTGCTTTTTTTGTCACAAGCGACGCTTAAAAGCACAAGCAATACAAGGACTCCGCAGAGTCTGCCCAGAAATTGTTTTTTCCCCCTTTGAAAAAGGGGGTAGGGGGATTTTTCTCGAATTGCTACTTCGAAAAAATCCCCCCGCCCCCTTTTCCAAAGGGGGAATTTATTTGTTTGTCGACAGCTCATGAAAGCTCCTTGCCGATCGCTTGTTCTAACTGGAAAACCGCCGTCCAGTAATCCGACAAAGTCTGGATATGATCAGAGTTCGTACTAATGTAAGTGCGCTCGGCATCGAGAAAATCAAGTAGCGAAGCTGCACCCTTTTGATACTGCAATGTGACCAGGTCTTTAGCGCGTGAAGCCTGCTTAAGGAGGCTCGTCTCCATGCGCTCTATGCGCAATTGTGCGCGCTCATAGATGATCCAGCCAGTGTCGATATCAGATACAACCTGTGCAGTTGCTTTTGCTAACGTGAGATCTTGGATGTAAAGACCTGCTTTAGCTTTGATGACGTCGCCGGAGGTTTTGCCAATGGTAGGCAATGGTATCGAGAGCCCCATGGACAGCGTCGGTGGGGTAATGGCTTGTTGTCCCGTCCCCTCGCTCACATAGTTCAGAGACCAAATAAGATCGGGAAACCATTCTAATCGAGCCGATGTGAGTGAATGCTTGGCGCGTATGCGCAGGAACCTAGCAGCGCGTAGATCTGGCCGATTTTGCAGCGCGATTTCTAGCAGGGCATCCTTAGAAGTATCTTTCAACGACGAAGGCGCAACAGGGTGATCAAGGGTGCCGAGCAAGATGAGTTTGCCAGTGAAGTGGCGTGCACCCAGCAAGTATACCAGGTTTGCCTGATTGGCCCCGTGGTTTTGAATGGCCACATCGACCGCTTGCGCGGCAGCCAGGCGCGCCACATCCATGCGAGCGACGTCGGCTTCTGAAATAGCGCCGGCTTTAAAGCGTTTGGTGATGAGATCGAAGGTCTTGACGATCGAATCATAAAATTGCTGTGTCAAATCGACGTTCATCTGCGCGAGCTTGGTGCGTACAAATTGTTGCTTCAGTAAAGATACGAGCTGGCGCTCCGCATCTTGTTTGCCAAGGCGCGTCGCTTTGAGAGCGAGGTCTGCAGCCTTGCTGCGAAAAATTCGTTTTGCGGCGAATAAGTCGACAATGGTGGCAGAATCGGAGATACTTGCGTTGTATTGAATGTCAGAGCAACCGCTGCATTGCGAGGCATCGTATCCAAACGTTTTTCCGATGCCGAGCCCAACCAAAATTGGGTTTTGGATGCCCCTTGCCGATCTGAGATCACCCTCTGCTTGTCTAATATTGGCGTCGGCGATCAGCAAGTCGTAGCCATTTTTGCGAAAGATTGCGACAGCCTGATCAAGCGTGAGCTCCTTTGGAAGCGCAACCTCTGGCACCTCAGCGACAGCAGGCAGCACAAAAAAGTACAAGGTGCACAGCAGTGTTAGAAAAAGGGGTTTCATGGTACGACTTTAACAAGCACGACCATCACCCATATTTCGAAAGTTGAAAGTATATGATGGAATTTACAGGCCCTCTCTCAGTTTGGCTAATTCACCACGGTCCGCTGGCATTGTTTGGCGCAATCACCTTGGGTGTTTTCGCGATTCCTGTGCCAGTGGAGCCGCTGTTGTTAATGGCTGGCTTCCTGACATTCAAGGGCAAGTTATCACTCCTTCCAGTCCTATTTTCGTCGATTGGCGGCGCCGTTTGCGGTATTACGCTCAGCTATGTCTTGGGGCGTACAATGGGTCATTTTCTCGTTGAGCGATATGGCGAAAAAATTGGTCTGAGCAGAAAAAATTTAGCACGAGTTCATTCTTGGTTTGAACGCATGGGCAGATGGACGCTCTTCTTGGGCTTTTACGTCCCCGGAATGCGCCATATGACAGGTTTTGTCGCTGGCATGGTGCGCTTGCAACTTATTCACTTCATGCGCTTCGGCTATGGCGGCGGGGTTGTCTGGTCAGTGGCGTTCTTAGCGTTGGGATACTTCTTTGGTCCCGCACTTTACTGGTTGATGTAATAGACGGAGTGACTGCACAAAGAGAAGCGTTGGCGACGAGCCCAAGCTGCTGATGCTCTCGATCAAACACCGCATAAGTGTTTTGCAAAAACACATCGCCAAGCAGAACAACCCCAGGCATATCGCTTGGCGGGGGTGCCGATTGTAAACCCGATATGACCTGAGGTTGCTCTGCTGTGCCGAGGTTAATTGTGTAGGTTTGCGGGCTGATATTAATTTTGAATGTCCCTCCCTGCCCATTGGGAAATTCAATTTGCAAATTCTTGAGCTGACTTTGAAAATTTGGATCCGTGATGGTGACCGGATTGTTTGTGTTCAAATCCCAAAAATTTGTTGGCGCCACGCTCTGATAGAAAGACGCAATAGCATCCACCATATTAGTGGGCAGGATCAGGAGCGATGTTCCGCTGTCTACAACTGTCAGATAGTTTTCTTGCTGAGTCGGAAAACTTGCAATCGGTTTTGCTTGTCCGTCAATCCAAAGTGCAGTTGCCGTCACATTATAGTAATCGTAAACAGCTGGGCTGGACAGAGAGTCCTTGATGATTGGCGTGTATTGAATGGCGCTGCTTTGAACTTCACTGTCGATTGCCCCAAACGTAATAAAATTACCAGGCTGATTATTGGCGCAGAGATTAATGGTAAACAGACTATTTAGACCAGTTTGTTTGGCAAAGACATCGAAGAATGGCAACGGTGTAAAGGCGTCAAGGCTGGCCATATTTGCAGGGTAGCCTAGGCCAAAAATATTCTGCACTTGGCTGCCGCTGGCAAATGCGCCCAATTGGTATCGAACAGCAGTCCCATTTTGTTGCAGGGCGACATTATCTTGATACAACTGGACTTTTCCCTGACCAATGGCATATTGAATATCGAACGTTTGGCCTGAATAGAGTGCTTGGCTTGAGGGACTGTACGTTGACGGTGTGTAGTCTGGAAATGAATTATCTGTGATGCAGTCGGGGCATACGATGCTGTCGCCAAGCAAGATGAGATTTGAGCTGGCGGTATCGACGAGAACATCAGAAAAGGGTTTGCCACCGACATAGATAGTCATGCTGTAGAATGCATCCGCCATGTGGTCTGTGAGACCATCTAGAAATCCCACGTTTGTTGTGGTGCCGGTTGCTGATGTACTTGTTCCGCCGGTGCCAGCACTAGGTGTTGTGCCAAAGCTGGTTTCTGATGAGGATGCATTTGCGGCGTTGCTTGAATTTTCGCCGCAGCTGATCAGCGTGAATAGGAGAAGAATTCCCAGCAATATGCGTATCATGTACAGAGAGTAACAGAGAACTCAAAATACTTTCAAGATGTCCGCCGCAATTGCGATGGTTAGCTCAATAAAGATGAGAATCACAATGATCCATTCCAGCGACGTAGAATGGCGATGGCTCAGCTGGTTTTCAAGCATTTCAAAGAGCTCTTTAACGATGTCCACCCGTTTATTGAGTACCTCTAGCCGGGCGCTGATATCAAGGTCTTGTGCACAGAGCCGATAGAGGGGCTCGAGATCTGAGTATTCCCAGAAGAACTCGGGAGTATCTAGAATATCGGTATGCAGATTGACCAAATTACGTTCGATGAAGAGTTGGCCAATCATCTGGGTGATTTTCTTCCGTGATAACGGAATTTTTCCGTGTATAGCCAGACTGCGTGGGATGTACTTCGTTTCCTCGATAATACGGGCGATGAGCTTTTCAAAAACGGCAAGTTTCACGGTCTGCGCGAGCGCGTGCGAGAGAGCGAGACGTGTCAAGGTGCTGTCGATTGGCAATACGATTTCGTCTTTATTGACCTTAGCCACTTGGCCCAACGAAAAGGTAGATTCCTCCGACTCAACTTGGTCTACGGGCTCATCTTCGAAAGTGGCGCATTCTCGCAAAACTTCCTGCTCCTCGCTTTTGGACAGTCCCCAAGTAATCACGCAGCCATAAGAAAAATAAAAAACGTCGCCGCCGTTTTGGCCGTATTTGCTGTGCACAACGTTGCTACTTCGATACAGCTTTGGTGTCGCGCCCTTTTTTTGCAGAGCGTCTATTAAAGTTGCCGTTTTGTAGTAAGACGCAGTGCAAAAGGCGGAGCAGCGGTTTTGTTCTTGCATGTTGGAGACTCCATGTTACCTCTCGCACGATTATGGTATTATGCAAATCCCCACCGGGGCAAGATTTGGTTTGCTACTTCTTGTTCTGTTTTAAACAAATTTTTCGATATCTTACCCGAAGTTCTGATCGGTATTGCTGTTGATGTGGTGGTCAACCAAAAGACGTCTTTTTTGGCACGCATGGGCATTTCGGATGTCATGACCCAGCTTGTTCTTTTGGGCATTCTAACCTTGTTGATTTGGGCCTTGGAATCAGCTTTCCAATACTTGTACTCTGTTTCTTGGCGAAATCTCGCCCAGACTTTGCAACATGAAATGCGTCTTGATGCCTACAACCATGTGCAGCGTTTAGAAATGACGTTTTTTGAGGACCAGAGCACCGGGCGTTTGCTGTCTATTCTCAATGACGATGTCAATCAGCTTGAGCGCTTTTTAGATGGTGGTGCCAACCAGCTTCTACAATTTGCTGCGAGTACCGTAATGGTAGCGGTGATTTTCTTCTATCTGTCACCGAGTATTGCGGTGTTTGCTTTACTGCCTATTCCAGTGATTTTGTTTGGTGCTTATCGCTTTCAAAAGCGTCTTGGCCCCAAATACGACGACGTGCGGGAGCGGGCAGGGCTGGTGGGCGCGCGATTAGCGAATAGCATCACCGGCATGGTGACCATCAAGAGCTTTACGGCTGAAGACTACGAGGCTAAGCGTCTTGCTGGCGATAGTCTCGCCTATCAAAACGCCAATCGTTCAGCGATTCGCGTGAGCTCTGCTTTTATACCCATGATCCGCATGGCGATTTGTGTGGGCTTTGTGGCGACGACAGTGCTCGGTGGATGGTATGCCATTCATGGCAGTCTTGCAGTTGGATCATACAGCGTGCTGGTATTTTTGACACAGCGATTCTTGTGGCCCTTCACAGAGATGGCACAAATGACCGACTTATATCAGCGGGCTATGGCGTCCGCCAAGCGCGTGTTGGATTTATTGGAAACGCCGATTGGTATCAAGCATGATGGCAAGGAACTGCCCGTGACGTCGGTTAAAGGCGACTTGCGATTTGAGCATGTTTGCTTTGATTACATGAATGGTGTCAGGGTGCTTGAAGATTTCTCATTACACCTATTGGCTGGCAAGACCTATGCATTTGTTGGAGCGACGGGCGCAGGTAAGAGCACCTTGATTAAGTTAATTTTGCGTTTCTATGAAGCACAAAAAGGCAAGATCTTGCTCGATGGCGAAGATATTACCAAGCTCAGTTTGCAAGACGTGCGCAGAGCCATCGGTTTTGTGAGCCAGGATGTATTTTTGTTTCAAGGAACCATTCGCGAAAACATCGCCTATGGGAGGCTTGATGCCAGTTTCGAAGAGATTGTCCAGGCAGCCAAAGTGGCGGAGGCCCATGAGTTTATTATGCAGCTCCCGCAAGGGTACGACACGATTGTAGGCGAGCGCGGGCAAAAGCTCTCTGGCGGCCAGCGGCAGCGTTTGTCGATTGCGCGCGCGGTGCTGAAGAATCCGCCGATCTTTATCTTAGATGAAGCAACATCGGCGGTGGATAATGAGACAGAAGCGGCGATTCAGCGTTCTCTTGACAAGATTGCGGTAGGGCGCACGACCATTGTGATTGCGCACCGCTTGTCGACTATACGCCATGCGCATCAGATTATTGTGATGGATGCGGGAAAGATTGCGGAAGCAGGGAAGCATGAAGAGCTGGTGTTAAAGGGTGGGATTTATGCGACCTTATGGCGGATTCAGACGGGTGAGGGAGGGATGCCGCCAATTCCAAAGTCCTATTGAACTTTTGTACGCCAATAATTGCGCAACATTGTGCAAAAAATCATTGCTCAATCTTGCACAATTGCGGGCACTCGGTATCAGCTGGTGTTTTAAGCACCCATCCCTGGAATGTTGGCAGCAACTCCTGGCTTCTAAGAAAAAGCCCCGGAGCATACCTTGCCACGCATTCATTCCTCTTTTCTCGCTTCACGTCAGGATCGCTCAGTCGCCCCGGCGACGGTGCCTAGAGTCACCTCCGGACCCGTGGGATCTCGCCACCAAAACCAAGATGAATTCCAAGCACGCACACACACACCGACGTCAGTGCGTTTGGTCCCAACTGCTCCACCGCTTACGCTGTCGGCGTTTATTCAAGCGAATCAAGCCAATTGGCAAGTGGCGGCTAGAGCAAACGCCCATGGCATGCATCTCGTGAGGGCCACACCGGAAGGGCAACCCTTGCGGGATGCGTTCGGTGTTCACGCGATTTTAATCAACCGCCATGGCAAAGCCTTTGTTCGCTATGAGGCTGCGCGATCTCTTGGACACGGTGGCAATAAAAACTATTTTGAGGCTGAGGAATATCCAAGCAGAAAAAAATACGCCTGGGCCGTCCTGGGGGACAATAGTATTTTGAATTTTTACGATCAACCCACGATGACTGCATTTAGACGGCTCATCGAAAACCACCCGAGCTTTAATCATACCGGAGAATTTGCGCTCGATGTGGGACATGTGGACGGCGTCGCAGTCAGCATCGATGACCTTTACGATGGCGATGCGCTGGACTTGAGGGTCGCAAGCCCCACGCATGTTTTGAATGGTGCTGGCATCATAAAGTTGGCCGAAGGGGTCAAATTTATGCATGACAATGGTTTTGCCCATCGTGACGTGAAACCTGATAACATTTTGCTAGAGAACAGGAATCCTGTTTGGCACGATTATGATTTTGTTGACAGAACAGAGCCCCATGATGCCATGGTACCCATTCGAGGAACACCTGGCTATATCGCGCCGGAATATGCGATTCCCCATATGGCTTGGGACGCGGTTCGACGGTCTACGCTACCCAAAAGCGATATATTTTCTTTTGCCTGTGCTTTGCTGTGGGACCTGGATGGAACAAGCGCTTTCCTTGGCTACGATTCCGGCAAGCAAAAAGAAAACTGGGCGAGGCTACAGCTTTTGGCCAGAGGTCGCGGTCTGCTTGCTGAAGGCCAAACTCTGCAAGTAAGTCATTTGACGCAGCATCGGGAAGTGCTGCATCAAGCTTGGCTCGACGATCAAACTGCGATTCATCAAACCCGCAAACCGACGAGTGGGGATGGGCAACCCTACTTTCGCTATCGCTGTTTGCTTTGGGCTGCGTCGCAACCAGACCCAGTCAATAGGCCAGACTCGGCCATGTTTTTGAATGCATTGCGATTTTTGGGGGCGGCCGGTGAGCTTCCTGCTTAACGCGTTAAAATGCGTAGCCTAGCGCAAGCATGACATCCAAGAACGCGTACGAATCAGCAAACGTTCTGGGAAAGAAAATCGTATACATCGGCCCAAATCCGACGTTGAGCGATAGGCCAAAATCAAAAGTTTTTTGGTAGCCGAGGTAAAACAGTGGGCGCAGCATGAAGTAATTTTGTGCGGGCAAGAGTGGGTTTACAATAATCTTGGCGTAACCGAATTTCACCATGGGCTCAAGGTAGAATCCCCAGTAATTAAATCTGCTGCCAAAGCCGGTTGCTGTTTCGGCTTGAGGCAAAAAGCCGTTGCTGATGGTGCGCAGGTTTTGCTGGGTGGCGAAGGGCAATGGCGAGAGTCGCTGGAACTCGAAGTCAGCTGGGACAGTGAAGGTGAGCCAGGTGTTGTATCGGTATTCGTAGCGGAAGTCGAAGCCGCCCCAGATGATGCTGAAGAGGTTGAGGGAGATGTTGTGGTGAAGGATGGGTTTCTCGGGTGTGTCGTTGTTGGCAAATAGCGGGATGGCGATGGCGACGCATAGAAGTGCAGCAAGATAATTGAGGTGACGGCGTTTCGCATGCATAAGCTACTCAGTCATGGCAAGGTCGATGACCTTTTGCGCAAGAAGGGCAGTGATTCTCTCTATCGCGTGCGGTTCAAGCGCTGCATCGATCAGATGATGCTGAATCAAGGCCTGTGTGACGAGGTGCTGCACTAGATCAGGGCGATTGTGATATTGTGGAGCATTTCGAAGCGCTCCGCTCATTGTGAGAATGAATGCATCTAGGTTGTGCATATTGTCGTCATCGGACTCCGGGCCGGGGCCTCTAAGGCGTAGGTATGGATCAGGTTCTCTTAAAGCACCTGTATAACTGAATCTCGCCCAATCAGACGCCTCAATGAGGTATGCGCCTGGTTCAGCGACAGCTTTAGCCAAGCTGTTGAGGTTGCCTTGAAGATCCTTGGTGAGAAGTGTGGCAATAATCTGTTTTCTCTCTCCATTTTTTGCTTCTTCTAGTCGCTTCGCGCTTTCTGCAGACTCCTCCTTGCCAAGTTCATGAATGCGAACACCAATCGCCTGAACTCTATCTGCGAGCATGCTAGCGCCGGAGAGCTTGCCAACTTTCCGACCAATCCACCATCCCGAATTTTTCCAAGAGTTGCTCGTTTCAAATTCCGCACTCTTTGCGGCCCGGTCCAGACCTCGCGAGCACAACACGAGCAGCGATGGCAAATGTTGAAGCTGCTCCGGCGTCATAGCGCTTGGTTTGAGGTGAGGAAGTGCCGCATCTAGTCGCCGCACGGCTTCATGTGGAGGGATATTCCGTATGTTGTACAGGGCTTGTACATCTGCGTGAAATTCACGCAAGAAGTGACCTGCAGGGATGCCAGCATCGTGTGCAGTTTGTTCGCTCGCACGCTTTGCGCGTGCGCCAACCGGTCTCTGCAGCTCCACGCCGCGACTCTCAACAGATTTGTGGCCTACTCTTGTCATGCCGACAGAATAACCGAAATTCTATCTAGAAGGGGGTTTTAAATTAATTTCATATGGTGCGGCGAGGGAGACTCGAACTCCCACAGCTTTTGGCCACTACCACCTCAAAGTAGCGTGTCTACCGTTCCACCATCGCCGCACGTATTGCCTTCATGTATCAATCATGGGCAGAGGTCAAGCGGGAATGCATCACTTTGCGATTATCTGACTTGACGAGCCCGCGCGATCACGCTATCTCAGCCGAGCGCCTGTGCCGGAGTGGTGAAATTGGTAGACGCGCCGGACTCAAAATCCGGTGGCTTCACGGCCGTGGGGGTTCAAGTCCCTCCTCCGGCACCAGTCGTATATTGTACTTCCCCACGCTCAAATTCCATTTCACTGAGGTATAGCACCTTGACTGCTTGAGGAGCTAAGCGTGGATGTATCGATTGCTTTAATCTGTTTTGCCTTGGGGCTTGTGCTTGGTGCCATGCTCGTTTGGCTGTTCTTGCGCGCGCGTTTTGCCGAAGAAAAAGCTGCACAGGTACGCATGCTCGAGGCTCACGCCGAACAACGGCTCGAAGACTTGCGCAAGGCACAAAGCAAAGTCAGCGAATCCTTTTCCGCGCTTTCAGCAGAGGCACTTCGGCAAAACAACGCCTCGTTTATGGCCATGAGCCAAGGCGTTGTACAGCCGCTCAGAGAATCTCTTGATAAAGTAGATGGCAAGATTCGCGAACTCGAGGCTACGCGTGAGGGTGCATATCGGGCATTGTTTGAGCAAGTGGCTTCGCTTGTTGACTCGCAAGGCAAACTTCGTCAGGAAGCAGAGAATCTCTCCCGTGCGTTGCATGCACCGACTGTACGCGGGCGCTGGGGGGAAATCCAGCTGCGTCGCGTGGTTGAACTATCTGGCATGGTGCAACACTGCGATTTTGACGAGCAGTCAAGTGTGACCTCTGATGACAGGCAAGGCCGTCCAGACTTAGTGGTGCGCCTGCCTGGTGATAAGTGCATTGTGGTCGATAGTAAGGCACCGCTCAGTGCTTATTTGCAGGCCGCTGATATGCCTGATGATGATCAGCGCAAGATGCTGATGAAAGAGCATGCCGATCAAGTGCGGCGGCATGTGATGGCGCTGTCAAAGAAGTCCTATTTCAAACATTTTGATCAAAGCCCCGAATTTGTGGTGCTCTTTTTGCCCGGAGAGATCTTTTTTAGTGCGGCTTTGTCCATCGATCCAGGGCTCATTGAAGCGGGTGTGGAAAATGGCGTTATTATTGCCACGCCCACGACGTTGATTGCGTTGCTACGCGCAGTGGCTTTTGGCTGGCGGCAAGAGACCCTGGCACAAAACGCACAGAAGATTAGCCAGCTTGCGCATAAACTCTACGAACGGCTGGTAGGCATGTCGGATCATTTCCACAAAGTCGGAAAGGGTCTTCGGGGTGCAGTGGAATCATATAATCAGGCCATTGGCACGCTCGAATCACGGGTATTGGTGACAGCCCGAAAAATCACCGATTTGGGCGGCATGCCACCAGAAAAGGGCGCGAAATTACTGGAACCGATTGAAACAACGCCTCGGGTGCTGCAAGCATCTGAACTGCAAAACGACCCTTCGGAAGCGATCTAACCACCATGCTTGTCGCAACGCCAAAATCTGTGAAGCACCTTGTTGAGGGCCTCGAGCAAAGGCTCGATATCGGCGTCGCGCAAATCAACGATAAAATGATCGAACTGATCGATGTGCTCGGCGCTGTGGCGCGAGATGATCGGGCGATGATGCCCGCGCGAAGAGCTTTGATGATGGTCGGGGGATCTTCTGTAGATGCCGGAGCTGCGCTAGATGATCTGCATGCTGTGTTCCTCGAGGCAGATCAGGTGCTCGGAGCAGAAATGGGTGGCTTTGCGCGCTTGTTTGAGTCAGCGCTCGGGGCCGGCGATGTAAGCGTCGAGGACGATTTCGACATCGAGGGATTGCCCGCGCGTGTGCAAGGCAACTTAAAGCCGGTGACGCAGGCTGGATTGGCTTTGACCATCTTGCAAGAGATCGCTGATACATTTCAGGTGCGCGGTCAAACTGCAGCTGGATGCATCGTGCTCGAAGCATATTGCCAACTCTATGCCGAAGACGAGAATGATCGAGATATGGTGAATGCATGGACCCGTTCTCGGGGGTGTGCAGCAGAACTTGGCGAACTGTTTCGCTTTGCTTTCGCGGTCGAAGAGTTGACTCCGCAAGTCATTCAAGATGTTGGCGAGTTGCATTTAAGTGAGCCATTTGCACTCTGGTTCTTGGCGCATTCTTTTGCTGCCGGAATTCAATTCGACGGACTCGAAAGGCGGCTCGTGAATACGCTTCTTGCGCGCGCCGGTCTCGCTCAGCTGTCAGTTTTTGAAATGGCCAATTTAGAGAAAGGGTAACAAGATGGAGCAAGGTGAAATAGTTTTGCAATGGTATCGCCTTTGCTATACCGCTCGCCAAGTTGATGAGCGCGCGCAGCGTTATATTCGTGGAGGCAAGGGCTGGTCTTACCATGCGCGATGCAGCGGACACGAAGGCATACAGATTGCTCTAGGCATGCACTTTCGTGCCAACAAAGATTTCTTATTTCCCTATTACCGTGACACAGCGACTGCACTTGCTGCTGGTATGACGCCTTATGAACTCATGTTAAATGGCTTGTCTAAAGAAAAGGATCCCGGTTCTGCTGGTCGCCATATGTCGAACCATTTTTCGAAACCATCTATTGGCATTCAAAATGTTTCTTCCTGCACGGGCAACCAAACGCCGCATGCCGTTGGTGTTGCGCGGGCCATTCGCTATTATGGTTCCGATGCTATCTCGCTTTGCTCCCAAGGAGATTCATCGGCTTCAGAGGGTTATTGCTACGAGTCGTTTAATGGCGCGAGCAGAGAGCGCTTGCCTGTGGTGTTTGTGATTCAAAACAATGGTTATGGCATATCGGTGCCGACATCCGAGCAAACTGCGAACCCGTGTGTGGCTGATAATTTCATCGGGCTCAAATACCTTCATATTGTGCGTTGCGATGGCACAGATTTTTTCGATAGCTGGCGAGCCGTCGAGGAAGCAGTTTTGTATGTGAAGAGTCAGCAAGGTCCAGCCATGGTGCATGCGCAATGCGTGCGTATCGGAGCACACTCGAATTCGGACGCACAGGATCTCTACCGTGCGAAAGAAGAGATAGAGCTCGCGCAGCAACAAGATCCCTTGGTCAAATTGAAGAAACACGTTTTGGAGACGGGACTTCTAAAAGAAAAAGCGCTTGCTGCGCTCGAGAAAAAGATTGATCAAGAACTCGATGAAGCTGCGGCCAAAGCAGAAAGTGAGCCAGCCGCAGATGGCAAACGGGTGCGCGAATTTGTGGAAGCGCCGCGCTATGAACCACCTGTTGCTGAAGAGGACGAGAAACCAACGCATGAAGGTGACGTAGAGAAGTTGAGGGAAGCCATTACGCGCACACTGATGGAGGAATTCACGCGCAACGACAATACATTCTTGTGGGGGCAAGATGTTGCTTCCAAGGATAAGGGTGGTGTCTTTAATCTGACCAAGGGCATGCTCACGCGCTTTGGCAATAAGCGTATTTTTAACGCGCCCATTGCGGAAGACTTTATCGTCGGTACCGCCAATGGCATGTGTCGTTATAACAAAGACATCCGTGTTGTCATCGAGGCTGCGCAGTTTGCTGACTATGTGTGGCCAGCAATGGAGCAGATTGTCGAGATGAGCCACGAATATTGGCGCACGAACGGGCAATTTTCACCCAATGTTGTTTTGCGTTTGCCCTCGGGCGGTTATATTACGGGTGGCCTCTATCACTCGCAAAACATCGAAGCGATCATGAGCCATTTACCTGGGGTGCGTGTGGTTTACCCGGCATTTGCCGATGATGCTGCTGGTCTTTTAAGAACGGCTATTCGATCGAATGGAATGACGTTTTTTCTAGAACCCAAACATCTCTATAATCGTGCAGAGTCCAAGGGACCCATCTATGGCGACGACTACGCCATTGCCTTTGGCAAAGGCAAAGTACGAAGGCCAGGGCGCGACATCAGCGTGATCACCTATGGCAACACGGTCAGCATGGCCTTGCAGGTGGCGGAAAAGCTCGCGGGTGAGGGGCGCGAGGTAGAAGTGTTTGATTTGCGATCCATCAAACCGCTTGATGTGGAAGGCATTTGCGCGTCGGTACGCAGGACGGGAAAAGCATTGGTGTTGCATGAAGATCATCGTTTTAACGGGATCGGCGGTGAAGTCGTTGCCGAAATAATGGAGCACTGCTTCATGGACCTAGATGCACCAGTCATGCGTTTATGCGCGCTGGACATCCCAATTGGCTTTGCCAAAACGCTAGAAAACGAGATTTTACCAAGCGTAGAAAAAATCGAAGTGGCGATGAGAGAGCTTTTGCAATTTTAGCAATCGTCCGCAATATTTTGTGTGCTAACCTACTGCAAGAACAACATATTGTGGATTTTTCACTCCCCGGTCATTGACTAACAGGGTCCGTTTTCTGTAGTTCTAAGAGTAAGGGGGCTAGCACAAAATAACAAAATCCCAAGAGCCAAAGGGTGCGGCAGATGTCGCATGGCGAGGGGACTTTTGCGGCAAAAAGTAGTAAAATTACAGACACGAGATGGGGTGTGGAAATGTTCAATCAAGCGACAGAGAAAAATGAAGACAATAAAAGCCGAGCAGATTCACCCAAAACCATGGAAATGTTTGTGGATGGCAAGGGGCTCAAGATCAAACGGATTTTCACCAAAGCAGGTGTCGATCCGCTGAGCAACGAGGCTGGCATCTTTTGGGAGAAGCGTACGGCAAGCATTGCTGAAGCGGGCGGCAAAGTTATTTTTGAGCAAACCGATGTAGAAGTGCCCACAACCTGGTCGCAAAGCGCCACCAATATTGTGGTGAATAAATATTTTCGCGGCACACCCGGTACGCCAGAGCGTGAAAATTCGGTACGACAATTGGTGTTGCGCGTCGCTGATACCATGACGAAGTGGGGCAAGAAGGGCGGCTATTTTGCATCGGAAGAAGATGCACAAGTATTTCACGACGAGCTTACGCACTTGCTGATTACGCAAAAGATGGCGTTTAATTCTCCCGTTTGGTTTAACGTCGGTGTAGAGCCGCATCCGCAGTGCTCGGCGTGTTTTATTAACTCGGTTGATGACACCATGGATAGCATTTTGAACCTTGCGAAAACCGAGGGCATGCTTTTCAAATATGGTTCTGGTACAGGGACAAATTTTTCTAGCATTCGTGCGAGTTCAGAACTCTTAACTGGCGGCGGCACGGCTTCAGGCCCGGTCTCGTTCATGAAGGGATTTGATTCTTTCGCTGGCGTGATTAAGTCGGGTGGAAAAACACGGCGCGCAGCAAAAATGGTGATCTTGAATGTGGATCATCCGGATATTTTGGAATTTATCGATTGTAAGCGTAAAGAAGAGAAGAAAGCGCAAGCGCTGATTCATGCGGGTTTCGACGCTGGTTTTAATATTCCCGGCGGCGCCTATGACTCCATCCAGTTTCAAAATGCCAATCACTCCGTGCGTGTCACTGATGAGTTCATGAAAGCAGTGGAGAATGACACAGAGTTTGACACCAAAGCAGTACGCGATGGCAAGCCCATGGCGCGCTACAAAGCGCGTGATATTTGGCGAAAAATAGCTGCGACAGCATGGGAGTGTGGGGATCCCGGCTTACAGTTCGACACCACCATCAACCGCTATCATACCTGCAAAGTGACGGCGCCTATTAACGCCTCAAATCCTTGCAGCGAGTACATGTTTTTAGATGATTCGGCATGCAATCTTGCATCGCTGAACTTGATGCGCTTTCGCACGGAAGATGGCGGATTCAACATCGACGGCTTTATGCACGCGGTGTCGATTACGATTTTGGCACAAGAGATCGTGGTGGATTTTTCATCTTACCCAACCAAGAAGATTGAAAAAAATAGCCACGCGTTTCGGCCCCTTGGTCTTGGCTACGCCAACCTTGGTGCCTTGCTGATGTCTGTGGGTCTTTCCTATGATTGCGACGAAGGGCGCGCCTATGCGGCTGGTATTACGGCGCTGATGGGCGGGTATGCCTACGCGACTTCCGCTGAGATTGCGCGATCGATGGGTGCTTTTAGTGGCTACGCCAAAAATCGAGATTGCTTTCTCGATGTCATGGCGATGCATCGAAAGTCAGCTTATGAAATTACCGACAAGCACTTGCGGCCACAGTTAGAGCCAGTGATTCATGCTGCACGCGTGGCATGGACCAACGCGGAGTCTTTGGGCAAGGCCTATGGTTATCGCAATGCACAAGTCACGGTGTTGGCACCGACGGGAACCATCGGCTTCATGATGGATTGCGACACCACAGGCATTGAGCCGGATATTGCGCTCATCAAGTACAAGAAGCTTGTGGGTGGTGGATTGATGAAGATTGTCAATCAAACTGTTCCACTGGCGTTGGAAGTGCTTGGCTATAGTCAGAAGGAGCGCGCTGCAATCGCTGCCTATCTCGAAGAGAGAGAAACCATTGAAGGTGCGCCTTATCTGAAAGATGAGCATCTGGCAGTGTTCGACTGCGCGTTTAAGCCGCAGAATGGTAAACGTACGTTGTTGCCCATGGCGCACGTACTCATGATGGCAGCCACTCAGCCATTTTTGTCGGGAGCGATTTCCAAGACGGTGAATATGCCTTGCGAAGCTACCGTCGAAGAAGTCGAAAAGATTCACATGGAAGCGTGGAAGCTTGGTTTGAAGGCTTTAGCGATTTACCGAGATGGCAGTAAGCAGAGCCAAGCGTTGTCGACGGGTAAAGAAGAAAAGTCAGATGTGGCGACGGGGCCATCGGTGCCGGTGAGTGGCTATCGCCCCGCGACGTTGGAAGACCTAATCGAAGCGGCGAAGGGAATGGGCGCGCAGAAAGAACTTGGTCGCAAGCTTGGCATGGTACAACGTCGACGATTGCCAGCTGAACGTGCGGCGATGACGCATAAGTTTAGCATTGGTGGCCATGAGGGTTATCTAACTGTCGGTTTGTTTGAAGACGGCACGCCTGGTGAACTCTTTTGCACGATGTCGAAAGAGGGCAGCACGATCAGTGGTTTGATGGACGTGTTTGCGACGGCCATCAGCCTCTCGCTGCAATATGGTGTGCCACTGAAGGTGCTCTCCGATAAGTTTTGCCACACGCGCTTTGAGCCGAGTGGCTTTACTGGCAATCCGGAGATTCCGATTGCGAAGAGTGTGACCGATTACATCTTCCGATGGTTGGCGTCGAAGTTTTTGAAAGATGAAGAGAAGATTCAAGAGATGGAGCCGGCACCAAGCAAGCCCATCGAGAAGATGACGGCCAAAGAAGACGAGTATCAAACGCGGATGCGTGCGTTGCAATCAGATGCGCCTCCATGTCAGGCATGTGGGACGATCATGGTGCGTAACGGTTCTTGCTATCGGTGCTGGAACTGCGGTTCAACCAGTGGCTGCAGCTGACGCGCGTTTAGTGATTGGCTGGCAAGAGTGGTGTGCTCTGCCAGCCATTGGCATCCCGGCGATTTTAGCGAAGATCGACACCGGGGCGAAGACATCTGCGTTGCATGCGCTTGAGATTAAGCTCGTCGAGGGGAGTGCGAAGCAGGTAGTGTCGTTTGTGGTGTATCCATTTCATGGTGACACAAATATTCGGCGAGAGTGTGTTGCTGAGGTGATGGATCGGCGCCTGGTGATGAACTCGGGCGGGATGCGTGAGCGGCGTTATTGTATTCGCATGCCGGTGACCGTTGGCGAGCAGAGTTGGGATGTCGATGTGACATTGACCAATCGAGAGCCGTTGTTGTTTCGCATGTTGCTTGGGCGTGATGCGTTGCGGAATCGCTTTGTGATTGATCCAGCGAAATCGATGTGCCAGGGCAAGGCAACGAAAACCAAGATGAAGCGATTGTATTAGATTTCCCCTCTCCCGCTGGCGGGAGAGGGATCAAGGGTGAGGGCGGGAATCGGTTACGCTGCAAGCCTAATCTCAAGATGCTCATCCAACGCCTCAGAAATCGCAACAAGCGTTTTCACCGTCGGGTTAGATTTCCCCGGCGTCTCCAGCTTTTGCAGCTGCTGAATGGTAACCCCGAGCAATCCCGCAAATTGTCGCTGAGACATTCCATGTTTCAAGCGTGCATGCCGAATCATCAGCGGAATCGCCACATCTTCGAAAGGTGTCACCCACTCATAATTTTTCCCATGATGCAGTTTCGCTCGAGGAATTTCCCATGCCGGATCGCGTGCCTCTTCAAGATACAGACTGAGCGCTTCTCGCGCGTTTGTTCTGGCTTCTTCCCGCGTCGCTCCATCGCTGAAACATCCTGGCAGGTCAGGGAACTCGACAGAATATCGGTTGTCGTCTAGGTAGATTTTAGCTTGGTAGCGCATCATAATAGTTCTTCCCCCGTCTGTTTTTCAATCGCCCGAATAAGACCTCTTCCAAGATCATGGTTTCCGTGAACTGGAACTTCTGTCACTTTTCCGTCTTTCGTTAGCTTCACATGGGACCCTCTCTGGCTCTTAATAGACCAGCCACGTTGAGCAGGATCTTGATAATGGCCTTTCCTGGGACTGGCACTGGGTTATGCTACAGCATATATGCTGTATGGGTCAAGAAAAAGGGAAGAGGCAAGATAAAACGCCTATGCCTGATCCCCATCGGCGGGAGCAGACAACCTTAGCCGCTGATAAATGTGATTGAGTTCATTAAACGCACGAATCTGCTCTGCAGAGAGATTGCCACCCAGGCGTGCTTGCTCTGCGTTGTCAAAAGCCCGCGCAATATGCTCCATTCTTTTTTGCGCATTTGCGTCGCTTTCCCGGCCGCGCTCCGTCGCAGCGTCGCGTAGATCCCTGGCAATGCTCTCTACACCGCCTCCTAAAGCGCTGTGCCTGTCATACGCATCCCGGGCTTGAACATCGATAGGCAGCCGGACGCTGTTTACCTGAGTCATATATCCGCGGAGCTCAGCGACGGCTCTAGCTGACGCTCCGGTGATAGTGCCTCCATCCACCAATCTCTCCGCTTGTCTAAGCTCTTTCTCGGCTACCAGCATGTCTTCTGTAACGTCAGCATGGGCGTTCCGCGATAGCGCGTTGGCAGCCTCACGTAGCCTGTTCTTAGCATCAATGATTTGCATGCCCCCAGGCCCCCTTCCATCAAACACCAAACCTGAATCGGCCCGCCTGGCGAGAAGCGACAGTTTTTCTTGAATTGTATCGTTATAAGTTCGACGGAGCGTTTCAACGACCTCCTGTTGGTCGCGAGGAAGACCGCGCAAGCCTTCCGCCGCTGTTATCAGGCGGTCCGCTTCAGCCATGTGCAGGGAAGATGATCGCTGACCTTTCAATAATCCATCGATAGCAATGTGTATCGCTCCTGGCGCTGATGATAGCCGGCCCCCGGCTAGACGCTGCTGGTCGAGTCCAACGATGCGGTCAATAAGAACATTATCCAATCGAGCGCTGCGCCAACTTGTATCTGCCGTTCCTTGACCAGAAGGTGCGAGGGCAGCCCTCGGATGTGTTGCATCGCCCACAAACTTTCGCATCAACTCTTGTGCGAGTGGATCCGCATTTATTTTTTTCATGGTTCCGGCCACGGCGGCCATCACGTTTGGAACCCTGGGCTGAGCAGCCGGTTGCTGGGCTCGAGTACCTGGTGTCCCTACGCCAGCACCAGCTTGCCCGGCCATGTTTGCGAAAGCTCTTCCTTTATAGACAAGGGCAGACAGGTCTCTTGCAAAATCATTGTATTCCTTTGAGTGCCCAAACATCCGTTGGTACCAAGGCCGTTGTGCGTCGGCTCTAGCTGCATGTGCTAAAAGTGTGGGCGCGTCGGATCGCCATGAGACGGCAGTAGTCCTGATGCTGTCTGTGAGGGACGCGATCACCCTTGCATGGTACGTACTTAATAGTTTATTTGTTTTTTCTTCTATCTTAGTAAGGGCTTTCTTGATGCGTTCCGGTGTAAAAAATAGATGGTACCACCGCTTTTGGCCACCCCATATCTGGTCTATGCGTGTCTGCCCATCTGCACGGATTTTGTCAGGCGGGGGGGCATGACGGTTTGCGCGCGCCACGATCCCGACGCTGGCCGCGAGAGATACTTGGTGAGCGACGGTATGATCTCCTCCTCCGCCAATCTGTGGCCCTCTAGCAGTTGCAGGACGTGGAGCATGACCACCGCCGACACCTCCCGCATCAAACCCTGTCCTAGTATGAAAAGGAGGTATGCTGTGTGACATTTTCAATGTCCTCCATATTTCATCATATGTCCGTTCAAGGCAAGTTTCCAAGCTGCTCCCACAACATTTCCATCGAAACGCCGATACCAAACAAGCATTCGCACAGCGGAGTGAACAGCAGTGGCCAAAATATCTTCCGCCCTCATCTTACCCCTCCTCACAAGCATGGCCCTGTGGGCTGAGAACCCGAATATCGCCAAGCTTACATACCAAGCCTATGGCTTCGGCAACCGACGCAGAAATTATAGAACCTACAACCGGTTTGAAGTAAGCAAATTAGACGGATGCATCGCACTGATCAAATACAGAAAATGGGACACGCAGGTTAATATATTTCTTTGGAGCAAAGCTTCTTGCAGGATTGAAAACTATCGCCCCACAGGATTTTAGCCATTAACAAAGCCATTCTAGACACCATCCCGTACTGGCTAGCCGCCGCCGTCACCGGCTTCGTCGCCGTCGGCTACGCATCCCTCTTCGATCTTTGTAGCCGCTTCTCTTTAGAAGTCCTCACCCACCACCCATACTGGTCCCTAGCCATTTCCCCCCTCTGCTTCACAGCAGCCTGGGCGCTCGTCGCCATGCTCGCGCCCTACGCTGCGGGAAGCGGAATTCCCCAAGTTATGGCGACGGCCGAGCTCAATTTCAAAACCGAACATCGCTTTGCCAACGCCTTGTTGAGCCTCAAGACGGCTTTCATAAAAATCCTAAGCTCTCTCATCTGCGTCATGGGTGGCGGCGCGATCGGACGCGAAGGCCCCACCATCCAAATCTCCGCCGCTATTTTTCATTTTATGGGAGAAAAGTTCAGACCTATTTGGCCAGGGCTCAACCACCACTCTCTCATTGTCGCGGGAGGCGCCGCTGGAATTGCATCCGCGTTTAACACCCCGCTTGGCGGGATTATCTTTGCCATCGAAGAGTTGATTACAGAACATTTTCATAATCTAAAATCCGTCTTGATTCTCGCCGTTGTAGTCGCAGGTCTCATCTCTCAATGGCTACTTGGGCCTTATCTCTATTTTGGATTTCCAGCACTCGCGCCAGCAACGTTTTCTTCTTTGCCCATGGTGCTGACGACGGGCATCCTTTGCGGTATTGCCGGCGCAACGTTTGGCCGGCTATTGCACTTTCTATCCGTGCAGCGAAAGAGACTTAAGACACGTCTTGCACAAGTGATTGCTGCACTCCTGTGTGGCGTTGTCATCGCATGCATTGCTCTGGCATGGGGTGTGCCAACGGTTGGGCCAGGCAAACAAGTGATTACGGGCTTTCTCTTTCATGGTGATGCAGCCAATTGGCAGCTGGTGATCGGGCGATTTATGTCGAGCGTTATCTCCTACATGTCGGGTTGCGGCGGCGGGATTTTCGCACCGTCGCTTGCCACCGGTGCCGCGATGGGATCGCAAATTGCGGTACTTTCAGGTGCGGCCGATGGCAATTTGCTGGTCTTGCTTGGTATGATCGCATTTCTTACCGGCGTCACCCGGGCACCTTTCACATC
>JABDBI010000004.1:66220-97232 GCA_013288705.1 Methanobacteriota archaeon | reverse complement strand
TGCCCTCATAACTGGCTTCGCGCTTTTCTAGAAATGCAGAGATGCCTTCAATATGATCTTTATTACTAAATACAAGGCCAAAGCAGCGCTGCTCCATGGCGTTTGCGGTGCGAATGTCAGCGCCCTGCCCTTCGAGTAGAAGACCTTTTACGAGCGAAATGGCATAAGGGCCGCGCGCGCGAATTTTATCGGCGGCGGAAATCGTGGCTTCGAGAAGTTCACCCGATGGTAACACGCGGTTGGCAATGCCAATGCGTAAGGCCTCACCAGCGCGAATTTGTGCCGCGGAAAAAATCATCTCTTTAGCACGTGCTTCGCCGATACGCCGTGCAAGTCTTGCGACGCCGCCAAAGCCGGGGATTAGACCGAGTTTTGTTTCGACAAGACCAAACGAGGCGTTTTCGCTTGCATAGATAAAGTCGCAGGCGAGCGCCAGCTCTAGGCCTCCACCTAGGGCGTAGCCGTTCACGGCCGCAATCACGGGGATGCGCATGCATGCTATTCGGTCAAATACGCGGTGGCCGAGTTTGGAGTGCTGCTCTGCTTCGATTGGCGTTAGGCCCTTCATCTCAGAGATGTCGGCACCTGCAACGAAGCTTTTTTCGCCGGCTCCCGTGATCACAATTGCACGTAGGCTTGATTGCTGATCGGCCTCGAGAAGCGCTTGCTCTAGCTCGAGCAGGGTTTTTCTGTTGAGCGCATTCATGACTTGGGGGCGATTGATGGTGATTACGCGGGTTTTGCCCCGATCAGCGACAATCAAATTTTCGAAGGTCATTCAATTATTCTCCGCCTCGTAGCGATACACACCCTGCAAAACCTTCTTCCCCACCCAACCCGCATCCACATATTGTCTCAGCAACGGACACGGCCGATATTTGCCATCGCCAAGCTCACTATGCAACACTTCCATAATGGCCAGGCACGTATCGAGCCCGATGAAATCAGCAAGTTGCAAAGGCCCCATCGGTTGATTGGTGCCAAGCTTCATCGTCATGTCAATATCAGTTGGCGACGCCACACCTTCCATGAGCGCAAAGAACGCTTCGTTAATCATAGGCATCAATATGCGATTCGCGACAAACCCCGGGTAATCCTTGCTCAGCGTCGTCGTCTTCCCCATTTTCTGCGCAAGTTCTGCCGTCATTTGATAGGTTTGATCAGAAGTCGCTAAGCTGCGAATAATCTCGACCAACTTCATCCGTGGCACCGGGTTCATAAAATGCATGCCGATGAATCGCTCAGAGCGCCCCGAAGCCTTGCCAAGACGCGCGATGGAAATCGATGACGTATTGCTCGCAATCACCACATCGGGCGCTAGCACTATATTCAGCTCGCTCAGGATTTTCTTTTTCAGACTTTCGTTTTCTGGAACAGCCTCAATCACAAACTGCGTCGCCAACAAGTCTTTTAACGATTCTGACCAGCTCATACGCTCCAGAATCTGTGCAACATCTTGTTCAGACAACTCACCTTTTTTCTGAAAGCGCTGCAGACTGCTCGCGACCATCGCACGGCCCTTTTCGAGTGCCGACGCATTCACATCGACAACATGCACCAGAAAGCCAGTCATCGCTGCAACTTGCGCAATTCCCGCGCCCATCTGGCCTGCGCCCACAACGCCAATGTTCTGAATCGCCACGCCTAGTCCCTCGATAGCACCATGGCCACCGCTTCACCGCCGCCCAGGCACACCGCCGCACATCCCACGCGCACACCACGTTCTTCCATCGCAGAAAGCAGCGTCACAACAATGCGCGCGCCCGAGCAACCAAGGGGATGGCCAAGGCTAATGGCACCGCCCCAAACGTTAACCTTGTCGTGACTCAGATTAAGTTCCTGCATCGCCGCCATTGCTACCGCTGCAAAGGCCTCGTTAATCTCAAACAAGTCCACATCGCTCACCGACATGCCAGCCCTCTTAAGCGCAAGCTGAATAGCACCGACCGGCGCAGTAGTAAACCAAGCGGGATCTTGGGCAAATGTCGCCGTGGAGACAATCTTCGCCAGCGGCTTTAGTCCCCGGCGCTTTGCCTCTCCTTCAGACATCACTATCACTGCAGCCGCAGCATCGTCGATTTTAGATGCGTTCGCCGCGGTCACAGTACCGTCTTTGCTAAAAACAGGTTTAAGCAGCGATATCTTTTCTGGGCTAAAGCGAGCCGGTTCTTCATCTTCGTCCACAGAGCGATCAGTCTGCACTGGCGCAATCTCGTTCGCGAAATAACCAGCTTTTTGCGCCGCCAAAGCTCGCTTGTAACTTTCTCGCGCGTAGGCATCCTGTGCCTCACGAGAAAAGTGATACTTGCTCACACATTGTTCAGCAAACACACCCATAAGCGACGATGAATAAGGATCCAAAAGTCCATCCGCGAACATCGAGTCAATGGCCGTTTGATCCCCCATCCGCGCCCCTTTGCGAAAAGTTGGCAGCAGATAGGGCGCGTTTGACATCGATTCCATGCCGCCAGCGACGCAGACATTGGCCTCACCAAGTTGAATCGACTGCCGCGCCATCATAATCGCCTTGAGACCAGACCCACAGACCTTGTTCACCGTCGTGCAAGGCACTGAAGTAGGAATGCCGGCAAATATCGACGCCTGACGCGCCGGTGCTTGACCAACGCCAGCAGTGAGCACTTCTCCCATGATCACTTCGTTCACATCACCCGGACTCACACCCGCGCGCTGCAAGGCGGCCTGAATGGCCACCGCACCAAGCTTTGGTGCAGACAAGCCACTGAGATTACCCTGGAAGCTACCAATTGGTGTACGCGCCCGACTTACAATGACGGCGGCATTTTCCATCAGACCACTTGGCCTGCCGAGCGCTGCGATCCAGCCGGCTTTTGCACTCCCTTGTTCGCTTCGACCAAAGTCACCAAGAGCCGGGCCGATACCTGATAGGGATCACAATTTGCGCCTGGACGTCGATCTTCAATGTAGCCATAACGCTTTCGGCTAACAGCATCGGGGATTCGAATCGACGCTCCACGATCCCGCTCACCCATCTTAAACGTGTTGATGTCGCAAGTCTCATGATGACCAGTCAATCTGTCTTCTAGGCCGTGCCCGTATACGGCGATATGAGCTGGATGATTCTTGGACAACGCATCGACAAATCGCGTAATCGCATCCCACCCGGTCTTTGGATCACGCGTGCCTCTGGTAGAAATATTGGTGTGCGCACCAGCGCCGTTCCAGTCTCCCTTCATCGGCTTTGGAGCAAGACTCACGGAAATGTCAAAGTCTTCGCCAATGCGACATAGCAACCAGCGCGCTAGCCAAAGATGATCCGATACATTGAGCGGATCCGCGCTTTCGCCTTCAAAACCGCGATAGCCAACTTGAAATTCCCACTGCGCAGGCATCACTTCGCCATTGATACCATAGATCATCAGGCCAGCTTCCAGACAGGCCGAGGTATGTGCCTCGACGAGCTCACGGCCCCACGCGCGATCAGCTCCCACGGCACAATAATAGGGTCCTTGTGCGCCGGGAACACCCTTTTCAGGCCACCCGTAAGGACGACCGCCCTGAAACAGCGTGTATTCTTGCTCAAAACCTATCCATACATCCTCGGCATCGCCGCCCGCCTCAAGAGCGCGTCTGAGTTCTGCGCGGGTATTGGTTTTGTGCGGCGTACCATCTGGGTTAAACACTTCACACATGACCAAAAAGTTACCGTCGCCACGAATGGGATCCGAGACAAAGTTCACAGGCTTCAGGACGAGGTCGGAATGATGCCCTGGCGCCTGGTAAGTGGAAGAACCATCATATCCCCACTCTGGGAACGCATTGATCGACACATTTTGCCAATCTGCGAGCTGCAGGATGCGCGCCTTGCTACGCAGCTGCTTAGTGGGTTCAGTGCCGTCGAGCCATATATATTCTGCACAGCTTAACATCTTCATATTCCTCTCTAAAGCAGGTTTTGGTAAATGGGAAATCGGTTACACAGCTGATGCACTGCCTCCCGGACCGACGACAGATTTTGGTCTGTTCGATCGCTCAAGCAAGTATGCACAAGATCAGCAATCTGCTGCATTTCGCTGGTGCCCATGTGTCGCGTTGTCACCGCGGGCGTGCCTAGACGCATGCCACTGGTCACGGTCGCTGGTGCGGGATCGTAGGGAATCTTATTTTTGTTCACAATCATGTCTACTTTGCCCAAAGTCTCCTCGGCATCCTGACCTGAAATGCCTCGTTTGCGCAAGTCGACCAACACCAAATGATTGTCTGTGCCACCAGATACCAAATCGAATCCATGATGCGTTAGCCGCTCGCCAAGCGCCTTCGCATTCTGGACAACTTGGTTTTGATAAGCCTTGAACTCGGGTTGCAAAGCTTCTTGAAAACACACGGCCTTACCGGCGATCACGTGCATCAGAGGCCCGCCCTGAATACCTGGGAAGACCATGCTGTCGATGGCCTTTTGATGTTCGGCTTTACAAAGCACCATGCCGCCACGCGGACCACGCAGTGTCTTATGCGTCGTCGTGGTCACAAAATCTGCATAGGGCACCGGGGAGGGGTGAAGACCTGCAGCCACCAATCCTGCGATATGCGCCATATCGACGAATAACTTTGCGCCGACTTTCTTGGCGATGTCTTGAAATCTCGGGAAATCGATCACACGGGCATATGCCGACGCACCCGCAACAATCAGCTTGGGCTTACTTTCGAGAGCCAAGCGCTCAACCTCATCGTAGTTGATCCGACCGGTTTTCTCATCTACGCCGTAAGCAACAATATTGTAAAGCTTACCAGAAAAATTAACTTTCGCGCCGTGGGTCAAATGACCGCCGTGATCGAGGCGCATGGCCAGCACAGTATCGCCTGGCTGAATCGCAGCCATGTAGACAGCCATGTTGGCCGTAGCCCCAGAGTGGGGTTGCACATTCACATGCTCTGCTGAAAATAGTTCTTTGGCTCTAGCGATGGCAATGCGTTCGATTTGATCGTGGAATTCGCAGCCGCCATAATAGCGACGACCTGGGTAACCTTCGGCATACTTATTGGTAAGAACGCTGCCGACAGCTTCCATCACAGCCGGCGACACATAGTTTTCGCTCGCAATCAGCTCAAGACCTTCGACTTGCCTTTTGATTTCGCTGCGAATCAAACGTGCGATTTCCGGATCCGTCTTGGCAAGCGCATGCATCTTCAACCTCGTTATTGTTCGGAAACCTCAGCGGTGACACTTGTCATGTCTTCCGTGACTAAGAAGCGTTGGCAAGAGGGGCACTGTTCAATTAGCTCGCCTCTGAATACGCGAATAAACAACTCCGGCGGAATGGTGCGGCTGCAAGCCTGGCACACTTCGCGGCTGACCACAGCAACGCCGACGCCCGCCCGACGAGAGGCAATCTGCTCGTAACGTTTAAACAAAGGCGCGGGCAGATTTTTTGAGAGAGCCTCACGATTCTGCTTCGTTTGTTTCATCTGTTGCTCAAGTGCTTCAAGCGCTTCACGCACGTTGGCCCACTCTTGTTCCGCACGTTGGTTAGATTCCTTGGCTGAATTTTGCGCAGTCAAAAGCTCTTTATTGGAGATCTCCAACTCTTTATTCAGCACCTGCAACTTCTCTTCAAAGTTTGTGATCGCTCGCTTTTGCGTGCCGATCTCCGACATGAGCGCCGCATATTCGCGCTCTCCGCGAATCTTCTCTGCCCTGCCTTCCCATTTACGCAAGTTACCGCGCTCTGTCCCAAGCTCCAGATCAACCTGTCTCTTTTGCGTCAAAAGCTCAGCGTTTTTTGCGGCAAGCTGTGCTTCTCGTTGAGAGAATTGTGCACCTTGTTGTTGCGCTTCTTCCGCTTTCTTTTGCAAAACCACACGCTGATCTTGCAATTCTTTGATCTTAAGATCACACCGACCCAATTCAGACAACTGAACCAACTGCTCGCGAATATTCATGCTTGCTCTCTTTCCCTATATTTAGACTGGTGGGCCCGGCGGGATTCGAACCTGCGCGCGGTCGGTTATGAGCCGAATGCTCTACCGCTGAGCTACGGGCCCCAATTTCGCAAGTCATTTAAGGCGAGAGAGTGAATTGATTTATCGCGAAGCACAAGACCCGGTCAAAAGAAAGTGAGCCAATTACACCTTAGGCGGCACTTCCGTCGGGTCACTAAACGCAAACAGCTTCTTCGCCCGCGACGGATGTCGCAGCTTTCGGAGCGCCTTCGCCTCAATCTGCCGAATACGCTCTCGCGTCACTTCAAAGTCCTGCCCAACTTCTTCCAGCGTATGATCCGATCGCTCACCAATACCAAATCGCATGCGCAACACTTTCTCTTCACGCGGCGTCAACGTCGCCAGCACCTTGCGCGTTTGCTCACTCAGATTCATGAGCATCACCGCATTCGACGGATTAATTGCCGTACGATCCTCAATGAAGTCACCCAGCGAACTTCCGCTATCATCTTCGTCGCCAATCGGCGTCTCAAGCGAAATAGGTTCTTTAGCGATCTTCAATACCTTGCGCACTTTATCAACCGGCAGTTCCATTTTCTCGGCGATTTCTTCCGGCGTCGGCTCACGACCCAGCTCTTGCACCAAGTAACGGCTCGTGCGCACCAGCTTATTGATCGTTTCGATCATGTGCACAGGGATACGAATCGTACGCGCCTGATCCGCGATTGCACGCGTAATCGCCTGACGAATCCACCACGTCGCATAAGTCGAAAACTTATACCCACGCTTGTATTCAAACTTATCCACGGCCTTCATGAGGCCAATATTGCCTTCTTGGATCAAGTCTAAAAACTGCAGACCACGATTCGTATATTTTTTCGCGATAGACACGACGAGACGCAAATTGGCCTCAACCAATTGCTCCTTGCCACGGTTCGCTTTGCGTTCACCTTTTTGAATCAGGCGATAGGTGTCTCGCAAAAGTGACACATCTACCTGCGCTTCTTCCTGCACGCGCTTTACGCGATGGATCGCCATCACGATCGTGCGGTACCACTCCTGCAGAATATCAACCGGCACATTCCATTTCTTGGCAAGTGCCACCATCTGTTCATTCGACTGGCGCGCCGTGCGGATATCGCGCAAAACAAAATGGGACGCCTTCGCTGTTCGGCGCTCAATATTGGCTAGCTCATACTCAACTTTATTGACACGCCGCACCAACACTTTGATGCGCTGCACAATACGATCGATCTGGCGCTTATTGATCTTAAGCTCACGCAGCAGGTGAATGATCTCTGATTGCACTTCGCCAATTCGCTCGTCGTGCTCAACAACCTTGCTCTGCTTTTTCTGTGCTTCCGCAGTTGCCTTACCTTGGTTTTGCTCAAGCAAAATTTGCCGGAGATCACTCAACTCGCCGATTACACGCAGCGCACGCTCCGTAACCTTGGGCTCGTCAAATTCGATGGTCTGCCCATCTTCGCCTGGCTCATTTTCTTTGACGATCTCCTTGACGCGAATCTTGCCCTTCTTTAACCGATCGCCCAAATCCAGAATTTCGCTCAGGCAAATTGGCGTACCAAGCACCGCATCAAGAACTTCGTTTTCACCCTCTTCAATACGCTTGGCAATTTCAACTTCGCCCTCGCGGGTGAGCAAATTCACCGAACCCATCTTGCGCAAATAGAGCCGTACCGGATCGTTACCCTTATTGAAATCGGCTAGCTCAACGCTGGCCTCTTCATCTGCCGGGCCTTCTTCAAAGATCTCCTCGGCTTCTTCCTTGCCCATCCCTTCTGGCAAGAAACGGTTCATCTCGTCGACAATTTCGATCTCGGCTTCCGCTAAAATCGCGATGACGTTCTCGAGATCCTCCATCTTGGTGATCTCTGCACTCAGACCATCGTTGATCTCGTCAAAGCTCAGCTGGCCTTTCTCTTTGCCCTTGGTGATCAGCTTCTGAATGGCTTTTTTATCAAAAAGACCAGCTGGAGCTGAAGCAGGAGCAACAGCTGCAACTTTTGCCGCGACTTTTGGCAAGGCCTCGGGCTTTTTAACTTCCTTCGGCGCTGGTGCTTTTTTTTCTTTTACTTTCAAGTTTAATTTTGGTTTCGCCTTCAATTGCTTAGCCTGCACCTTCTTCATGGGAGGCTTTTTGCGCACGGGTACCTGCCGCTTCTTCTGCGGCTTCACGCTTTTCTTCTTCACTGAATGCTTCAATGCACTTTTTTTTGATTTATTCGCACGTTTCATCGCCACAATTCGCCCATATCCTCAAAAAGGTTCTAACTGCCTATATTTAGTAAGGTTACTTGCAATTGTATTCAAACCCGGTGCCAATATTGTTATATAGCCTACGATACAATATATTCAAGCCCGCTCTGTATGTTCGTCCCACTCCAAATCAAATGGCTCAGCCGCGGGCTTATGTAGCCGACCATCTCGCAGCTCTTTGAGCTGCGTAGACTGATTGAGCAAGGCGCTTCTCATCTGGCCCAAATCCCCTCGCTCTTCGGCCAATGCCAAATCTTCTCGATTCTCGACGATCTTTGCTTGATAGCGCTTAGCAAGGACTTTTGCATTGAAAGCGCGCACAATTTCTTCGGCTATTCCGGCTGGCATTGCCAAAAGCCCACCCTGGGCCGTCACCAAAAGCGGGATCACCGACGAATCCTTAGCCACTGGCACATTGCGCAAGATATCGCCAGCGAATTCACCCGTGCCGCCTCTCACAAGTGTCAAAAGTTCTGTCATAAATGCACGCAGGTCTGGGTTCATCTCTGCCAGCGCGCTCTCTTCAAGCGCCATCACCGCCCGCGGCTGCCGCACAGCCGCAAAGAGTAGCTGACGTTCCGCATAACTCCACGCCACTTTTTCTCGACTCTGCGGCTTATTTTTGCTGAGGGGCAGCTGAAAGCGTACTTTTGGGTTTTGTCTGGTGACTTCTCGACGGAGAGTGCTTTCATCTTCTTGAAATACCCGCGCTGCGTAGCGCACATATTGGCCAATCGCGAGCGGACTCTGCACCGATGCAAGATATGGCACAAGCGCTTCGAGCGCACCGATGCGTGCGGCCATGCCTGCGGATCCTTCAGCCATTGCGCTAAGAATCAAAGCTTGCAGAGCATCTTTAGGTTTGGTGAGCAGCGCTTTCAGCGTATTGGCTCCCCCTGCACACACCAAGGCATCGGGATCTTTTTTTCCCATCTCGATAGTAAACACCTGAAAACCCTGCCGAAGCAACATAAGCAACGCGCGCTTATGCGCTGTTTTTCCCGCATCATCCTGGTCGAACGCCAAGATGATCTTCTTCGTCAATCGGGATAGAGCCTCAATGTGCTGCTCTGTCAAACTCGTTCCACACGGCGCAACGGCAGCAAAGCCAACGCGATGCACGGCAATGGCATCAAAATAGCCCTCCACAATCACTGCTGGTCGACCATTCTTGAGAAAGGGGAGCGACTCAAAAAGGCCAAACAAGATGGCGCTTTTGTCATACACCGGACTCGCCGGGCTGTTCACATACTTGGGCCTTTTATCGTCGGCGGAACCAAATATTCTACCGCCAAAGCCGACTACATGACCGCGCACGTCACGAATAGGAACGGTAATGCGCCGAGAAAATAATCCATAGCGGCCATAGCTCCCATCGCGTAGCAAACCGAGATCAAACGCAGTTTGATCGTCAACTTGCTGTTGCTTCAAGTGTGCTATCAGCAAAGAATCATCCGTGCCACCAAAACCCAGCTGCCAATGCTCTATGGTTTGACCTGGCAGCTTTCGCTCTTTCAGCAAATACTGCGCAGCAGGGGTATTTTGCGGCAGTCTAAGCTGCTGTTGAAAGTAGGTTTGCGCAACCGAGAGTGCCTCCTGCAACTTTTTTTGCTGCACCTGCACCGTGAGTTCTTCCGTCGTCTTTTGCTTAAAACTAATCTCGATGCCCACTTCTTCGGCAAGCTGTTTGGCCACCTCGACAAAAGGCTGGCCGGTGTGCTGCTCCATAAAGCTAAACACATCACCCGATGCCCCACAGCCGAAGCATTTATAAAATCCTTTATCTGGGCGCACGTTAAACGACGGGGTTTTTTCTTGATGAAATGGGCAAAGGCCAAGCCAATTCAGCCCGCGCTGCTTGAGCTTGACATAGCGCCCAATCACTTGTGCAATATTGGCCCGACGCTTAATTTCTGAAATCGCGTCTTCAAACTTCATACGCCTGTTAGACACTCGCGCACAATGGCTTGTACCTTGCCGCCGTCTGCCCTGCCCTTCAGTTTAGGCAAAACAGCGCCCATCACTTTGCCCATATCTTTTGCTGAAGTCGCCTGGACTGATATGATCGCATCTTTCACTGCTTGGCGAATTTCTTCGTCGGTCATTTGCTTGGGCAAATAAGACTCGATCACCGACAGCTCAAACGTCTCTTTATCGACGAGATCGGCCCGGTTAGCAGTCTTGTATGAGTCGATCGATTCCCTGCGCTGCTTGGCCATTTTCATGAGCACGTCGAGCGCGATGGGATCACTGACCTCCGTCGAGGAATCACCACCAGTTCTCTCGTTGATCGCTTTGTTTTTTAGTTCAGTACGCATAAGGCTGAGCACGTCTTTTTTTGGATCGCGAGCCTTCATCGCCTCCTTCCAATCATCGCTTATTTTCTGTTGAATTGACATCATCTCTCCCTAAGTGAGCCTGGTCGGAAAACCATTTTTGACAAGCAAGGACTTGGTGTTAGCAAAGAAATCCGACTCAAGATAGGCAGTTTGGTAAAAGGCGACCGCATCCGCGCCCGACAAGAACATTTGCAATACATGTTCTTCATCTGCTTGCCCGCACAGGGTCACCAGAGGAACAGGCAGGTTGCCATAAAAAAGGTTGAGCAACCCAGTATCAACAGCACCATCCAAGATCACTTCCTGGACACCCGCTTTGACTAAGCCAAAAACCATCCCGATCACATCTAAGCCAGTTCCCATATAGCCGGGGCGCACAACCAGCTCCCACATCCCCGTCTCAGTTTTACTGACCGGCACGAGGGCAGAGAGGGAATCTTGACCCATTTCTTCTGCGATCGCCCGAATTTGCTGCAAGGGGTCAAAGGAATTGAGTTCGCTCACATCTACGGCAATCCGGTCACCGCCCGAACGGCATAGGCCGACCACCGGAACAAAAACGGACAACAGCATTTGCGATATGGTTCTTTGAAAGCGCACTTGCGGAACATTCTCGCCCGCCTTCAGCCAGATTTCATCCGCACCGCGAGCAACAAGATCCTTCGCCAAAGACAAGCAAGACTCTGCATCATCTGAGACTTCCACAATAGCAATGAGACGGCGTGCAAGTGTCATTGGGATTTTTTACACCAGGCTTGCAAGATGTTTAGACCGAGTGCGCCGCTCAACTCAGGTAAAAACTGACACGCAAAAATATTATCTCGCCAAATTGCCCCAGCGAAGGGAAATCCGTGATGGGCCACCGCAACCTCGGCAGCAGTGACCCGCGCTCCGATACACAATCGGTGCCGAAAATAAAACCAAGCACCACGCTGCTCTGAGGGGAATTGCGCTCCAATCACCGGATGACGGTCGAGGCCAACGACAAAACTAAAGCCCATGTGCGGCGACTGCAGTGGACTTCCTTCTGCATCGATCATCTCTTGCTCAAAGCGGTAAACCGGAGCGTCAAAAACACCTGCACCCGAGAAAAATGTTCGGCGCAACATGCAGCCCTTCGATAGAAGAAGCATCCCAGCGCCTATCGCTAAAATTGGTCTGTTCCTGTCCACATGCGAGGCCACTGCCTCGATTGCTTTTGGTGTCACTCGCCCAAGAAACCGCGCACCATCTTCCCGCGCATCGGGCAATACCAGCAAACCTGCGCGCTTAATTTCCCGCGCGTTTTGAACAATGTGCGTATGCACCCCAACAGACTGCAAAGCAGACTGCAAGCGCGTGTAGCGCGCATTGTGGTAGTTAAAAATGTGGGCAACCAAGCTCATCCGAAGTTCTATTGTTTTGCGCGGGTGACTTGAGCGCCTAGCGCAGCCAATTTCCGCTCGATCTTATCATAGCCCCGATCCAAATGATAAATGCGCAAGACTTCTGTTGTACCCTGCGCCCGAAGCCCCGCCAGCACTAAGCTTGCCGACGCTCGCAAGTCGGTCGCCATCACCGGCGCACCGCTCAATATTGCAGAACCCTTCACCACCGCGAGACCCCCGTGCAATGCAATATCGGCGCCCATACGCATCAGCTCGAGCGCATGCATAAAGCGGTTTTCCCAAATCGTTTCCTCGACGTGGCTCGTCCCCTCTGCCACCGCCATACAGGCCATCAATTGCGCTTGCATATCGGTGGGGAAACCCGGATAAGGAGCGGTACGAATATCAGCAGCAAGCAAGCGCTCAGGCCCTTTGACCCGTAAATCAGTCACGCCGTGGGTTGGCCTCGCACCATCAATCTGGCAACCAATTTTCTCAAACTGTGTGATCACTGCTTCGAGGTGATCTGCACGTATGCCCCGAATTAAAACATCGCCACCGGTAATTGCAGCAGCTGCAACAAACGTCCCCGATTCAATGCGATCGGGGCCAACAGTATGCTCCATCGGGCGCAAGCTCGAGACACCTTCCACCTGAATAGTGTTGGTGCCTATGCCAGCTATTTTTGCACCCATCTGTATCAGGGCCTCAGCAAGCTCCACGACCTCAGGCTCACGCGCGGCGTTTTCGAGCACCGTTGTGCCCTTGGCTAGAGTCGCTGCCATCATGAGATTCTCGGTACCGGTCACCGTCGATACGTCAAAAACAATTTTTGCGCCTTTCAACCCGCCCGCTGGCGCAACAGCATCGACATATCCATGTTCGAGCAAAACTTTTGCACCCATCTGCTCAAGCCCATGCAGATGCATATCGATTGGCCGAGCGCCGATGGCACAGCCACCTGGCAGGGAGATTCGCGCCCGCCCAAAACGTGCGAGCAACGGACCAAGCACTAAGCAAGACGCCCGCATTTTTCGCACGATCTCATAAGGTGCTTCGAGATCGTGAATGGAAGATGCGTCGACCATTGCGACATTGCCATCGATTTCAACTTTAGCGCCAAGATGAGACAAAAGCGCTTCCATGGTTTGGATATCGGCAAGACCTGGCACATTCGACAGCACACTTTTGCCATTGGCCAAAATTGTCGCTGCAAGCGCTGGTAGCGAGGCATTCTTGCTGCCCGAAATAGTCACCGTGCCTTCTAGTTTACGACCGCCTTCAATAATTAATTTATCCATCACATTTCCTAAAAATGCAGCCCCGCGTATTGCGCCCATAGTCCTCAAAAAACGTGGGGCTCAAAAATCCATCTCGAGGCAAAGCAGAAAGTGCATCTTTCTGATCATAGCCGATTTCCAAAACGAGATATCCGCCTGGTTTGAGTAGAAGATTAGCTGCCTTAATGATTTGCGCATGACAATGGAGGCCATGTTCGCCAGCGCCAACCAATGCGATTTGCGGTTCGTAGTCTCGCACAGTTGGTTCAAGTTCTAGGTAGTCCGAAAATCGGATATAGGGAGGATTGCTGATGATCAAATCGACGAATGGTCGTGGTGTCATTGCGAGAATTGCCTCCAGTAAACTCCCTTCATATATGTTCACTCTTTCTTCTAAACCATGGCGATGTATGTTTTGTCTGGCGATATCTGCCGCATCTCTACTTATTTCAGTTGCAAACACCCCGGCGTTTTGCCGTTCCAGCGCAATGGTCGCAGCGATGCAGCCCGATCCCGTGCACACATCTACCACGGTAACCGCCTCATCTTTGGGCAACAGCATCAGAGCCTTCTCAACCACCACCTCAGTGTCTGGCCTTGGAATGAGAACCGCATTAGTCACCCAAAAAGCATACCCGTAGAACTCCTTCTCTCCAGCAATATATGCGAGCGGTTCATGCTTTTGTCGACGTTCTATCAGCTTCCAATACACTGCTTCGCTTTCAGCAGAAACGCATTCCTTCGGGTGCAAAAAAAGCCACATCCGTTCTACAGACATGGCCTGTGCAAGCAAGAGCTCTGCATCTAAGCGAGCTGACGTGATCCCTGCCTTGGCAAGTATCTCAGCGCCTGCCCTCACCAAAGATAGGGTCGTTGGCAAGTCACAAATTTCATGCATACATCACCCTACAATCGCGCGCAGGAGATACTATGTTCGGCATTGGACCTTGGGAATTGCTTCTTGTTTTCGCCATCGTTTTACTACTCTTCGGAGGCAAGCGCTTGCCCGGCATCGCCTCGGGTCTAGGCACCGCAATCCGCAACTTCAAAGGCGCACTCCGTGAAGGTGAGGCAGAAAGCGCAGATAAGCCCAAAGAACTCCCTAAAGCTTCCTGATTGCCATCCAAATACTGCCCAGTGCGAGCGCTGCACACAGCAAGAAGAGCAGCGGATATCGCCACATATCCCAGGGTTTTTCGTCGACAATCAAAAGACGGGCATCGGGCGATATTTTCATCGACAGTCGCCCGGAGAAAAAGTTTCGTACCTGCCAGAGTTCACTCTTAGGACCAAAATCTACCAGGCGCCCGCTTAGCGTTACGCGTGAGAATGTTGGCAGCTGGCTGTTCAATTTATTCTGGTCATATTCGATAAAAATCTGGCTTCCGAGCAAATGTCGCACCTGAATTGGTCCAAGACGAAACGACCCAGGCCTTACGCCAGTGATTAAAGCACCTTTGTTGCCAATAACTCCTGTCAATTCGACATATCGCTCCGTAGGAAGTTTGACATCCGGGAGCAGCCTAGTCACATCGCCGAGCTGCAGAATTTTCTGATTGGAAAAATGATAGAGCAACTCATCGATACGCTGCGAGCAAACCCAAGCTAAAACAACCACTAGAGCTGCAGAAATAAACAGGCGATACCAATTCACAAAAATCTCGTATTCTTAAAAGCGAAAAATTGCGCGGAACTTCGTTTCCACTTCTTCTTGCGTAATACCCTTTGAAATACTGATTTCGCGTACCAGCAAAGAACGAGCCGTATCGAGCATCTTGCGCTCACCGAAGCTCAACTCTTTGTCGCCCTTCAATACATAGAGATCGCGCAACACCTTCGCTACTTCAAACACAGAACCAGTTTTAATCTTATCCATATATTCGCGATGTCGACGATTCCACGTGGTGGACTCCATCATCTTTTCGCGTTTCTTTAACACATCAAATACTTTGTCGGCCTCATCGCTCGATACAATTTCTCGCATGCCTACCTGATCAACGTTGGTCATTGGAACCATGACGCGCATTCCATTTTCCATAATTTTCAGCATGTAAAACATTTGTAGGTCGCCACCGATATCCCGCTTTTCAATGGAAACTACTTCGGCAACACCGTGTGCTGGATAGACAACTTTATCTCCTACTTTAAACGTCGCCATTTAAAATTACCCCTTAAGTCCCGATAACCCAGCTGTGGCCCTATGCAAAGGCAAATAGTGGGTGATGGTACCACAACAGTTTCACCTTGGCGAGGCCCATTTTAGCATGCTAACCAACTGAATTTATGTGTCTTTTTATAACCTTAAGCCGACATCCTCCTGCTGTTTGAAGGCTCTGGAACCAAGACTTGTCGGTAATAGAGATTCCGCTTGATGTGCGTCGCAAGCTCACGTCGCGCATGGAACAGGCGCGTGCGCACCGTGGCGTCGGGAATACCCAAAACGTTTGATATTTCTGGTGCCGTCATGCCCTGCATATCAGATAGAATGAGCACCAACTGCTTCTTCTTGGTCATCCGATTCACCAGTTTCCAGACCGTTCTGCGCCGAATCGCCGACCATATTTGCTCGTCCGGTGCGCTCTGTGCCGTACCCCACAAGACCTCTGTGGCATGTTCATAGATTTGGCTGTCGTCTTCCTGGGCAAGAACCATGCGACCAGTCTTGCGATGAAAGCTCAAACAAGTGTGAATGGCAATTTTGATCAACCAGGTCGAAAACATGGAGCGTCTTTCAAAGCGACAAAGCGAACGCCACGCCTCTAAAAACACCTGCTGGACGGCATCTTCTACATCGGCTTTTCCCTGCAGCATGCGCATGCAAAAAGCGTGGACTTGACCCGAATGGCGAAGATATAATTGTGAAAAGGCACTCTTGTCGCCTTGCATCGCGGCGACAATCCAACTATTCTCCTCTTCACTTTCGTTGAAAATTGGTTTGTTGGTTATCTCCATTGGAGCATCATGGCACCATGACTAGACACTCCACATCCGACAAAGGGACGAGATCTGCTCCGGCAATTGTCGGCGGTTGTAGGACACCGTTTATCAAGAGCAATGGCGCATTTGCGACCCTCATATCTTATGAGCTGGGCCGCTTTGCCGTCAATGCATTGCTCGACAAAACGGGACTGAAAGCGGACATTGTACAGGCACTTGCGATGGGCACTGTGATCTCTGACCCGCGCACCTCGAACGTTGCGCGCGAGGTCGTACTCTCAAGCGCGTTGCCTAACACTGTTCCCGCTCATACTGTGACCATGGCGTGCATTTCATCCAACATGGCGGCAACGTCCATCGCCGACATGATCCGCCTTCGGCATATCGAGGTAGGAATTGCGGGAGGATGCGAAACGTTTTCCGATCCACCTATCCGTGTTTCACGACGTGTGCGCATGGCGCTTGCCAAAGCGTCAAAAGCCAAAGGCGTAGGAGATTATCTCAGACTCTTGCGCACCCTTTCGCTTGCAGATTTACGCTTAGATTTTCCCTCGCCAACCGAATTTTCGACCAACGAAACAATGGGCCAGGGTTGCGAAAGAATGGCCAAACAGCTTGGCATCTCTCGAGAAGAAAGCGATCGCTTTGCACAACGGAGCCATGCGCTCGCGGGCAAAGCGTGGTCAGAGGGCAAATATGATATCGATGTCGTCGCTGTCGATGTGCCACCGCATTTTCATAAAGTCTCCCGCGACGATGGTCCACGTCCCAACTCCACATCCGCGGATTTGGCCAAGCTCAAACCTGCGTTCGACGCAGAGTTTGGCGTTGTCACAGCAGCCAGCTCATCTTTCTTTACCGATGGGGCAAGCGCGGTATTGCTCATGTCGGATGCACTTTGCCAAAAGCTCTCACAAAAGCCCTTGGCCCATCTCATTGATTATGTTTATGCAGCAAGCGATCCCTTGCATGAACTTCTGTTCGGCCCGGCTCGTACCATTCCGTCTTTGCTTGAACGAAACGGCCTAAAAGTCGCAGACATTGATGTTTGGGAGCTTCACGAGGCGTTTGCCGCACAAGTCCTTGCCAACCTCAAGTTCCTCGCGCCGACCATAGGCGAAATCCCTATGGACAAGTTGAATCTTTGGGGCGGCTCTTTGTCGCTTGGGCATCCTTTTGGCGCAACAGGTGGACGCTTGCTGCTCACTGCTGCAAAGCGACTTGAGGCAGAAAATGGCCGTTTTGCCGTCGTGTCGGGCTGTGCAGCTGGTGGGCTTGGATCAGCGATCTTATTGGAACGACCGTGAACAACTATTTAACGTTAGAGCACCGAGATGACATCGGCATTGTTTGGATCGATCACCCGACCAACAAAGTGAATACGCTGAGCCAACAAGCTGCTGCCGAATGGCAGAAAATGCTTGCCCAGATTGAGGGAGATCCCGCTCTCAAGGCAGCTATTTTCATCTCGAGAAAGCCGAATAATTTTATTGCAGGCGCTGATATCGAAGAGTTTCAGTCCTTTCGCAATGCAAAAGAGGGAGAGGAACTCAGCCGTTTCGCGCAAACCCTCATGGATAAGATTGCCAACAGTCCCAAGCTTTGCGTGGCGGCCATTCATGGCTCCTGCCTCGGGGGCGGCCTCGAGCTTGCGCTGGCGTGCCATTATCGGATTGCTACCGATGATCCACAAACCATATTTGGCCTGCCCGAGGTCAGCCTTGGTGTGTTGCCTGCAGCTGGCGGCACACAACGGCTCCCGCGACTGATTGGGCTTCCGCCGGCGCTACACATGCTGCTGACCGGAAAACGCGTGCGTGCGGTTGAGGCGAAGCGGCTTGGCCTTATCGATAGCGTGGTCGTCACGGACGGTTTTGCGAACACTGCTGTTCTCGCAACAAAACAGGTACTTGCAAAACGTCATCCGCGTGCACTGTCTTTCATACAAAAGCTTGAACTTCTCACCCCGTTGCGTCAGATCATTTTGGCGCAGGCCAAAAAACAAGCACTGCAGAAATCGGGTGGGCACTATCCTGCTCCAGAAGCGATTTTAGACGCTGTTAGCGTTGGCCTCGCCCGAGGACTTCCGGCTGGCCTTCGCGTCGAGGCAAAACAATTTGGTGCATTGCTGCAAACTAATGTTGCGCAAAATCTCATTCGCCTGTTCTTTTTACAAAGCAGCCACAAGAAGTCGAATCTCAAAGACGATAAGCCGTCCCATGTCGGTGTCATTGGGGCGGGATTTATGGGCGCTGGTATTGCCCAGGTAAGCTTGCAGCACGGCTACGACGTGATCTTACACGATGTCAAAGAAGACATGCTTATCCGCAGCGAGAAGCAGATCTGGGATGCTGTTCAGAATCAGCGGCTGATCTCGAAGTTGCATACCGAAACAGATTTCTCTCATTTTGGTAAATGTGATGTTGTCATCGAAGCGATTTTTGAAGACTTGAAGCTTAAGCAAAAATTACTTCGCGAGCTTGAGCCCCATCTCAAAGATGACTGCGTCTTTGCGTCAAATACGTCAGCGCTGCCTATTTCGTCTATTGCAGAGCACAGCACGCGCAAATCACAGATCATCGGCATGCACTATTTTTCGCCCGTGCCCAAAATGCCGTTGCTTGAAATTGTGCGAACCAAAGAAACTTCCGCACGCACGCTTGCGATCGCTACAGAGATAGGCTTTCAGCAAGGCAAGACCATGATCGTGGTCAACGATGGACCCGGCTTCTATACATCGCGTATTCTCGCACCGGTGATGGACGAGGCCATCGTGCTCGCGCTCGAGGGTGTCCCTCTCAAAGAAATCGATCAAACTTTTCAATCTTTTGGTTTTCCCGTGGGTCCCATCACCTTGATGGACGAAGTTGGTATCGACGTCGCTGGTCACGTTGCCAAAGCGCTCACGGCATTCTTCGGCGCAAGAATGACTGGCGCGAAATGGGAGGCAATGGAAGAACTTCTTCGCCGCAATATCCTCGGACGCAAAACCAAACGCGGCTTTTACGTTTACGACAAAGACGCGAAGCATAAGAAAATTAATACGGAAGTTCAGCTCATTTTGCTCAAGCATCGCCAGCCGTCGAAGACAGTGAGCAAGCGAGAAGAGATTCAATCTCGGATCGTGTTGCGCATGATCAACGAGGCTGTTTATTGTTTGCAGGAGAATATTCTGCAAAGCCCTGAAGATGGTGATGTAGGGGCGGTGTTTGGACTTGGCTTTCCGCCATTTCTGGGTGGGCCATTTCGTTATCTGGACAAAATTGGCGCAAAACACATGCTCAGCGAGCTTGAAGCGCTACGCAATAAATTTGGTGAGCGCTTTGCGCCAGCGCCGCTTTTGATGGATATGGCGGCTAGATAAGCCCACCGTGAAAAAGCCCAAAGTGGTGTGCCAGCATGACCGACATGAGCAAGGCACCAATCCCAGCGACAAGCACATGCCGCGTTCGGCGCAAATCGAAAGCTCCCACACGGCACACAAGCAAGTATCCAACGATAATGTTAAATGCACCCCAGAGCACATTCACCATCGAAGAAGAGAGCCCTTCACCCGGTGGAGCGGCGAATGGGCTTTGGAATGGGTGCCCGGTAATTCCGCTCACAAAGTGAGGAATGGCGTTGGCGAGAAAGGCTCCGCCGAAAAAATAGGAAATGTAGTGATTCCAGCGCATCGGTTTGGTTCTCCTTCTTACTGGATAACATGAACCCCTTCGCAACCAGCCAAAAAATAATCGCCCTTCGCTAGCGATTTGCCTAGAAGGCGGAATATCATCTCCCGACAGCATGGAGCACAGGCATGTCGGGTGTCGAGTTTAGTTCATTGGTCCATCTCACGGTTGACCGCGCCGAAAAGCAGCCAGAAGGGACGGCTTTCAATTTTTTTGTGAGCGACGATGAAGAATTATCCATCACTTACAGTGAACTAGATCGGCGAGCAAAAGCCATTGCTGCTGTCTTGCAAGATATGAAGCTATCTGGTGAGCGCGCGCTCTTACTCTACATGCCCAGCCTAGACTATGTCACTGCGTTTCTGGGTTGCCTTTATGCTGGCGTAGTCGCGGTACCAGCCTATCCGCCCGACCCCCATCGCCTCAATCGCACGTTACCCCGTCTCTTAAACATTATGCACGATAGCCAAGCGAAAGTGATCATGTCGACATCTAACATTGAAGCGCTTGGCAAAAACATGTTTGCTGGCGATCCGCAGGGAGATGACGTCACCTGGGTCTCTACAGACATGATCCCGACCGAAAATAGCGTCAGCTGGAAGGAGCCAAAGTTATCACGCGCTTCACTGGCTTTCCTACAATACACCTCCGGATCAACCTCCGCGCCACGCGGAGTGATGCTCACCCATGGCAACCTTCTCAGCAACATGGTTGTGATTGCCAATTCACTCACCGACATTAAACATCTAGCAGGTGTGTCGTGGTTGCCGCCCTACCACGACATGGGGCTCATTGGTGGCATCTTGCAGCCCATCTATTCCAAGTTCACCATGACGCTCATGTCTCCGCTGACTTTTCTCAGTGACCCGTTTTCTTGGTTGAAAGTGATGTCCAAAAAACGTGCGAGCGTCAGTGCAGGTCCCAACTTTGCGTATGACTTGTGTGTCAGGCGTGTCACTCCGCAGGAGAGAGATACGCTCGATTTAAGCCAATGGCGCATGGCTGCAAATGGCGCCGAGCCTATTCGGCCAGAAACCATGGAGCGGTTTGCCGATCATTTTGCACAGTGTGGGTTCCGTAAAGAAACCTTTTTCCCATGCTATGGCCTCGCCGAAGCAACGCTCTATGTGTGTGGCAAGGGCACGAGCGGGAACTACAGTACCCTGTCGGTTGACGCAGAGTCTCTCGAGCACGGCATTGCGAAAGTGGCCACAGCAAACACAAGTCGGCGGCAAAGACTTGCAAGTTCGGGCAACATCCATATTGCGCAGCGCGTATGCATTGTTCATCCACAAACGAGGATGCCTTGCATCGAGGGCCAAATTGGTGAGATTTGGGTTACGCATGACAGCGTCGCACAGGGCTATTTCAACCACCCTAAAAAAACCGCAGAAACTTTCGGCGCACACCTAGAAAATGGTGAAGGTCCATTTCTCCGAACCGGCGATCTCGGCTTTTTAAACGCCGGCGAATTGTATGTGACAGGCCGACAGAAAGATTTAATTATTATTCGAGGACGCAATCATTATCCCCAAGATATTGAGAAAACAGTCGAGGAATGTCACGACAATGTTCGCCCAGGATGTGTCGCGGCGTTCTCTATCGATGAACATGGTTCTGAAGAACTGGTTGTAACCTGCGAAGTCAAAAGAGATAAATCGAAGGCAGAGCTCAGCAAAACGTTTGCTGCTATATCAGAAGCAATCTCGGCGCATCACGATATTCGCGTGGAATCCGTTGCGCTTCTGAAAGCGAAATCCATCCCGAAGACTTCCAGTGGAAAAATCCAACGACACGCAGCCAAGGACATGTTCCTCAAGGGAACGCTCGACACTGCAAAGCTGTGGCGAAATAAAAAGCTCCCTGCAGTTAAAAGCGAATCGCGCGACGATGACCTAAATCGGCTGGTGCGCAAGGTCCTCGGACTTCCAGCATCCACCATTATCCATGACAGCGATGCTCTTACAGCTTATGGGCTGGATTCCCTCATGCGTCATGAGCTGCACGGAGCGCTCGAAAAAATGGTAGGCCAAAAGTTGCCGGCAAACATGCTCGATGTGCATCAAGCATTTGGCACCCTAAGAGCGTTCTTGCGCAGCCAGCAATTTGTTGACCCTCCATCACCACCACACAGCGCACAAAATAGTTTTAAAGACTTTCCCGAATACGCCGCCCTAAGAGCACAGTTCGATGGTCTTCGTGCCGCTGGCCTCAAAAACCCTTTTTTCACGGCGCATGAAGGCTTGGTTCGAGACACCACCATCGTCAATGGCAAGACGCTGGTTAACTTTTCTAACTACAACTACGTGGGGCTCGCCGGACACCCCATTGTTTCTCATGCTGCTAAAGAAGCCATTGAACGTTATGGGACCACTGTGTCGGCCAGTCGACTCGTCTCTGGCGAGCGCCCGCTGCACATCGCGCTTGAGAAGAAAATCGCTTCGTTCGTCGGGATGGAAGACGCTGTCGTCTACGTCAGCGGCCATGCCACCAACGTCAGCACAATTGCCTGTCTGTTCGGCGCCGATGATCTCATCGTTTATGATTCGCTGAGCCACAACAGTATCCTGCAAGGTTGCATGCTCTCTCAGGCAAAGACAATGCCCTTTCCACACAATGACTTGCAGGCTCTCGACTCTATTTTGACGCAAAACCGGCATCTCCATCGCCGCGCACTCATTGTCATCGAAGGCGTTTACAGCATGGATGGCGACATCCCAGACTTGAGGAAGTGCCTCGAGCTCAAGAAAAAACACCAGACGTTCCTGATGATCGATGAGGCCCACTCCATTGGTACTTTGGGCAAGAGTGGCCGAGGTATTGTTGAGCACTTCGGTGCCATACCCTCCGATGTTGACTTACTCATGGGCACGCTCAGCAAATCGCTTGCAAGTTGCGGCGGATATATTGCAGGGTGCAAAGAGGTGATTGATCTCTTGCGTTATAACTCACCTGGCTTTGTGTACAGCGTCGGCATGTCTCCTCCAAATGCGGCTGCAGCGCTTGCAGCACTGGAGACGCTCGAACAAGAACCATGGCGAGTCAAAAAGCTGCACGACAACGCAGCACAGTTTTTAAGGCTTGCAAAACAGGCAGGCCTCAATACTGGCATGTCGCATGAATCCGCGGTCATTCCCGTCATTATTGGTAATTCGATGCGAACACTGGCTCTCGCAGAACGTCTACTCGAGCAAGGTATAAACGTTCGACCGATTATTTATCCTGCCGTCGAGGATAGCCTGTCACGTCTTCGCTTTTTTATCACGTCATGTCATACTGATGAACAAATTGAACGAACAGTCGTTAAAGTGCGACAACAGCTTGAGAAAGAGGAGTGCTCCCCATGCGCGTCTTTGTAACCGGTGGCAACGGATTCATCGGATCCGTCGTTGTCCGCAAATTGCTCGAACAGGGTTACCAGGTGCGCTGCCTTCTCAGAAAAAAGAGCGACTTCACACGCATCAAGGGGCTACCATACGAACGCGCAACTGGCGATGTGCGCGATAAGAACACCATCCAAGACAGCATGTTTGGATGTGATGCGGTGGTACATTTGGCAGGCCTCTCGAACTGGAAAGATATCAACTCGCCACTGATGGAAGAGGTCGTCGTCAAGGGCAGTCGCCATGTGATCGATACAGCTTGCTTTTTGGGTAATTTGCGTACGGTCTTTGTGAGCTCCGTCGCTGCAATCAATGGGACAAAAACGGCAGAAATTCAAAACGAAAATAGCCCTTGCACGCTCAACTTAAAGAAGTTCACTTATTCCAGGGCAAAAATTGCGGCAGAACAACAATGTCTCAAAGCCTACAGCAAGGGACTGCCCGTGGTCATCGTAAACCCCGGTGAGGTCTATGGGCCAAACGACACAGGGCTAGTGACAGCAGGCAACCTGGTGGACTTTGCAAAGAGCTCCCCCGTGCTGACCTGCCAAGGTGGCACCAGCGTCGTGCACGTAGATGATGTGGCAGATGGCATCATTGCAGCCATGAAACAGGGGCAGCCAGGGGAGCGCTATATTCTCGGTGGCGATAACCTCACGGTACGCGACTTAGCAAAACTCACGCTGGAGCTCCTGAAGCAAAAACAAAAGCGCATTCTTCAAGTGCCCAATTGGACCCTCCAATCGGCAGGAGCATTGGCCAGCAGCCTAAGCCTGCCTTTCCCCATTAACCCAGCGGTCATCCCCTATGCGACACGCTATTGGATGATGGACAACAGCAAGGCCGCAAGAGAACTCGGGATTCGCTTTCGCAATGCTCGCCAGACGTTGGAACCCACCCTTGAATGGCTAAAATCTGAACACCATATCTAGACCACCAAACAAAAATAATGATACAATTGTCCTTTAGGGTGGGCATGTGTCTGGATACATAATAATATGTGACGATGAGCCGTTTTTGCGCGATATGATTGCCTCTTACCTGTCCATGAGCGGATATTCCGTGGTAGAGGCGTTAGATGGAGAAGAGTGCATTGAACAGGTAGAGGAAAAACGACCAGATGCCATTTTGCTTGATTTGAATATGCCAAAAATGAATGGTCTTGAGACACTGAAAAGGCTCCGTGATTTCGGCCATGACTATCCGATCATCGTGATAACTGGCGACCCAAGCCAAGGCAAAATTGCTGAGGCTGAAAGAATAGGCATTCAAGGTCTACTGGTGAAGCCTTTTCATGTAGCGGCCATCCGGGAGGAACTTGCTAAAGTACTGCCTCCCCTGCTTCAGCTAGATCTAGGTTTGGCCAATCGAAAAGTGCAAACCTAAGCGGTCACTCAAAGAGAAAAATGTCCTACGATTGCCATCAAATAGCCGAATACCGAGGTCAAGCATAAGAGCGCCAATGGGTGTCTGGTAACGAATGCCAAAACCCGATCCCATCGCCATCGTTTCGAAGGAAAAGTGACCTGGATCAATCAGTAACTCTCCAACATCGACAAATGTGGCGGCAGCTAAGTTCTTTGTGATAAAAAATCGCACCTCGCTTCTTAAATTGGCCACAAAGTTCCCACCGAGGCTCGGCGGGTAATTACTCGCCTGTTCGAGATTGAACGGGTAAGTACGGTATCCCGGCCATCCCGTGTCGTCTGCGGGCAAAATTTCATCTTCGCTGAAACCCCGGATGCTGTTGGTTCCACCTAAATAGAACCTCTTAAACAATGGCACATAGTTCCCGTCTGCTAGGGAAAAAATATTGCCTGCGCGCAGGTTAAAGACAAAGGCTGTGTCCTTTGCAAACGGCAAAAGCCCGTTGATGCTCGCGACTACTTTTGCGTAATTGATTGGGACAGAGTGATTTGCGTTTCCTACAAGATCCGCAGTGCCTACCCCAAGATCAGCAGAAAGAGATCCAAAAACTGCTGTCTTGTTGCCTGCTCCAACATTGTCGCCCCGGCTATCAAACGAAGAAAGAAACTGTAGTGTGACCTGTTTGACGACGCCCGAGTCGAGACGCCGCGTCAAAATATTGGATTGATCAAAGCAGGTTGAACCATCAATAATTTGCGTCGGATCGCAATCAAAATTGGCATATTCGACCTCAGCTGAAGGCGTAAGCTTGACCCATGTCCGAGGGGAAAAGCCAAAGCTCATCTGCGTCGAGAACTTATTCAAATTAAATGCTGGACGAATATCGCGCTGGACCGCAAAATCTATCTTGCCACTGTTTTTCTTATATGACCCGAAAATATCTGGATACTCTAAAGAGACAAGTCCTTTGCCCTCAAAGAAGAGTAGCGCACGTAACGCAGGTGGCTCGTCCGCGAATTTATTTTCCAAAAATTGGGCAGTGTTTTGCGGGTAAAAGAAGGGTATCTGGTAAAAGAGAGCTGGATAATTAATCTGCAATCGCGTGCGCAATGCCAGTGCCAGGCCAAAGAGATTGCGATAATCAAACGCTGCGATCAAACGCGGACCGTCCTCTAGAGATGCGCCAAACCCAAGTTCTATTGTGGCAGGTTTACGCTCTTCCACATGGATAAGAAGGCGCCCGATGTTCCCTCGAACTGCTTCCTCATCAAGCGAGACATCAACGCGACTAAACAGATCTGTTTCAAGTAAGCGCGCCCTCGACTCCGCCATCTTATTGACGCTCACGATATCGCCCTGAGATAGTGCCAGGCGCTGCATAATTATCTTCGTTCGCGTCTTCACGTTTCCGGAGATCACGATCTCATCGACGTGTACCAAAGGACCGGCTGTGGTTTCAAAAAAAATATCCGCACGTGCAGTATCTTCGTGCTCCTTCATTTCCACTTTCACACGCGCAAAGGGATAGCCCTCATTCCACAATTTTTGCTCTGCCTGGTGGCGTAGCTCTTCAAATTTTCTCAAATCGACCGGCGCACCAATCGCAATGTCGCCCTGTTCCGGCAGACCTTCGACTCGCGCGATGAGAACTCTCCTACCTTCCGAGATGGCGTAGACAACCCGCGCAAACAGCCCATCGTCGGAAAAAGAAATGCGTGGAGGTGAAACCTCAGCGTGAAGATAGCCAAGGTTATGATAAAAATCCTGCAACGCAGGCGCAACATCCTCGAACGCTCGCTGATTGAGCGGCATCAATTGGGCTTGTAGCGATATCGATCCGTCTGATAAAAAAACTTCTTCATGATCGTGTGCGCCGAATTGCCTACCAACCATCAGATCATCTATGTCTCCATGATCAATAGGCCTAAACAGCCCTTGGCTCTGCTCAATTGATGCGAGGCTACGCCAAACTTCCTCCCGCACTTCCTGTTCAGAAACCTGCCGCATCCCCGTTAGCAGAATTTGGTCGACAACAACCTGATTGCCCTCATGAATGCGAACAGAAAGATGGCTATTCAGAACTGACGCCTCAACACGGGCGTGAATAAAACCATTTTCCTGATAAAAAGACGCGATGCGGTATTTCACTTGCTCGAGCAAGAGCTCGCTGATATTTTTACCTTTTATGCTTGCGTGAATCCGGTCGACCACGCTCTTTCGCGGGAAAGCATGCACCCCCGCAATCTCCACAGTGGCATCGCCTTTTTTTTCAATAGATTCATCCCAGATCGCTGCCTCACCGCTCGCCTTGGCAAAAGGTTCCACAGCGAGCAAAATCATGAGAGCGACAAGACAAAACCGCATTCATTTTCACATAGATGTGCGCCAATCAGGAAAATGCGCCTCGGCACAACCAAAGCCGTGCTTGACAAGGACACTTGCTGATTCATTTCTGAATGAATAATAGCCCTCTTGCCCGGCGATGCATGACATGAACTGCTTAAAGGCTGCTGCTTTGCCAGACGCTCTTTGCGTCATGTAAATCCATATGCGACCATCATTTTCCAATCGCGCAAGTTGCCCCAAACACTCCACTCTGTCACTTGCTTCAAAGCTTCCGAGAAGTTTCGACATGCCCTCAGGTATATTGTAAGAGCGCGCCGACGCCAAGACTGCCTGCGGATTCATGCACTGTTGTTGGCTAAGACCAATATACCAATCGAGCAGCACTTGTTCCTCCTTCGACAGGTTTGCGCTCAGAGCGGCGTTGCGTTCACTTAGACTCACGCTCTGGCACTGGAAACCAGCCGAAATAAAAACCGAGCATAGTACAATTAATATGTGGATATAATAAATTGATTTTCTCATGGCTTCACCTTTCCCATATTTGCAAGATCGAACAATACGATTTGCAACTGCGAAGTCAATTACACACTTTGAGGAAAGTGAAGATATTTTACGAGCTGCCCTTCGTACAGTGTTTCCTGGTCGGCTGGCAAAAGGCATAGTGCATTAGCAGCGGCCAACGTGCCAAGTTCGTGAGAGCCCTGCCCCGGAAGAATCTTGATAGTCCCATTGTCGTCTGCAGTGCACCGAGCAAAAGCTGCAAACCCCAACTTCTTTTGAAAACCGTCGACGAGCTTGCCAATACGCCAGGCCAACTCGCTATGACGGCCCATCATGCAGTGTAACGCCATGGTTACAAAGGTATGGCCCATCACATAACATGCCACCGGATTGCCTGGAACGCCAAACACAAGCTTACTGGGCTCAGCTCGGCCAAAAAACAAGGGTTTGCCCGGCCGCCAAGCGCCTTGATAAAAGACCTGCATGACACCAAGCGCCTGAAACGCTGCACCCGCGAAATCATATTTTCCGACCGAAATCCCGCCAACCGTGATCACAACATCGGCCATACTGAGTCCCTGTTCTATCGCATGCTTGGTTTTGGCGAAGTCATCCTGCACGTGCAGGGCGGATACGACTTGCCCACCAGCGTCCTTGATCAAGGCTTCTAGCATCGCTCCGTTGCAATAATAAACTTGCCCACCGGAAAGCTGCTGCCCCGGCAAGACAAGTTCGGAGCCAGTCGCAATGATGGCTACTCTTGGCCGGGGATAGACCTTCACTTGTGAAATGCCAAGCGCGTGCAAAAGACCGATGTGGTTTGCGTTGATACGCGTTCCGCGCGACAGCACTTGAGCGTCAGCACGCACATCCTCTCCCGCAAAGCGAATGTTCTGTTTCCTCGAAATCTCATCGTGAAAACAAACTGAGTTCTCATCTGGAGTGACGTGTTCCTGCATCACAACCGCATCAAATCCATCCGGAATTGGTGCACCCGTCATAATGTGAACAGTGGTATGAGGGGAGAATGCTGCGGGAGCAGTCTGACCTGCAGCAAGCGTATACGCCAAACGAAGTTGTATTGGGTAGGCCTTCGTTGCGCTGGCAAGATCCGTGGATCGAACGGCAAAGCCGTCCACAGCCGAATTATCAAAGGGCGGCAAATGAATAGGAGCAAAAATTGGCTCAGCCAGCGTTAATCCTTGGGCCTCATCCACCGAAAGCGTGATGGGCAAGAGTCGCTTGGCATGCTCCCGCACCAATTGCCATGCACTGTCGATGTCAATCAACGGCGTATTCACACACATCCGCAGGCCTCGTCCACCCATCGGTGGGTCCCATCGGCATAACTCTCTTTTTTCCAAATCGGGAGTCTCGATTTCAACTCACGCATTGCGAAAGCAGATGCTAAAAATGCCTCCTGGCGATGCTCAGCCAAAACGCCGAGCCACACGCCAGACTCGCCGACAGATAAGTGGCCGACGCGGTGCACCGCCCGCATATCTATGATGCCAAATTGATTCTTGGTCTCCTCAACAATTTGAGAAAACTCAACTTGGGCCAGGCGCTCGTGGGCTTCGTAAAACAGCCCCACCACATCGCGGCCATGATTGATGCTGCGCACACGGCCTTCGAAACTCACCAGTGCGCCGGCATGCGCATTGATCATCAAACGCCCGTAGGTTGCACAGTCTAACGGTTCGGCCGAGACAGAAAATTGCACCCTTTCACCCACCCGCCACTGGCGGCACAAATACAATGTGATCGCCGGATTGCATCTGCGTGTTCCAATCAACAAATCTGTCGCTCACTGCCACACGCATATGCTCTGGCTTCAGCGAAAACTCATGCTTCGTTTGCAGCTCACTATAAAGCTCGCGCAAGGATCGCATCGCTGTTTCCAGAATCTCGCTCGAGCATCCCCTTTGCTCACGGAGCTGGGCGAAATAGGTAATTTGGACGGTCTTTTTTGCAGAGCAGCTGAGTTTTGCTTCTTCGCGTTCCTCAATGTGATTCACATTCTGCAGCCATCGATCATTGTGCGCAACAATCAAATGCGCACCGATGGTACGCAAAATCGACCGGGGACAATGCGTGCCTGCGGCCCAGAATTCGAGCAGCGTTGACAATACACTTGGCTCGTAAATCGCGCACAGAGGTTCTACCATTTTGTCGACGTGGCAGAAAGCGCTCACAAGCCGATCTGCGTCACGATTGTGAATAAGCGCGCGTATTGCGTCATCATCCATGAAAGGCATGTCCACGCCAATCACCAACCACGCTACACTTGGATGCGTTCTCATCGCCGACAATATACCCGTCAAAGGGCCAAAAGACTGTTCAAAGCGATCAGGGATCTGAGGCACATGCATATCAGCGGGCCGCCAATAAGGTGACACGGATAAAAAAGCCTTGGCGCAGTGACGTGAAAGCAGCGCGAGAGCGTGCTGCCATTGTGGCATGCCGTGATAATCGATTTCAGCCTTTGGCGTTTTCATCCGCGCGCTTTTACCACCACAAAGCGCGAGGCCGAACAGTTCAGGCTTTGAAATCACTTTTACCACCCGTCTTTTCCAAGAGTTTGATCTCGCCAATCACAATGTGATGCGACACGGCCTTACACATATCGTAGATAGTAAGCGCTGCAACACTCACCGCAGTAAGCGCTTCCATCTCAACGCCAGTCTTTCCATTTGCACGCACACTTGCTTCAAGCAAAATCTGGTCATCGACGATGCGCGCTTCCAGCCTACAGTCTTCTAGACCCAGCGGATGACAAAACGGAATCAGCGCACTGGTTTTCTTGGCAGCCATGATCCCTGCAATGCGCGCAGTTTGCAAAACTGGCCCCTTTTTGCCAAAAATCTCGCCGTCGCGCGCAAGCGTCAACACCTCCGCGGGCAGCCGCACCACTGCATGCGCTTGGGCAAATCTGTCGGTAACATCTTTTGCACTGACGTCGACCATGATCGGATTGTGATTTCTATCGATGTGGTTGAGCATGTTGGGAATTTCTGCTACATGACAAAATTGCTTTCGACTAGACAGGGCCACCAAATGAAGAGCTTTACCAACGAAGAAATTGTATTCTTATCCGCTAAACGCACGCCTTTTGGCACCTTCGGCGGTGCGCTCAAAAGCGCATCGGCAACCGATCTTGGAGTACATGCGGCTCAAGCTGCAATCATGCAAGCAGGCGTTAAGACCAATCAGATCGACCACGTGATCTTCGGCAACGTCATCCAAACATCGACAGATGCCATCTATCTCGCGCGTCATATTGGGCTTCGTGCAGAGCTACCACAAGCGGTGCCCGCCCTCACCGTCAATCGCCTGTGCGGATCAGGTTTCCAGGCGATCATCCAAGGCGCTGAGCAGCTTGCCCTTGGCGAGGCACAGTGCGTGTTAGTAGGCGGCACAGAATCGATGAGCCAAGCGCCCCATATAATTCGTGGCGCACGCTTTGGCCTCAGGCTTGGCAATAATCCGCTGGAAGATAGTTTGTGGAGTGCCCTGACCGACACTTTTACGGGACTTTCCATGGCGGTCACGGCCGAGAATTTAGCGGAGCAATATGGAATCTCTCAAGAGGACGTCGATACGTACGCCGTGCGTAGCCAAAAG
>JABDBI010000004.1:38726-66210 GCA_013288705.1 Methanobacteriota archaeon | reverse complement strand
GCAATTTGCATCGGTGCAATTTCATCATGAAAGCGCCCTGCTTCTTGCGCCTGTGCGAACAGCTTTTGGCTACGCACGGCGTACGTATCGACGTCCTCTTGAGAGATTCCATATTGCACCGATGCAAATTGCGAAAGATGAACACCCGAGGCCGGACACAACTTTAGAAGCGCTTCGCAAATTGCCCAAAGTGTTCAAAAAAGATGGCGTGATTCACGCTGGTGCTGCGTCGGGAATTTGCGATGGTGCTGCTGCTCTGGTCATGTCGACCCGAACGTTTGCAGAAAAGAATGGTTTAAAACCACTCGGCAAACTCGTCAACTTTGGGATCACCGGCTGTGACCCAAAAGTGATGGGCATCGGTCCGGTGTCTGCTACGCAAAAAGCTCTAGGCCGAGCTTCCGCGACGTTAGAACAAATGGATCTTGTTGAAGTCAACGAGGCATTTGCACCACAAGTATTAGCTGTACAAAAGGAACTGCGCATTCCAGACAGCAAATTCAACCTCGACGGCGGCGCAATTGCCGTTGGGCACCCTCTTGCAGCATCCGGCGCACGCATCACCGTGCACTTGCTCTATGCGCTCAAGGCGCGCGGACTTCAATACGGGCTCGGCTCTGCTTGCATTGGTGGTGGCCAAGGAATTGCGGTCATTGTGGAGGCAATATGAAATACTTTGTCTTGGCGAGCATATTTATTTTATTTGGCCTGCAAGCGGGCTGTACAAAAAAGCCCAGCGACGATCTTGCACCAACTTCGCTCGCCGGAAAAATTCTTGAGGGCCGAAGAACCTCGGGCACAGGCGCATTCGCTGGCGATGAAAGCTATACCTTCGTCACAAGATTTGATGCAATGCGCCATTTTGAGATCAAAACCACGGCAGGTGTTTTAGAAAACAATGGTGATTTCCAGTATCAAAAAACGGGGCACAATATAGGCTTGCTCACGCTCAGTGCAAAGTCCGGCGTCCGCAGCGGAGATGATCTACAAATCACGCTCAAATTCACGTCGCCAGGCGATGGCGCCTATGAAGCGCAACTTATTAAGGGCGAGCAAGGTGACCAAACAGGTGTGTTTAAGTTAAAGTAGTGGCATGAGCACCGAACTACTTTACGACTGGAACATCGTCGGTAAAACCCTTCCCATTTTTGCAAATCCCATTGAACTTTGCGATGAGACTCTGCGCGACGGCATTCAGTCTCCCTCGGTTTGTGATCCCACCATCGACGCCAAATTGCGTATGGTGGACTGCATGGAAGCGATCGGCATTACAATCGCTGATATTGGTCTGCCGGGTGCGGGAGAGCGCGCTGTACAAGACGTGACGCGCATCGCCAAACATGTGCGCGACAAGCGCATGAAACTGCGCGTGAATTGCGCGGCCCGCACGATCATTCACGACATTGAACCGATCGTGCGTATTCAGCACGATGTGGGTATCCCCGTTGTCGCTTATTGTTTTTTGGGAACGAGCCCAATTCGCCAGTACGTCGAGGACTGGAGCGCAGACATGCTTCTCAAAACCTGTGATGAAGCAATCTCCTTCGCCATTCGCGAAGGGCTTGAAACAGCGTTTGTAACGGAAGATACAATCCGTTCGGCACCAGAGATTTTGGAGAAACTGTTTCGCCATGTGATCTCGCTTGGTTGTCGTCGATTAGTGCTTTGCGACACTGTTGGCCACGCAACACCCGATGGCGCTCGCAACTTGGTATGGTGGACGAGAGGACTTATCAAAAGCACGGGCGAAGATGTGAAGATCGATTGGCATGGCCATAACGATCGAGGTCTCGCCGTCAGCAACTCGATTTTTGCGGCGGAAGCAGGAGCAGACCGGCTGCATGGCACTTGCCTCGGCTTAGGCGAACGCGTCGGCAATGCATCGCTTGACCAGTTGATCGTCAACCTGAAGTTACTGGATGCTTATCCGCACGATGTCAGCAGACTATTTGATTATGTGAAGCTAACGGCTGAAGCATGCAAAGTGGGTTTGCCCTATAACTATCCGGCATTCGGTATGGATGCCTTTCGCACGGCGACGGGCGTACATGCTTCGGCTGTCATAAAAGCTGCAAAAAAAGGCGACCAACTGTTGGCAGATACCGTGTATTCAGGCGTGCCGGCAAATTGGTTTGGCAGGCAGCAAGAGATTGAAATCGGGCCTATGAGTGGCCTTTCTAATGTGCGCCATTGGTTGCATGTGCACGGGTACGAGGCGGATGAAAAGCTGGTGCACGCGATTTTAGAATATGCGAAAACCTCGGACCATGTGTTAAGTGGTACCGAGGTTTCGAAGGTCATTGGTGACCGCATGCAGACTGGCGGTTAGTCACCTGTTTTATAGCGCTTGGTCGGACGTGAAGAATCGTCAGCGGTAAGGTCAAGGCTGTCGTCATCATCTGCATCGTCCGCATCACCAGCTGGAGCAGGAGTTGCGGCTCGAGCACAAGATCCAGCGCCTGTTCCGGTTGCAGCGCTACCCGCTGAAATCAGTGAGAGCCTGCGCTTCACGAATACTCGCTGCGTTCTTGGTGGGGAACTAAAACCATCAGTAGTTGCTGCAGTGCCCACCGTTGCTGAAGAGCTCGATGATGATGACGAGGAGGAGGAGGAGGAAGCGCCACCTCTGCCCCGTAAAAATGACAAGAATGCTCTTAAGTCACCTACTTGCAGCGTCAGGGTTTCTGCAAGTTCTCGCTGATGCTCGTTCCAAAATTCTCGCAGCGCTGCTTGATGGCCAGGATTACCATTATAGCCATTTACAACCCCACCCAATACCAAAATGAGGGCTGCTTCGAGCACGTCGCGCGCTCGTTTGCTTTCCACATTTATCACCAGCGCCTGGCCAACCGGGTTCGGCATTTCACCAAGCGCAATATAAAAACGATTCGTATAAGACTTGAGGCCTCTGGCTGCAGTTGCGTGTTGACTCATCCTCTTGTCTACTTTTTTTGCCTGACCGATGTAAATTCTAATTCTATGTTCAGCCAAATGCCGCGCCAATTCTCGAAACCGCGTAATCACCTGCAAAAATCCCTCCACATCAAGAGGACGACGACGCATATCGATTTGCTGAACTGGAAGAGGACCTTCCGAGGCAACATAGATGACATTTTCGGCGCCTCGTGTACGTGGTGTGGGTTTCAGGCGTTGGCTAGTTCCTCCTCTGTGTGTCGGCGTGCATAACCCAGCAGCAGCAGCGGCTGGTGTGTAGGTTGTAGTGGTCGTTGTTGTGGTGGTGGTAACTGTACTTTGAGAACCAGATACGCTCGTCGCCAGGCAATCGAACTCCGCCCGCACCCGCAGGCTCTCAGCCAGGCTTGGCTGATTATCTATCAACCGACGACATTCTCTTAACCGGCTACATAGTTCTTGCTGCTGAACTATATTGCCCTCTTCATCCTCTAGGTCGGGAACGGGTTCCTCGTCATCAGCATCCCCATCAAACTCAGATGGATTGCTTGCCGCTGCTGCAGGGGCTGAACTACCCACGCTGCCTTGCCATGCCATTTGCGCCGCAAGAAGCAACGCTGCCATCCCTGTTAATTTGGCATCAGTAGATAATGCAGAAGATGCCGACAAAGGCGGACGTCTCCCATTGTCCATCGCAAGCAAGCCTGAAGGCGCCATAAGGCATGGAATTAATGCCAATAAAAACAATGAGGTAGACTTCTTAACGACAGAAGAAAACATGCTTTAATCATCCAATTAAATAGAATTGCGAGATATAAATAACATAACCTTAACATGTGTCAATACACACATAACTTAGCATTCGACGTCGTCACATATATTTCCAAATTGAGTGACGACGAGAAATTATTTTTACGAAATATGCGGAACTTCCATAAACTGCAAATAGACACTCACATGCTCGGCGTCAAAGTCTTTTTTCAGATGCGTCACCAGCTCTTGAACGCGGTCTTTGCTCAAATTAGAAAAGAAATCAGTTTCTTGATCCACCAATCCAGCGTCGTTGGGAATTCCCAGAAAATCGAGCGCTGACTTAAGCATGGGTCTTTTTGTATATAGCCAATTGCGAATCAATTCTCGACAAACCTCAGATTCTTTCTTCGAATGCATCGACGACAATTTTTGATGCAGCTTTCGAACGCGATCTTCTCGATTCTCTTGAATGTGAATACCACTTCCCTTCTTTTTAGCTTTGACGCCGAGCTGGGAAAAAAGAACTTCTCGCACTTTGCGTGGAGACTTTTGCACCACGTCAAAGAACGTCGGCTCGGTCATTTGTGCGGTAATTGCGACTGGATCCATCGTACATCTCCTTTCGGTTGACGCACTTCTTCTAGCATGGACCACCCATCAAAGCAAAGTCAGGTGCCACCAAAATACTGTTTCTTGTACTTTCGACGGGCGGCGATCACATCTTCGATCGCCTTGGCTTTTTGCTCCCCTTTCCCTGCCAATTGAATGAAAAATGGCCGGTCCTTGAGCGTGTAGGGAATCTTGATAAGCGATGGCAGAAAGTAGCGACCTTCCAGCCGATAAGGGTTGTTCGGATCGTAGAAAATATTCATGTTTCTGCCGGAGATCGGGTCAATTTGTGGAACAATCGCTATGTACTGGGTCCAATCCTTCCTTCCCTCCCTCTTGCGTTCAACAAACTTGGTCCACAGGATAAAGTCACTTTCTTGGACGAAACTTGTGTTCATATATAACTCTGCGAGAGCCTGCTGCTCATGCAGACAATAACGATCCTGCGCACAATCGACTAGTCGAAAAGATCTGAAAGACTTAGCGCTGCGTTCCTCAAGACCAACCCGAATGGTCTCTAGTAAAAGGCTGACCGCATTTTTGGTGTTACGCACAATCAGCGCGCCGGTATTCAACACGGCAAAAAATTCCGGATCCATCGAAACAATCAAGTCTTCCTTCGGATAAGCGCGCAACAATTGTTCCAGCATGTCGCTCCGCGTTGTCACGATGCCATCATCATCGAACCATACGATTACTTTGTTTTCTGGATACTGCATGCGGTCGAGAAGAAACCAAATTTTGCTCCAATATGGCACCCAATTCGTTGCAAGGTTGCCGCTATATTGCTCAAACCGGTAGCCCATATTTTGTGCGAGCTCGGCAAATAATTGCGCTGTCTGCAAAGGAAAGCGCCTGGTGGGTTTTATGTCGCCGGCGGTGATAATCAGAACATCTTTGGCCTCTAAGCCAGGCGCAATCTCTCGGTTCGAGCCTTGCCGAATCGAGGCACTGTAGTGCGATCGGAGTTCCTTACCAAAGTGATTGTATTTTTTTTGCACTGCGGCAATGTTTGCGTGCGGAAAAAGCTGGGCCAGTTTGCGTGCCTCATCGTCCGTCAAAATGCCATCATTGTTTTCGTCGGCAAAAAGGCCCTCTCGCTCTTCAAGAGAGAGTTGCTCGCGCATGCGAATATTGTAGAGTTCCGCCATGGCTTCCCCGCGGGTCTGTGAACCCAACGCGTCAACAACCTTTTGCACATCTGCGCCCTCGATCTTGCCATGATGATGCGTGTCAAACGCTTTCCATTTGTATATCAATGGCTGCCAATGTGTGTCGGGATTTGGGAGCCCACCAGGAGGATAGTAATCACCAGCCAGCAACTGATGCGTACGCTCATTTTCTGCCGTCATTAAAACTTCTCGCTGCGCTGGAGCCTGACCGTCAAGGGAAACTCCCTTGTCGAAATCAGTCAAATAGAACCGAGGAGTCTCGACATTATCGTAGAGAATGTTTGCCAGATGTATATCGCCATGCGTCATTCCATGTTGATGTAGCTGGCCAACAAGATTGAGGAGCTGATTTTTAAACTCCTCAGGAAAAGCCTCAACAAGCGTGACGGTAACTGGGTTTAGCCTTTGCATGAGTTTGAATGACACCGACACGCCATTGCGCTGACAAGTGCCATGCCCATAGATTGGGGGCGCGAGCCCCAGCGCCGCAGCCTTTGTGCTTAGAGTTACGTCATGCGCAAGATTTCCGCCCACGACTTCTTTCACGGCGCCCGGCAATGGACATGAAAATGCAATGCATCGTTGTACAAGATAGACCTTTGCAGAGATGCCTGCTCCAATCATTGCTGCTGTCTGATAAAGACTATCGCATGGTGGTGCTTCAGATCGGCCAGGCAAGCTTTGCAGGCTTAGCAATAAAGCAAGCGGGATTAGTTTGTGTTTCACGTTACCGTCCCCCCTGTGCCCTAGGTACTACGACAACTGCGTTGTGCGTGGGCCTCTGAATTGGCACGGGCGCGAGCGGGTCCAATGATGTCAACGTGGGATAAATGGACGACCCGTTATATTCCATCGTCGTAGACTGAGCCCCATCCAGATTAATGGCGCCCACACAATGGATGGTGACAGCAAATTGCGCAAATTTCATAATTGTGTCGGCGGTCGAAATGAAAAGCTCCAGATTACCATTCGAATCGATACATAAGCCGGTGCGTTGAAAATGTGACCAGCTTCCACCGACGTCATCCATTAGCCAAGGTTCAATATGTGAGATATGACCATCGCGAACAAGAGCGATTGGACTGCTCATGGCGTAGTCCATGTTTTGCCAAAGGTCGTCGGGTTTGTTGCTCTCAAAACTGACCAGCCGGAATTTTTTAGTCACTGTTCTGCCTATCCATTGCTGCAAATTTCCTTGAAAAAGCGGATCAACTTTATAGCTGCTTCTGTTTTGGACTTGCTGGGACGGATCTGGGATCCCCACTGGAATGGTCGCAATTACTTGTTTTCCATCGATAACCATGCGTGCAACTTTATCTGGCGGCACCAGCGGATCTTCGAGCAATGGTAAGACTTCACGTGGGCTGTCACTCTCCAGTGTCCATTGAATAGCAGCATCGCCAAACATGACGTGACCGTTCTTCTTCCAGGCTATGGTGGGCTGAGGCGTTAACATCTCCGACATTAACTTACCGTCCACGATCAATAGGTTATTAGAGTGGGACTTGAGGGAAAAAAGATGACTGAGCACTAATCCAAAACGACCAGCAGTCTGGAATCCAAAAAAACCACCATTAATGCCCGCAACTGCCCCATGCTCGCGAATGAAATGACTTAGGCGCTGTGGGATCTCACCGGCATCAGCAGCAACAACTGTTTCGTAGCGAGATGGATCCACTTCGATAGCAGCTGCTGTGCCCACGATATATCCAGTGGATTCCGAGTAATACCCAAGCCCTGGCAATTCCTTGCTTTGAAGCAACAGCCCCTTCGGTGCAATTGGCCAAGTAGCAGCGGCCTGTTCTTCGGGCAGTCCGAGCACCGCTTGCCTGGGCATCTCAGAATAGTCGTCGTGAAGGGGTGCATTCCCACCCGCTCCATGATCGCCGTGATGATCACAGGAACCAGCTGAAATGAAAAATAAAAGCACAACTATAAATAGACAATGCATCACATATGGATGACATCATTCACTAGGCAATAATTGTGCAAGCCGTACAGCTAATTCTTGTTCCGGATGCACAACCTCACCCTCGTCCATACATGCGACACTCACGCCCGCACTCTTCAACGCGAGATGGTGGATTAACGTATTTTCCTCACCAGCCAACTTAGCCATCGCAGATACGCCCTTCAAGTCTGGCACAAAGCTCTTCCAATGCGCCATCTGCTCAGCAAAGGCTCTGGCATTTGCCAAAGCAAGAGCGTCCGTTTGGATGCTGCGGCCACCCGTCAGCGCCTGATAACGCGTGTTCATTTCTGCCTGTGCATTATCTGAGAACCATCGCTGGAAAAACCATTGGTTTTGCAACCTATTGTACTCGGATAGCAATCGAAAACCCTCAGCGTTGCCATTTAATGAGGGAAGACCTGCAAGCTGCGGATCAAATTCACCTTGCGTGACCAAGTGCGCGGCTACAATGCTAGCCTCATCTACAGACTCTATTTTTCTTACACCTGCATCTGTGAAATACAAATCTATAGCCATTTCGGCATCGTCACGCCCAACAATAATGGTGGAAAGTTGCTCAGCAGTGGCATTTAAACGCGCATCTTCATGATGGGATGAAAGCGCCTTCACAAAAGAAAAGAAGGCGTTTATGTCGGTCCGTTGTAAGTCATAGTATTGATTTCTGAGCTGGAGCCGAGCGTAGTTTTTGTGTTGCCCCGAAGGGTTTTGCACGCTGACTTGTTCCCAAGTGGCATCTTGCCTGCCAGATATCCAGTCGGCATAATGGTTCGACAGCGATGCATCGCGATAAATCACTTCACCACCGTCGGATTCACTCAAACGCCCCTCGCGTTCGGTCCTTAAGGCTTGCATGAGGAAGAGTTTGCCGCTGCCGACGTCTGCCTCTATGCCGTAACCATTGTTGGATTGATGATCCTCGCCTTCCTGCAATCTAACCCCACTCCCCACCGTGCGCGATAGGCTAAGCGCGTCTTGCAAAGAGATCCTTCTAAAGACCTGTTCATAAGCTGTGCAAGCGGCGGGCTTTGATAGATCGAACACGAACGAGGCCACTGAGCCGTGATGTTGCGATGTGTGCGCGCTTGCCGACATCGATGCTTGGCCATAGAGTTTGACCAAACTTGGCAGATTGGGCAGGCCTAGCTTCTCCAGAAAAAATTTCATCACGCCTTGGCCAAGTTCGGGGATCTGCCCTAAAAACGCTGCAGGCAATTGGGATCCGGCTTCTACATTAAAGCCGACACTCATGTTGCTACTGTGTGAGCGGTTGACCTTTACCAGCACATGATCACGTTGCGGCAATTTCTGCACCGACACCGAGACTTCACCACGATAGTCGCCACCTACGTTAAACTCTGCGGAAAGACCCAGTTGCAAAGCACTTCGCGCAAACTCACCAGCCTGACCGAAGCTTGGCATAAATCCTGCTCGACATTCGCCTGTTAATTGAAACTCGCCTCCAGCAGGCATTTTGCGCGCAAGCGATGCAGTGACTGGGATCTGCGCAGTATTCAACGCTACTTCGCCGGTGGGAATTCTGCCTGAGTAAGTCTCGTAGGGCTCGAGACGTCGATAGCGCATCACCGTGCCCGCATGTGGGGCTCCCAACGAAAGGGTACCTTCGCCACCGTGGCCAAGTTCAACGACGCCACTTGTTTCAAGCCATGTGATGTCCCTACCGGCCGCGGCAAACGCCTCGTCGCAAACACGGCTTACCGGATTTCTTCGAATGTGCGGGTCGCCAATCTCATAGCGCTGCTCGCTAAAGCGGAGCGCCAGCGCTGCGCCATAGGGGAGCGCTATTTCTCCGCCACCGAGGTCATACATCTCTTCGAGGTGGCCCAGGCCATATTCTCGCAGTTTTGAAGATAGATAAACTCTCGCGCTGGTAGCCACGTTTGGATTCACTGACGACAACGTCCCTGTCAGCGCATTCGGTGCGGCGGTTCTGCCGGAGAGATTTCTTGGGACATCTCTCACAAATGTATCCGTCGGGGGCACGGGGACCGGCGTCAATGCTGGCGTATTTGGTACTACCTGATCATCGGTAGCAAGTTCGGCTTGAGGTGCTGTGGCGTCTCGGATTGTTGTCGGCATAACTTTGATATGGCCACAACAACTGATTTGGACGCAAAATTTCCCTCTCCCGCGAGCGGGAGAGGGACCAAGGGTGAGGGTGGGAAGTGGCTTTGTGCAGCTTTTCCACCCTCATCCTTAATCCTTCTCCCGCCAGCGGGAGAAGGAGATCCTACGTCGCGACTACATCTTTCGCACAAGATTCATTCCATCTCTCACTGTGAGCAGAACGTTCTCGACCCGCTCATCACGCGCGAGCAGTTCATTAATCTTCACAATCGCCCGAGTGTCAGGATCACCCGCAGCAGGGTCAATCACTTTCCCACCCCACAGACTATTGTCAAAGACGATCAGCCCGCCTCTCCTTAACTTCGGAAAACAAGCTTCGTAGTATTTCCCATAGTTCTCTTTGTCTGCATCGATAAAGACAAAATCGAATTCCCCCTCAAGCTCTCGTAGTGTTTTTAAAGCATCTTGCAACTTGATGGTAATCTTACTCCCATGCAGGCTTCGCGCAAAAAACCGCCGTGCGATTTTGCTTGTCTCCTCGTCAATATCGCAAGTGATTAACTTGCCGTCATCAGGAAGCCCCTCCGCCATGCAAAGCGCCGAATAGCCTGTAAACATGCCAATCTCAAGAACCCGACGTGCACCACTAAGCTGCACGAGCAATTTAAGAAAACGCCCTTCAACGTGACCACACAGCATTTGGGGCTGAGAGGCTTTGGCAAAAGTTTCCTCGCTAAGCTCTCGCAAAAGCGCTGGTTCTGCATGGGTATGCTGATCGCAATAGTCGCTGATCTCTGGCGAGATAATATCGCTAGGCATGTACGTCATCCTTTCCAGCTCTGACAATCAAGCTGGCACCCAATAAAGATGTCACAATCACCCATAACATCGCTAGCGCCGGGGAAACCATCCAAAGCACACCCACCAGTGCACTCGATATCAAGTCCCCAATGCCATTGATGCTTGCAAGCGCGCCAAAACCCAGCCCCCGCACTTCAGCGGGAAGAAGACTTGCCGCCGACGAGCTTTCCACCGTTTCCCAAAATCCCATGTACATGCCTGAGAAGCCGAAAATAACGCCAAACTTCAAAAATGAACTACCGGGCACCAAAAGCGTCAGCGCCGGAATGACAGCGAGAACATATCCAAATGCCAGAACTTTATACTTCGGAAAGATGTCAGCGATTTTTCCAGCCACTGCACAGAAAATTGTATAGACAACGTTGTATCCCGCATAAAACAATGTAGCGATAGAAGCTGCCTTCGCGATTCCATATTCTTGACTCCACGCTTGAGTCGCCCAAAGAATGAGGAGCGTATTGGAGAAATCACCCAGGCCTGCAATTCCAACGCCTCCCAAAAACATCTTGTAGCGCGTTGGGAATAATTTAAATCCAGAAAACAACGGACGCTTCCCGTTGATTTGATGCGGCTTTTCTTTCACCAGAAACCAAATCATCAAGGCTGCAAGCGTTCCAGGAATCAAGGTGAGGATAAAAACGGACCGGATTCCAAATTGTGCGAGAATAACAGCTGAGAGCAGCGGCCCTATCACCGCGCCAGCGCTGTCCATCGCGCGTTCCAGCCCGAACGCGCGCCCGTAGGTCTCTGGCGTCGTCGCCTCAGTGAGCAGGGTATTTTTGACTGGCGTTCTGGCACCTCGACCAAGCCACCCGAATACTCTTCCCAAAAATACATGCCATGCTTGTGTGGCAAACGCGAAGCTGGCCATTCCAGACGCGGTGACAAAATATCCAATTACCGCTAGGAACTTTCTCTTTTCAAGTCTGTCTGAATAGTGGCCAGAAAGAAGCTTAGCGAAACTTGAAAGGCCGTCTGCCGTGCCTTCGATAATTCCAAGCATCGCAGAGCCCGCGCCGAGAGATGCCAGCAACGCCGGCATAGCCACGGTCGCCATTTCATGGCCGACATCCGAGAAAAGACTCGCGACGCCAATCCCTAATACCGTTGAATTGAGCCACTTCATCTCGCTTAGTCACGGCGATGCATGGCCTCGTTCAAAAAAGCTCTTCTTGTTTCTCCGGAGCAAACCATATGAACACAAAACCAACGCCGTAGATCAAACACGTGACCGCACCGGCATGCGCATAATTGCCACCAAAAAACTGCACAAACGAACCTGTTCCGAGAACACCAATCGCTGCGAACGCACGTCCCATGTTGAATGCGATGCCTTGCGCCGTCGCTCGAATCTTGGTGGGAAATAGAGCAGGCAAATAGTAGGCAGCCCATCCATAAAAAGATCCCGACGTGAGCCCAATCAGCAACATCACAAAAAGAAACAACGCACCAAACTCCGGCACGCAAAAATAAAGCGTTAAGCAAGAAGCCAACGACAGCACACAAAGAACCCCGTAGACAGCACGTGGACGCCACATGGCGCAAAACATCGCTGCCGCAAACGAACCAATAGTTGCACCAAACGCATAAGCCATTTGCACAAATACTTTGGCTTCTGGACGCGTCCCATGGGTCAACTGATCAACCCAAGTGGGTGCCCAGGACACAGCGCCCCAGGTACCGAGCAAAAACACAGTGCAGAGCGCCACGCCCATTCCCACAGATTTTGCGTAGCCTAAGGCAAAGATATCATGCAGTGGATTCCTGCTCGGCGTGCACGCCTGCCAGCGCTCCGACTCTGGGACATAGAGCCTGATGAAAAAAGTAAGCAGCCCAGGCAACGCGCCTAAAATGACAAAATGGCGCCAACTATCGACCGTGACATGCATCAAAGATCCGCAAGCAGCCACGGCGAAATAGCCCAAATTCGATGCTGCTCCAATTAAACCCGCGACGAGCGCCCGCTTTTCCGCCGGCCAAGTTTCCATCACCAACGCGACGCCAAGCGCCCATTCACCGCCCATACCGAGTGCACCAACAAAGCGCAGAGCACCGAGATGCCATGGCTCGGTTGCAAAATAGCAAAGCCCGGTAAAGACCGAATATGTCAGCACGCTCAGGGAAAGGCTTCTCACGCGTCCGATGCGGTCACCAAGCCAGCCAAACAAGAAGCCACCCAACGCGGCACCGATAAGGAAAAGGGCGGTAATCTGTGCGATCCATGGTCCGATATGGCTGTCATTTGCGTGACCGAGCAAACTCGCGAGGCTGGGCCTTGCGATAATGGGAAACAGCCCCATTTCGAAGCCATCGAAAAACCAGCCCAAAAGCGCTGCAGTGAGTACCAGATTTTGGTTGCGATTGGAAATAACAATAGGCTTCGCGATTACGGCTTCCATGCGCATTCAAGTAGCAGACCAACGGGAATTGAAAAGCCAGGGAACATTCCTCCGGCAAGAATGGTTTCACAACCGAGGTTTGACCTGGAGGCAGCTGATGCATTTCAAGCCCACGCCCATGGTTCAGAGTTTCGTTTTAATCGCCCTCATGGCACAAGCCCTTTGGGCAAATGCGAGCCCTCCTGCGAAAGCAGTCCCCCGACGTTGCTGCGCCTCTTTTCCATCCGCGTCCGCGTCAGCGCCGCTTCTAGGAGCCCCCCATCCAGATTGCATTGTCTGTTTAGAACGACCTCAGACACATCTCATGGTGCCTTGCGGTCACCAATGTGTTTGCGCAACGTGCGCCGGAGCCTTTGCAGCTGGAACCGAATGCCCTGTGTGCCGCACATTGATTACCAGCATTATCCAGGTATTTGTAGTAGGCGGCAGTTGATTGACCTTCAGTCATTCGGGGAAAAGTCATCCACTGCAATGACTCTTTGCATTTGCGAATCTTCCGCTTTCTCGCTTGAAATCGCCCTTGCCAACGCTTCCTCCAAATAGCCAATTGGATTTGGAGGCACGTTTTTTTGATACGTTCCTTCGGTCAATCGCTCGCGTGTGGGCGAAGGTGTCATCATCGTTTGCGCAACTTGATGGGCGAGGCGATCGGATGGAGGTTTGAAGTGATAGCCAAGTGGAAATGCAACCAAGCGGAGAATCCACGCAGCAAAACGATTGGGTAAATTATGAATAATGCCAATGAATGCCTCCTGGATATTATGGAGCTCCTGATCCACTGCATAGTCCCTTAGTGACAGATCCTCCGTGTGACTTCCGTCATCATGAAAGCGCTTCAGCGCAGCTGATGCACAATAGAGCGAACTTAAGATATCGCCGAGCCGAGCAGAAATACGCTCATGGCGCTTGAGTTTGGAACCCATAGACGCCATCGCAAGGTCAGACGCAAACGCAAATGCGGCACTGAAGCGTGTTAAGTGCTGCATATTGTTCTGCGTGGGGACGAAAGCCATCACAAAGGCGCGCGTTGCATTCTTGACAATGTGTAATGCATGACCAAAAAATGCCTTGTCAAATGCAGCGAGATCCTTGTCGTGACAAGCCTTCATTTCTTTTAACACATACGGATGACACCGCATGGCGCCTTGACCAAAAATAATCAAGCTCCGAGTTAAAATGTTCGCCCCTTCCACCGTGATGCTGACGGGCAAACCAAAATACATAGCCGACAAGTAGTTTTTTGGTCCGAGACAAATGCCTTTGCCACCATGAATATCCATTGCATCATTGACAGCACGGCGTGCACGCTCGGTGCTGTGGTATTTCAAAATCGCTGAAGCCAACGATGGCTTTTCACCCGCGTCAATCGCAGCTGTGTTGGCTCGCAACATGGCTAAGTTCATATAGGCATTTGCGCCAATGCGAGCCAACGCTTCTTCGACGCCTTCGAATCGACCAATCGGGAGATTAAATTGTTTTCGCACGCGCGCATAAGCCCCACTGGTCAACGCAGCCATCATGGTCGTCGCTGATGCGGTGCTTGGTAGCGTAATGCCTCTCCCAACGGCCAAACACTCCATCAGCATGCGCCAACCCTGCCCTGCCATGGCTCTTCCTCCGATGATCGCATCAAGCGGCACGAAAACGTCCCGACCTTGGGTAGGTCCATTTTGAAAATTCACATGCATTGGATGATGACGACGACCAATGGTGATGCCATCTAAATGTGCTGGAACAAGCGCACACGTGATACCGATATCTTCTATATCTCCCACGAGATGATCTGGATCATGAAGCCGAAAAGCAAGACCAATCAAAGTTGCCACTGGCGCCAGAGTGATATAGCGCTTGTCCCAATTGAGACGAATACCGAGCGTTTTTTTTCCCTCATATTCGCCGTAGCAAATGACACCGTTGTCGAGAATTGACGCAGCATCAGAGCCCGCGTGCGGGCTAGTGAGCGCAAAGCAGGGAATTTCTTCGCCACGGGCGAGCCTTGGTAGATAATAATTCTTTTGTTCTTCTGTCCCGTACTTCACGAGAAGTTCAGCAGGACCAAGTGAATTCGGCACAGCAATTGTGATGGCCGCCGCTGTACTGCGACTGTTCACTTTCATAAGGGTAGACGCATGGGCCCAAGCAGAAAATTCCTTACCACCATAGTGCTTGGGAATGATGAGGCCAAAGAAGCCATGCTTCTTCAAAAACGCCATGATGTCATCTGAAACACGTTTTTCGATCGCAGTAATTTTCCAATCATCTAACTTTTGACACAATTCTTCGACTGGCCCATCTAAGAACGTTTTCTCTTCGTCGCTCAGTCGAACAGGTGGCTGCGATAAAAATCGCTTCCAGTTGGGAGAGCCAGAGAAAAACTCGCCTTCAAATGTAACCGTGCCGGCCTCGAGTGCTTCTCTTTCAGTAGCTGACATGGATGGCATCGCACGTTCGAAAAGGCGCATGGTAACGCGAGAAATGGTATATTGCCTAATCCGAATCAGCAATTTGAACACTGCAGCCCCCCTTTTTCTCTCACCTATAGTAACATCACTGTGTAATCAGTAAACATTGGGGGAATTTTGTTTATGGCGAAATACAGCGAGAAAGCTCAAAAAGCAGTCGAAAAAGCCATGCATAAGATGAAAGAAGGGAAACTCAAAAATGGCAAGAGCGAAAAGAAAGTACGATTGGCCAAACAAGCGATTGCGATAGGGCTGTCTGAGGCTAGAAAGAAAGGGCTCAAAGTTCCTCCAGCACCCCAAAAATCGACGCCGAAAGCAAAACCTAAGACAATACCAAAGGCAAAAAAAACGCCGAAGAAAGGCTATTCTAGACCAAAACCGAGCGCGAGCAAAACCGCCGCCACCAAATAAGATGGTTTCAGCATTGAAGTGCCCCCAATGAAAGTGTCTCCGGTTGATGAATCTCCGGTCGAGCTCATACACGGATTCCACAGCAAATAGAATGTCTGCCCTTGCGGTCCCGCCGGATTGTTGACGGTGATGTCGTCGGAATCAATGGTACTCATCGCCTGATCATTCGCGCTGTTAGTGGTCACCGCAATGGAACTATTAATGCGTAGAATCGCATCCTGGCCACAGCCAGACCATGTGACATTGTTTGCGTTCAAGGTGTGTTGCAGCAAAAAGTTGCTTTGCGCAGGGCCCCAGGTAGTTTGTGTGTAGGGGCTGGTATTGCTTCCAGCCAAGAAATACTCCACCGAAAATTGTGCATTTGTTCCCGCTGGGAGGCTATTGAAGCCTCGATAATCCATGCCGACGATTGAAACGCTGTAACCAGATGGAACATGCACCGGAACGGAAAGATCGCAGCCTTGATATGCGGTGGTTGGCCCACCTGTGCCGCCAGCAGTCACGGTGTAGCTGCTGAACAATACGCTGAGAGCAGAACCATCGGGGCTGAGTGCCGTTGACACTGATCCATTTGGACAGCCACTGCCATTTGATTGGGGTGTACCGATGGAAACGCTAAAATTATTTGTAGCTGTGCTGCTTGGGGCGGTCCCAGTTGAATTAGTGGCGGCTATGGCTGTAGATGCGACAAGCAGAAAGCAGGGGAGGTATTTCATGGAGAAACTCCTCCGGATTAACGTCGCAGCTCCATAAGTCATTCCGGAGAAGCACACACCTATCCACCCAGCAACCCTCTCAGAAAAACACCAGATGAAACAGAATATCCGCATCCCGGTTCTTTTTTTGTCGGTCCCTCTGAATAGACTAAAAATCCCGGGACCTTGAGTTTTTCACAGTAAAAGCGCAGCGATGCCGGAAAGGCTTGCGCGCTTAGTTTTGCCTCGACAAGGGCAACAGGTTTGAGATTTTTGGTAATCAAAAAGTCTACCTCCCGACGGTCCTGATCGCGTAGGTAATACAGTTCATAAACCCCCAATCCCGCATCGCGCCAATATTGGCAGGCTGAATAGAGTTGAACAGCAAGATAATTCTCAAATCGAGATCCAGGATCGTCGGCAAAGGCCCACTGAAAAAAGTACCATTTGCGCTCCTTCTTGACCGCCCTCTCAATGCGGCGACTAAAGGGTGGAAGTGTGAAGCCAAGATAAAGAATTTCAAACAGACGAATCCAGTTTTTGACGGCGTCGCGAGAAACATCCAAGTCTTCTGAAAGGCTCTGCAATGAGAGTGGCCCCTGCATGCGGTTAGGCAGGAGGCGCGCAAGAAGTTCAGCTTTGTCTAAAAGCTCGACGCGGCTAAAATCGCGCATATCCTCTTCGATGAGACGCTTTAAATAAAGGTCCATCCACTTATTCAGAAATGTCTCACTTCCCTTGGCCAAAGCTTGGGGAAAGCCTCCCAAGCGAAGAAGTTGCTCCTCATGTTTTACATCTGCCAAGGGGCCTGGCTCCCAAGATGCAAAATCGCGAGCACTAATTTGGCCGGTATGCCCATTCCATTCGTCGTAAGTAATCGGGTAGAGATGATACAGCTCATATCGACCTTGCAAGCTGTCGCCTCCTTTTTGAAAGAGATTTAGCCTTCCTGAGCCGGTGACGAGAAAGTTCTCTTGGCGGTCGGGTGAGTCGTAATACCCCTTTAGGATCTTTTTCCAATCTCGACGACGTTTGTGAATTTCATCGAAGACAACCCAATCTTTTGCGCCGCGAAAGAAGTAGGGATCCTTCAAGAAGGCTTTTTTGACTTCATTGGTGTCCCAATTGAAGTAGTTCTTTGCAAGGCGCTTCACTTCCGTTGTTTTGCCAACCTGACGCGGTCCGGTGATAAAGACCATGGGGGACTCCAGTAGGTCCTTAGCAGGAAGATCAACTCGCTCTAAGAGGCTTCGATTAAGTAAGTGCATGTTATTTATGATAATAGCAGATCGTTAAATGAGGGTCAAGCCGCGGTTCACGATCGTTAAATGGGGGTATACCATCGTTTCACGATCTGGTTACCTGGGGCAGCCATGGTACCACGCGGCATCGCCAGTGCACTGGGCCATGCAACGCTGGGCATCGCAGTTTGTGCAAAAACAAACAACGTTGGGAGGGCAAAGACAAGTTGTGGGACATAGCGCCTGGCAATCCGCAGCCAAAGACTGAGCCGGAGGATTGGATTGACCGCAACCAGCAGCAGCGAGAAGAAATACAACAGCAATTATTGAGCGCATCAGATTGTCCCCCAAAAAACGATACTCAATTCAGACTATCACAAATTGGTTCTGAGGACCATTGTTGCTCGTGATTCTCTCCCTTGAAGGCCTTACCGATATCCTTAACAAAAATGATGCCCTCATCGGGATAAGTAACAACATCACCGCGATCTTTCGTCCCGCAGTCCAGTATTTGGAGAATGTCATCGCCGTTATTGATGAACTGATGCGCGATTCCTTTTCCCGCTGGTTTTGCCACAAAATCACCCGCGGATACCTCAATCATCTCGTCGTTGATTCTCAAGACTCCACTGCCTTTCAGAATCAAGAAAAATTCTTCCTGCAGCGAGTGGCTATGGTATTTTGCGCTTTTTGCGCCAGGTTTAATGTAATCAATATTGACGTAAAGCCGCTCGCTTCCAGCTGCACTTCCGAGAGCAATTGTCTTCATTGGAGAAAGGGAGTCTGCATCGTCAATAAACTCGCGCGGGCATGAACTTGTGTTGTGAATTTTAGTCATTTTTGCCTCGAGGGTTTTGCCATGAGTCTTGATTTCTCGGCAGCGCCTGCTGAGGATCAAATGCCGATAGAAAATCTGTGTCACATAGTGTGTCCGTGTAAACCAGCAGGTTAGTTCCCTTGCTATCCATGTGCGACTGGAAAAGTATGCCTTTAGCTCCGGACGCGATGACCTCATCTCCTACCACCCAGCTTGGTGGCTCAATTCTTCCATTAAACCAAAGCTCTCGCCAATCACAATAAAAGTCCTCCCATATTGGATCCCAAGAGGAATCAAATCCCTTTCTAAAATCGACCACCGGCCTTAATGTTGCCTGATAACTAACCAAGGTTCCAGGGGAAAATAACGTCGACGTTCGCCGATACTCTTTGACTGCAGTCTCCACATTTAAAGAGAGGTAAAGAGCTGCAACTCCAGGTCGATTTGCGCGGCCTCCAAGCTTTTTTGCACCTTCGCCGCTGATAGGCGTTGCAGCCCATTTTGGTAAATGCATTCGGTAGGCTGCCACCCGATCTAATTCAGTGAGAATCATCCCGCGAATCCAGCTTCCAATGACTGGATATAACGAATCAGATCTTCTGTTCGACCGTCGCTCACTAATTGCTCAGCTGTTTTGTATAAGAATGCCGGCAATGGCTCGTTACGATACCAAAAAATGGTTCGCTCCACATCACCGGATAAATCATTCGCGGCACGTATCACACGGAGCGCATCGCGAAGAAAGCGTTGCACTCCTTCCGAAGTAGGTGCTCGGCTAATCGTGTTGCGATGAACATGGGCCTGGGCAGCCAGCACCTGAATGTCTACTTTCAGAACGTTGCTAAAGCGAATAGGCGAGATAGATGTGCTGCTCACCTCCGGATCACGCAGGTAGCTTAGAAAATTATCAAAGTTATGATGGAAAGCAGGTAAAGCATTGGGAGTAGGCATTTTTGCACCTTTTTTGCACTATACACGCACTATATTTGCACATTTAAGCGAAAAGGTCAAACCGCATCACCGCACATTCTGCACCTGCAATAAAAACGCCTCAATAAACGGCTGAATCTCCCCATCCAGCACCGCGTCCACATTCCCAATCTCCACCCCGGACCGCAAATCCTTCACAATCCGATAGGGCGCAAGCACATAGTTGCGAATCTGCGATCCAAAAGACGCCTCCATCTTCTCCGCTTCAGCCTTATCTTTCTCCGCCAACCGCTTCTTCATCTCATGGTCGTAAAGCTTCGATCGCAACAGCTTCATGGCCGTCGATCGATTCTTCTGCTGGCTGCGCTCTGCCTGGCATGCCACCACAATACCCGTCGGAATGTGTGTCAAGCGCACCGCAGAATCCGTCTTGTTCACATGCTGGCCACCTGCCCCGCCCGCGCGGTAGGTGTCCACGCGAATGTCATCAGGCTTTATATCCACTTCAAACGAATCATCTATTTCAGGTATCACCCATACAGATGCAAACGACGTGTGCCGACGTGCATTGGCATCAAATGGCGAAATACGCACCAAGCGATGCACGCCCACCTCAGCTTTCAAGTAGCCATAAGCAAACTCGCCCATGCACAGCATCGTCACATTCTTTAAGCCAGCCTCTTCACCAGGCTGAATATCGACGAGCTCCACATCAAATCCACGTCGCTCCGCATAACGCTTATACATGCGAAAAAGCATCTCGACGAAATCTTGTGCCTCCACACCGCCTTGGCCTACGTTGATGCTCAAAATGGCATTAGCACCATCTTGCGGACCACCTAGCATGCGCTCCATTTCCATGCGACGCACAGCTTCTTCAAGCTTCTCGACCTCGACTCGGAGCTCGTTTACCTCGGTCGCATCTTCCGACATCATCTCCAGCAATTCGGTACAATCTTTTAAGCTGTGTTCTGCCTCAGAAAAGCGTTTCACCTCGCGCTCAAGGCCAGTTTTCTCTTTTTGCGATTGCCCGGCTTTGGCCTGGTCCAGCCAAAAGTCTTGCTCAAGCATGGCATCTTCGAGTTCTTTTAAACGCGCGATTTTTGCATCGATAGCAAGCGGCTTACGCAGTGCGCTCAGACGCGTCTCAAGGCTTCCCAATGTGCGTTTGAGGTCCGCAATAATATTAGCGACATTTTCTACACTCATGATTATTCCGTTCTAAAGCGCGCGATGAATAAGGATATCGCCATAAATGCCAAGCTGAGCCACGCTATCACATCGCCCCACAACATATAGGGGGTTGTCTCTTGGCTTAATGGCACATTCGCAATCACTGATGCTTCCGTGTAGAGCGATGTGGCCTGATGCACATGCCCCCGCGGATCAATGATGCCTGAAACACCCGTGTTAGTCGCGCGCGCAAACGCCCGACCTGTTTCCACGGCGCGCAACTGGTACATCGCAAGATGCTGATAAGGCGCCGACGATATGCCATACCAAGCATCGTTGGTCACATTGACCAAAAGCGACGCGCCGTGGTTGGCAAATCCCCGACTAATCTCGGGGAACACGCCCTCATAGCAAATGGTAATTCCCACAGCGACGTCTAAACCATCGCGAATATGCATCTTGATGGGCTCAAAGGTCTTGCCTGGATAGAAAGCACCGAGATTCGGCACAACCTTGCTCACGATTCCTTGAAATGGCCAGGGAACATATTCGCCAAAGGGCACCAAATGGATCTTGTCGGCGCGGCCCAACACCTCAAACTGTGGCCCGAGGACCACTGCAGAATTATGAAAAATCGGTTCGCCCCCATTCACGCCCGGGGTACCGGGCTCCATCATCACTGCGCCAGCGATCATCTGGGGCACGTTTGCGCCAAGCGGAATTAACTGTTTCGCGGTTGTGATAATTGGCGTGGGCAATGCTGCTTCCGGCCAAATAGCAAGGTCGATATGCTGCGTAGCCGCTGCATCTTGCAGTCGCTTGTAGCGGCTCAAAATCTCTCGCGCATAGATATTTGCGTGGTTCTTAATGCCCTGCTCAATGTTGCCCTGCAAAAGCGCAACTTTCAGCGTCGGCATTGAAGCTGGCGAATAAGTCCATAAACGCCAGCCACCAAAACCCACAAACAACAAGGTCACACTAAGCGCCAACACCACAGACTTCTTTTTCGAAATCGCATCGACAATGGCCACGTTCACAAACACAATGTAAAATACCAAGCCATAAACACCGACGAGAGCAGCAGCTTGTAGCAAAAGCGGAACAGTCGCCAGAGAATTACCTATGTTTCCCCAGGGGAATCCACCAAATGGTGCGTAGTTCTTCAAAAACTCCACCATCGTTATTGACGCTGGAAGCACGTACCAAAGCGGCAGAGACCGCTTTTTTGACACATACCACGCGGCAGCAAAAGCAAATCCGATAAAGCTGCCAAGAATAGAGGCAGACAACAACACTGCCATCACGCTCAATAACAGAGGAACCCCGCCAAACACCGTCATCGCAATACCAAACCAGTGAATGATCATGAGGTACTGAATAAACGTCGCCGCAAAACCAAGCGCAAATGCTTGCCACACAGAACGACATTGATACATGCCAAATATCACAGGCACGTATGCAACAAAACTGAGCAGCCCCGTCAAACCAGTGGGATCAATGGGCGTCTCGCCAAGCGCCGAAATCACCAAAGGCTGGCTTAGGCCAAGCAAGATGCCGCTCAGCAAACCGCTCAATATGACACGTGCAATCGTGATTTGTGTACAACCAACTTGTTCGCTCTTCTCCATCGGAAGAGCTAAAAGAGTCTGGGCCATTTTGATTCCGCTAGTTTGTCTCAGATAAGCCAAATAAACAATTCACATTGCGACATGCAAACGCAGGCTTCCATTCGTTTTTTTCCATATCAGAGACGTGCAATAAGACAATACGCCGACCGGCTACAGAACCTGCACATTCGCCTTTGGTCTTATCACAGCTAATGCCGATTTCTATTGGCTTTGCCACCGATGCGTGACAAATGCCTTTTTCGTATTGTGCCACGCGCAGCAAGCCGTGTTCGCGAAAAAGCTCCACAACACCACAAGTCCCATCTGTAAAAACCTGCATACCCACTGCACGATTGCCATCGTCGGACGAATAAAACACGCCACCAGCCGCTGGCTCAGGTATTCCACCTAATGCCTCGCGCACAAGATGTTGCGTCCTTTTGACATCCAATGGCAGCTCCACTCTTTCAAGTGTCATCATCGCTGAAAAAGATGCGCCCTTAGGCAATGCCTTTGATCCAACCAGCAAAGACAGGTCACGCCGAAAATGCCCGGCATCTCCCTGTTTGGCTGCATAGCCCATGCGTCCCGATTCATATGCCCATACTGGCGAATAGCTAACCCATTTCGATGCGCGAGGGCCTTTCAATGTGGTGTGAACATCCACGACGTTTGCCCCTTGCGCTGTCACAACAACTTCCTGCGGGACACGTCGAGACATTGCTACACCCAAGATAAGTCCAGCGAACAAGGCAACGAAACCAACAATGAGCCTCGGTTTTTGCGCCCACAGTGGCTTTGGCGCCCACGTCGAAAACCCGGTCGACTCGCGTATAGTTGTGCGGGCATGCGGCATGTAATACACCCGCCCACCCGGAGAGCTCGACGCATTGGAACCACCAAATTCTGAAAATAAAACAGAAGGCGCTTCTTCCTTCTCTGTGCGGCTTTGCACGGGGGCTACAAAAACTTCCACATTTGTTTCGATTTGCGCGAGGGCTTCATCAAACTCCACTGCCGTTTGAAAGCGTTCGCTAGGCGCACGAGACAGCGCCTTGGTCACGCATGCATCAACAGACGGGGATACTTTTAAGCCACGCTCAGTGGGGAGTAAAAATCGCCCAAGGGGTAAATCGCCGGTGATACACTCATAAAAAATCACACCACAGGCATATAAATCTGAGCGCACATCGACACGCTTTGCATCCGTGTGCTGTTCCGGTGCCATGTAGTTCACCGTGCCCATCGTCACCCGACTTCGCGTCAAATTGGGATGCGGATCGGCAGCCTCGTTCAAAATACCGGCAAGACCAAAGTCAACCAGCACAATGCGCTCTTGACCAAGCTCACCTGCTTCCACCAGCACATTTTCTGGCTTTAAATCGCGATGGATTATGCCACGATCATGCGCCGCCTTCAGCCCCGTCAAAATAGCACGCATAAACCGAATCGAAGTGGGCAGTGGTAAAGGCCCATTCTTCAAATAAGTACGCAGCGTCGCGCCACGAACATACTCCATACAATAATAGTGCACACCAGCATGCGAACCACTATCAAAAATGGCAACAACATTGGGATGACGAAATGCTCTAAGTGCCGCAGCTTCTCTCTCAAACCTCGCCACAAGATCGTTGCGACCAGAAAGCTCCAGCGACAACACTTTCACCGCTGTTTCACGACCCGATGCTTTATGCAGAGCACGATACACGCGGCCCATCGCACCTTTGCCAATGCACTCCAGTAATTGATAGCCAGGAATCTCGGGCGCGACAGCTGGTTCGCGCGCCTCCGCGTCAGGCACAATGGTTTGTGTGCCATCGAGAGAACTTTCGTGGGGCGTATCTTGATAGCGTCGCGCAAGCGCTGGATGAATACCAATGCCACGCACGCGACGACTCGAATTCTGCGGCAGCTCCTGCAATGTGCCACAACGTCCACAGCGCACAAGACCGCCCGTAGAAGTGCTCTCTTCTTTGAGCTCAACTTGGCAGGCTGTGCAACGAAAGGTCATTCAACAACTCAACGTAATATATCAACAATTAAACTATAGCACAGGTGCAACTAGCGCTGCATATAACGGACATTTCCCGCACGCGCTTGTTTCATTTGCGGGGAAACTTCCAAATGAAACTGATACCACTGCTCGCCATAGACACGCATTTTTAATTTCTTATCGTTTTGCAAGCTCATCAGATTGGCCGAAAGACGCGGGTCAGCATCCTTCAATTTGGCTTGCCCTCTGGATAAAATGGCAATCGCTTTGTCGGTATGGCCTGCCTTCCAATGGCAATAAGCCCACAGACTCCAGAGCAAACCTTGCTTCGATGAATACTTCACCGCCGACTCAAACACCTTATCCATCTTGGCGTAATCTTTCTTGCGAAAGCACAACACAGCAAGCATGCCCTTGGCTGCCCAGTGACGCACGAAGGCGCGCTCCAAATAAGGCTTAGCCTTATCGAACTCCTGACGAACATAATAGATGGTGCCGATTTGGCCATCCATGGCGCTCTTCGTGAAAAGCTGCCAATTGCCAAACTTGCGTTTGATATCTTCCATCACCGCAATGCTGCGATCGATACGTCCGCGCTGAAGTTCTGTTTGCGCTTGCTGCATGGCGGCTTCAAACTGACGGCCGATGCGTCGCGCTAAAAACCAGTAGGTTAAACCAAAAACAGCCAGCGCAGGTAAGATAGCACCGACCAGACTAAAAATCTTCGCCACAATGGCAAAACAGCTGGCAGCGGCCAACAAAGCAATTAATAACACCAACATCGACGCTATACTCCAATGCTCTTCAAAAACTGGACGCTACGCAGCGGCCTATGGCTGAGCTGCTTTAAGCGGTACCAAAAAATTTGGGCCACCACGCGCAAAGTTGCCATCTCGACTGCAGGCAATGCATCTAAGTCTGCCTCAAACAAAGAAAGCGCAGCCAGCCTTGCCGGCTCGTCAAAAGGCACGCACACATCCGTAGCAGAATCTACAGGGCCAGACAAATCGGGCAAGTACCCGCTATGGTGTAAAATCTTAAGCTCAAGCGCCCGCAGCAAGGCAGGCGTCCCTTGGCCCTTAGCCAGCAAAGCAAAAGCTTGTTTGTAGCAATCAAAAATCTGTTCTGCAGCGTCGTTCTCAGGCACAAAAATTTCGACAATCTCAGTCAAGTAACAGGCCCAACCCCATTGTTGTAAATGACCTGCAACAGCGTAACTCATCGGGTCTACATCAATCTGGCCAAGCCGTGCAAGGTCACGATTGGGTGAAATCGCGAGGCCCACTTTCGCGAGCATAGGCGCCTGCATCATGCCCCCGCGCGTGCGAGACGGTTTTAGTCCATTTTTCACAAATGCGCTGAGGCGCCCTTTCTTTTTGCAAAAAAGTCGCGCGATGCAGTCTGCTTCACCGTAGCGCACGAGCGACGTGACAAACGCTTCGTCATACTCGAGTGGTCGGCGCGCTAAAGCCATTTACGAATACGGGTAAGGCCTTCTGTGATAGTCTCCATCGACGATGCGAGACTCATGCGCACAGTGCCTGGCACACCAAATGCGGATCCCGCAACCAACGCGACATGGGCTTCATCGAGCAAGCGATCAGCAAGCACTTGGTCGTCCTTGGTGATGGACGAGAAATCGAGCAGCACATAGAACGCGCCTTGCGGCTTGAAACACGTAACGCCCGGCATGCTTGCCACAATCTCCAGAGTCTTATTGCGGCGCATCTCATAAGCTTGGCGCATCTTTTCGATCTCTGCCTTCACCTCAGGCGGCTCAAGCAATGCATACGCACAAGCAGCCTGGGCGACCGTTGCGATGCAGGTATATCGCTGCTCCTGCAACTTCACCATGGCGCCCACCAGCTCTTTGGGGCCGCCCACAACGCCGACTCTCCAGCCAGTCATGGCATAAGCCTTCGATGCACCGGTGATGACGAGCGTGCGGCTATAAGCATCATCCGAGAACGACGCTGGGCTTACGTGTTTGACATTATCAAAAAGCAAGTGCTCGTAAATTTCGTCGGAGATGACCCAAATCTTCGAGTCCTTCACCACGTCCATCAATCCACGCAACGCAGCTTCACTAAATACTGCTCCGGACGGATTGTTTGGGGAGTTTAAAATTATCGCCTTGGTTCGAGGCGTGATTGCCGCGCGCAATTGCTCTGGCGTAGGCACATACCCCTGCTCTTTCGACGCATGCACGAGCACGGGCGTACCGCCTGCGAGGCTAATCAATTCGGTATAGCTGACCCAATAGGGGGAGAATACAATTACTTCGTCGCCAGCACCAATCAGTGCATCAATCGCTTGTGAGATAGCCGACTTGGCGCCCACGGTCGAAAGCACTTGCGAAGCATCGTAGCGAACCTTTTGGTCGCGCTCAAACTTGATGCGCATGGCATGAATCAGATCGTCGGAGCCACGCACACCTGTGTAGCGGCTGATGCCTTTATCGAGAGCTTTCTTAGCAGCTTCTTTGATCACTTGCGGCGTATCAAAATCTGGTTCACCGGCACTCAGTGTCATCACCGAGATACCTCGGTCGGTGAGCGCTTTAGCGCGGGCTTTCATGGCCAACGTTGCTGAGGAACCAAGTTTCAAAACACGTTCATTGAGAGTTAATAGCGACATATTATTCTCCATTCAAATCAAATGCCAAATTTCTTCTTCAGCGCCGCCGACACTGGCTCGGGCACCATGGCGCTGACGTCTGCACCAAAGCTCGCGACTTCACGCACAAGCTTCGACGACACATAAAAACTGGATTCGCCAGTCATCAAAAATACTGTCTCGACTTCCTTAGCGATTTTGCGATTCATCGTGGCCAAGTTGAACTCATATTCGAAATCGCTCACCGCACGCAGACCGCGTAGCAGCGTATTGATTCCCTTTTTCCGCGCGTAGTCGACGAGCAGGCCCTTAAAAGAATCGACCTCGATATCTTTGCCTGCGGGAAGACACTTGCGCACCAAGTCCATGCGTTCTTGCACCGAAAATAGGTGGTGCTTTTGCGGATTATCGGCCACTGCCACCACGACTCGATCAAATCGCGCACGGGCGCGTTCGATGATGTCCAAATGGCCAAAGGTAAGGGGGTCAAAACTGCCGGGGTAAATGGCTGCTTGCATAGGCGTGTATGTTGCGCCGACTTGCCGATAAAAGTCAAACGGGTTGCAAAGGTTCGAGAAGCGGATTCATAACTTTGAGTCGGCAACGCGAAAAATCACGATCTGCAGACCAAAGCTCCGACACGCCTGACTCCATACAAATTGCCGCAATACGCATGTCATGAATTTTTGGTCCAGTCACCTTGGCATAAGTTTGCTTTTACGTGCTTAAAACACTTGGCAGAAAAAGGCGCTACTTGGGCTATTCCCTGGCCATG
>JABDBI010000004.1:0-38716 GCA_013288705.1 Methanobacteriota archaeon | reverse complement strand
CCTTGGCATCTCGTAGTGTCTTCTTCAACTGTTCCCAATAATTATCCCCCTCTCCTATCATGCGAAGACTCGGGCTTTCCATCCAGACTTCAATTTGGTCAACAGCCTCGCCCATTGTCGAGGGAGGGTTAAATATCCGTGAATGCGTTGAAATCGCTAAAAACTCGTGAATACATGGCCAGGGAATAGCCCAAGTAGCGCCTTTTTCTGCCAAGTGTTTTAAGCACGTAAAAGCAAACTTATGCCAAGGAGAGTCTCGTCGGTGAGCATAAATCAGAATATTCGTATCCACCGCTATCACTTGTGGCCACCACGTCCTTCGTAGGAAGCTTCACGAATTGAAGCCCAATCATTCCAATCGAAATCACTCTGTAAGCCATGACCCGAAACACTTTTATCTTCTAACTGAAATTTTTGATTATTTGCCTTCCCACTCAATACTTGCGAGATAGCGACTTCAACTAGCGCTTTCAACGTTATGTGGTGTTCTTCGGAGTATTTCTTCGCCTTCTTTAAAAGCGGAAGAGGGATATCAATCGTCGTTTTCATTGCTAGCAGTATAACAAAGATACTGCTAGCTTGCTAGCTATTTTTGCAAGGCCGCTTTAAGCGAGTAATCCTGCGCCATATTGTCAAATTGCTTCAAAATCAGCTGCATAGCAGACGGGTCAACATGGATCTCCCCTCTGAATGGATGATCGATCTCGTGGATAAGAAAGAGAGCCATCACCATCATCATCACTAACGAGCCGGTCAGCGTGGCATGTACGACGGCACTCTCAACCCCCAGCATAAAACAAAGAAAAACCATCATAGCAGCGCCGAAAAGCAACGTGTACCATAGGATGGTGGGTATTTCCTGCCGGGATATAAGCAATCGATGGCGGCGCTGCATCGACAGGTCATTGACGCGTTTGAGCAACTCCGAATGAACATTAATTTGGCGCGCCGTCATTGGCTGTATTTGGGAAACGGATTTGAAGACTTCCGAAAGCGCATTCCATACGCGCGGGCTGGACTTCCCGACCGCCATCGCCGGCCACTCGTTCTCGACAACTGCATTCACGTATTCGCGCAGCCGCTTGTGTGCATCGCTGCGTATCGGCTCTGGAAAGAAACCGACATCGCGTATCATGTCTCCAACGGTTCCTGCTTCATCAGTGGCGTTTTGCTCCGCAGTTTGCAGCGATCCCCACACAGTAATGACTACAAATGCAAGGAGCACCGTATAAAGCGTACCAATGATTTGAAATATAACGCCAGCAGAATCGTTGTGCGTTTTGAGCAGGGAAGCGCTGACAAAACGCCTAAAAATAAGAAGGGCTACAATGGACAAGATCGCAGCACTGACCATTAACAGTGCACCCAGATACAAAGCAGGGATGAAACTAAGCCATGCAATCATGTTCTCCACCGTTTTATATGTAAGAACTACAGCTGGAGCCGGCCAGTTTTTGCCACATGATTTGCTGAACAGTCTATGTAGACGGCTGCAAGAAGTACACTTCCGTCCCGCCATACGCACGCTGGCGCCTCACCTCAAAGCCAGCCGGCAACTCCAAGGGCTGCTTTTTCGCACATCGATAAATCACTGTCCCAACTGGCTGCAAAATCCCCAACACATGCTGCCAAAACGCCGGGTCAACCTGCACCACATATGGCGGGTCAGCAAAAATCAAATCATATCGCTGATGCGTCACATCTGCCACAAAGCGCAATGCGTCAGCCACCACAACCTTGCAGCTTTCTTGCACACCAAGGCCCACAATGTTGTCGCCAATACACCTTGCGGTACTCGGGTCTTTCTCGACAAACGTGACTTGCTTAGCCCCTCGCGACACGGCCTCGAATCCATAGGCGCCACTGCCTGCAAACAAATCAAGCACCGTGGCGTCTTCCACGAGCCTAAATAGGGATGAAAAAACAGCCTCGCGCACGCGATCAGACGCGGGCCGTACAAGCCCCCTATCTGCCGCCTCAGGCACCTGAAAATACCGCCGTACCAACTTTCCGCCGGTGATTCTTAATCTGCCTGCCACCTTGCCTTTTCTCCTATGGCTGTTTAAAGCCATTGCTATAATGAATGACAAATCCCAATTTCAGGCCGTGCATGCACGCATATCTGGCAGACAAAATACCAATCTGCAAGGTCTTGCGGGCCTGGGTGTCGCGCATCTAGCAGCTTCTCTTTCATCCATTCGCCCGCTCGTTTTGGTGGCACCAAACTTGGCTGCGACGGAGGATTTGCTCCGCGACATTCGGTTTTTATTCGGTGAAGATCACTCCGAAGCAGTGCTCTATTTACCTGCCAACGAGAAGACTCCTTTTCATACCACCTCCCCCGACCCAGTGGTCGTCATGGAGCGTGCAGCAACACTATTCAAGCTGGCTATTGGGGCGCCATTTCGTGTACTTGTTACTTCCCCCGAAGCGTTAGTCACTAAAGTGCTGCCGCTCGAGTCACTGCAAAAAATGGCCGAAATGATGGCCCGGGGAGCAACCACCGATCGATTGGAACTCCTGCGCAAGCTTGAACTTGGTGGCTACAGCAAGGTAAACGCCGTCGAAGACATGGGCACTTATGCCGTTCGCGGGAGCATCATTGATATTTTCTGGGCCGGTGCAAAATACCCCGTTCGTCTCGATTTCTTTGGCGACGAGATCGAGCGCATTCATCGCTTCGATCCACAAACGCAACGTACACTCGATTTTGAAGAAGAGTTTCAATTTGGACCTGCCCGAGAGATTTTTCTCGATGAAGCTTCGGTTTCACTAGCAGATCAGCGCCTGCGCGACTTAGCTGACGAAGTCGAATATCCGACGAAGAAGCTACGCGACAAACTCGAGGATATTGAGAACGGCATTCCATTCTTTGGTATCGAGAGTCTCTTGCCGGCATTTCATCAAAAACTAGAATCGCCTCTCGCATTGATGCAGCGCGTTTACGGTGATCATGGCGTCACGGTTTTTATTGATGGGCAAGAAGCGTTTTCGGAAACCATCCATAGTTTAACCAGTGAATATGAAGAGCAGTACGGAACTGCGCTGGCACGGGGAGAGCTGTGCTTTTCCCCGGGCCAATTTCTGCTCACACCCGACGCACTCTGGGCACAAATCAATCAACAGACGCAACTCATCATTTCGCAAGTGCAACCTTCGGAGCATATTACCCTTCATACCGAAGCTACCGATAGCCTGCGCCAAGACATTCTCAGGCAGACAACGCGCACCGATGATACCACCGAGGTTGAGCATGCACATCACCTACTCACGCCATTGGCGAGGCGTATCAAGCAGCTGAAACTTGATGGCATAACAGTGCTCTTGCCGGTGCAATCGCTCGGGGGCACGCAGCGCATCAAAGAGTTGCTGCAACCACACGGGATCAATATTCGGGTGCTTAAAATAGCTCCGGATTTGCTGAACCCATCAGATGCTCTTCACGAGCCAGCGGTGCACGCTTTTACTTACGCCGCTGAGCCAGAGCCACCAGTCCATGGCGTCATTCTGCCATTTTTGCATCTCGCTATTTTCGCTGAAGACGAGATTTTTGGCAAACGTGCACGTCGAGGCGCTGGCAAGAAGGGCGTATTTCGAACCACCCTCTCCGATCTTGAAGTCGGAGACTACATCGTGCACGTCGACCACGGCGTCGGTGTCTTTAAGGGACTCACCAGACTCAACGTACGTGGTGTCGAGCAAGACTATGTGCTGCTCCACTATGCCGACGATGATAAGCTCTATCTCCCAGTCCATCGCATTAACATGATTCAGCGCTACTCCGGAGTAGAGGGCAAAGCAGCGCGACTCGATAAGCTCGGGGGATCTGGCTGGCAGACGAAGAAAGCCAAAGTGAAGCAGGCCGTCATGGCCATGGCGCAAGATTTGCTCAATCTTTACGCCAAGCGAGAGCTCGCCAAAAGGCCACACTGCGCTGCACCCAATGAAATGTACTGGGAGTTCGAAGCACGCTTTGCTTTCGAGACTACACCCGACCAACAGAAGGCAATTGACGAAGTCATCGCGGACTTGCAGAAAGAGCGTCCGATGGATCGGCTTATTTGCGGCGACGTGGGTTATGGCAAAACCGAAGTGGCCATGCGCGCGGCCATGCTTGCGGTCGCAGCTGGACGTCAGGTAGCAGTGCTTGCTCCGACCACCGTCCTGGCGCAACAGCATGCCATCAACTTCACAGAGCGCTTCCGGGAAACCGGTGCTCAGGTTGCCGTGGTGAGCCGTTTCCAGAAAACCAAAGAGGTGAATGAGACCATCAAGAAAGCCAAAGAAGGCAAGGTGGATATTCTCATTGGCACACATCGCATTTTATCTTCGGATGTATCGTTTAAGAATCTGGGTCTTGTCGTCGTCGATGAAGAGCAGCGTTTTGGCATTAAAGCAAAAGAGCATCTCAAGAAGCTGCGCACGCAAACCGATGTACTGACGATGTCGGCGACGCCGATTCCTCGAACCTTGCAGATGGGCTTTTTTGGCATTCGCGATTTGAGCATCATCGAAACGCCACCGGTGGATCGGCGCGCTATTCGCACATCGATCGTTCGCTTTGAAGACGAAGTTATTCGCGAGGCGATTTTGCGGGAAATTGGCCGGAGCGGCCAGGTGTATTTTGTGCATAATCGCGTGAGCTCTATTCATGCGACGGCAGATTACTTGCGCAAGCTCGTTCCCGAGGCCAAGATCGAGATTGGCCACGGGCAAATGGATGCGGAAGACCTCGAAAACGTCATGATTCGATTTATGAATCACGAGTTCAACGTGTTGGTCTGCACAACCATCATCGAAACGGGAATCGACGTATCATCGGCCAACACGATGTTTATTAACAACGCCGACGATTTTGGTCTGGCACAGCTTTACCAATTGCGTGGCCGTGTCGGTCGGAGCAAGGAGCGGGCATTTGCCTACTTGCTGATTCCATCGTCGACCGAACATCTCACGCCGGTGGCGCGTAAACGATTGGAGATTTTGCATCGCTTTAGCGAGCTCGGAGCTGGTTTCAAGATCGCCCAACATGACTTAGAACTTCGTGGAGCAGGCGATCTACTCGGCAGTAACCAGCATGGCCATGTCGCTGCTGTTGGGTATGATTTGTACGCGGAGCTACTTAAAGAAGCTGTCGAAGATCTGCGTGGGCGCACGCACGAAGATGTGCCCGACCCAGATATCAATCTGGCACTTCCAGCGTTTATCCCCGACAAGTATGTGCCCGATTTGCATGAACGCATGGGCTTTTATCAGCGTTTAGCAACCGCGCAGAATGGCGAGGAAATCTGGGATGTCGTCGCAAGCATGCAAGACCAAGTTGGCGAGCCGCCCGAGGAAGTGCATCACTTGGCGGAAGTCATGATTTTGAAACAAGCGCTGCGCAAAATCGCTGCGCGTGGTCTTGATGCGTCTATACCGACGGATAAGCAACCATTACCGCAGGTCGTCATCTCGCTCGGGGATCATGCACGACTCGATGGACAAAAGGTTGCGGCGATGGTTGCGCGTGACATGAAACGGCTGACGCTGACGCCCAAAATGAAGCTTATCTATAATCCGAGCGAGCGAGAGTGGCTGGTCAATGCGGGGCAAAACGTTTTCACGTTGTGTAAGCAGCTTTTGCAAGAGCTGCAGCAGGCGGTTTAGTTCCAAAGATCAAAATAGACCTGCCCTACAGTCTGTTATTGGCGCACGATGCAACAACTCCGAATCGCCTTCCTCGTGCTTACCCTTCTCTTGCTTGGCGCCCCAAAATGCGCCGACGGCTGCTGCTGGTTTTGTCGGCCAAGCGGCAATGTCGAGACATATCGCACCAGCTCACACACCGTTGTCGCACGTGGCCCCGACGGGAGGACCCTTGCAACTGTTCCAGTGACGTGTCCCGCCGGTGTGCGACCAGTTTTACCGCACATCCCACCTCTTGTGCTGGCATTAGCCGCCCCTCCATCTGCCCCTGTGACAACTTTGCAAGATGAAGTTAATTTGACAATCCATTCCGCTGCTCGAGGAGCAGTGCCGCCCCCAAGCCTAGTGCGTCAACCACCTCATCCCAATGCCCCGTCTCAGCAGTCATTTCTCGAGAGACATGGGGCGTTACTGTCCATTCTACACGCTTCCCCGCGCTAAATTCGGACGCCTTTCTACCCACGGCCGAGCTTCTTCCAGTTGCTTGGCCAAGCGCAATAGCAAACCCTCATCGCCAAACTGCCCGGCAAAATGGCTGCCAATGGGCAAGCCCTCTTTGTTCCAGTAGAGCGGTACCGACATCGCCGGCTGCCCGGTAAGATTAAACAGAAATGTATACGGCGCAAAGCTAAATCCCGTCTCTGGCATTCTGTCAAAAGCTATCCGCACCAAGCGTGACGCGCCGACACGACACACCAATTGCATCAAGCGCTGTTCTATCTCGGATGGGATAAGCACACCAAGCTTCGGAGGTGGCAACGCCGTTGTCGGTGTTAATACGACGTCGTAGTCGGCAAAAAACGCTGCGACCTTGCGACGCGTTTCATCCATCGTGCAAACAGCTTTCGCGTAATCGGCTGCTGTGAAAACCAAGCCACCCTTGGCGCAAAGTCGCGTCAACGGCTCAAGGTCCGCGGGATCCGGCTTTTTGCTGAGGTGATGGGACAAGCGCTCAAGCAAAGCAGCCGTCTCTCCCGCTACAATTACCAAATATGCGCTGGAAACATCCTCGATATTCAAATCTATCTTCGCAAACTCAACGTTGTGCCCCAGCTGTTCGCAGAGCGTAGCGGCGTTTGCGAGTCCATCTTTACAATCGATGTGCAACTTCGCTTTGGCAAATGGCTCTTCAACGACAGCGATTTTTAACTTCGACAGGGGCATAGACAGCTGCTGCAGAAAGGGCGTCTCGATCGGTGGCGCGTAAATTGGCGCACCACGTTGTGGCACGCTCACGATGTCGAGCGCCGCCGCGCTATCACGCACGGAGCGCGAGATCACATTCTCGACAGCCAAACCGTGCCAAAGTCTGCCACCAGATGGCCCCACAGGCGAGCGCCCCTCCGTTGGCTTGAGTCCAAACACCCCGCAACATGAAGAGGGAATTCGGATGGAACCTCCGCCGTCACCACCATGGGCAATTGGTACCATCCCGGCAGCAACAGCTGCTGCTGCACCGCCGCTCGATCCACCGACGGTATGCTCCAAGTTCCACGGATTGCAGGTGGCACCGTGCAACACAGGTTCAGTGGTTGGCAGGAGCCCAAACTCCGGCGTATTAGTGCGCCCTAAATTGATAAAACCAGCCTCGCGAAAGCGCTTTACGCAGTCGCCTTCTTCGTCGAGAATGAGGTCTTTACATATCTTGCTGCCTAACGTGGATGGAACGCCGGGCTCAAAAGAACCAAGATCTTTCAATAAAAATGGAACGCCAGCAAATGGCCCGGCTGGAAGTTTTCCTTTCGCAACTTTTCGCGCACGCTCAAAGGAGCGCTGCACAACGGCGTTCACCGCGGGGTTTACTTTCTCAATATGAGAGATCGCTACGTCTACAAGCTCGCGTGGTGTCACTGCTTTTTTTTTAACCAGCTCCGCGAGACCTAAACCATCGTGCGCTGCGTACTCGGAAAACTTCATTTTTGCTCTCCTAAGAATTTCTCTAGAACAGTCGCGAGATAAACGGGCGTCTCTTGCATGGGATAATGCCCGGTGTTTTGCAGCACTTCGACCGTGCAATGCGGGTACCATTGCATGAACGTCTTGTTCATCACGGCTTCGCTGTGCCCTTCGGCATCATGCGCTCCGACGACGACAAAAAATGGCACTTGGAGCCCCTGCACCTGGTCAGAGAAATCAGTTTCGGCGAACATGTGCAAATAAGCTACACGTGCTTCGGGCGTAGAGCAGTCGCGCCATTTTTGGACTTTGAAGTTGACGAAACCCTCGCCTTGTCGCCCACCGGTCATAAAGCCAACGACCTGCCGAGCTCCACTGTCGTTGGAACGCGCGGCGTCTTCGAGAAAACTCATCATATTGGCTGGCGCAGGCGATCCGCAAGCAGGTACTGGGGTAATGCAAATGACGCTCTTCACACGATCAGTGGCTTTCATCGCCACATACTGAGCCACCATGGCGCTCATGGAGTGTCCGACGACATGAAAACGATCCCATTTAAGTGAATCGCAAAGTTGCAGCACATCCCGAGACGCCTCTCCAACTGTGAATTCTCCTGAAATGGTCTTCGATTTCCCATAACCCCTAAGGTCAGCAAACACGTAGGTAAACGCTTTGCCATCGAGATAGGGCAACACAGGGCTATAGCTGGTGCAATCGCAAAACCAGTCGTGCATGACCAGCACATGCTCGGGACCGGTGCCGAAAGTTTTGTATCCAATCATCGCGCTCGTATAGGATGATAATGTCCCATCGACAAGAGGCTTGACAGGCTGAGTCCTTGTATTTAGGTTTAGGGTGGATGCGGGAATAGCTCAGTGGTAGAGCACAAGCTTCCCAAGCTTGGGGTCGCGGGTTCAAGTCCCGTTTCCCGCTCCAAAAGGTAACACGTATCATGAAGCTCTCTCTATAATACCCAGAAATTAGGCCAATCAGCTTCGCAAGCCTTCCAAGAGAGAGACTTTATGACATTCATGCAATCGTTGTCCCAAGAACCAACCATATTCCTCACGCAAAAACTATGGCGATTTTCTGATCATCGCCGTCACATCGTTTTATATGTGGCGCTATCCATCGTTGCCCACTTAAGCTTTCTCCTACAGCCGCTGATTTTCGGGCTCGTTGTGACGACGATTGGAAAATATGGCATCAACCGCACGAGTTTGCCCCAGATAAGCTTTTTGCTTGTTCTTTTCCCCCTCCAGATTCTTCTGTTTTGGCTGCTGCACGGGCCGTCGCGTGTAATTGAACGCGTCGTCGCCTTCTGGGCTGAGATCAAATATCGCAGATATCTCGTCGATGGTGTGCTCGACCTTGGCCTTTCCTGGCACGGCGAACACGATTCCGGCGACACCATCGACAAGGTCAATAAGGCAACTGAGGGCTTAGGTCAGTACAGCCAAAATGTCTTTCAGGTCATTCAGGTCTTGGTGAGAGTACTGGGCACGACCTGCGTGCTCATGTGGTTCTCGTTCTGGCTTGGCTTAGCAGTTTTCGCGCTCGTCATTTTTTCGTTTATTATCTTGTTTCAGTTCGACAAGCGATTATTGCCCCAATATCGCGCGCTAAACGAATTTGCGAACAAGGCATCAGCAGCCGTTTTTGATGCTTTGTCTAACGTGACCACGGTCAAAATTCTCGACATTGAAAAGCCCGTACTTGAAGGTGTAATCAAGCGATTTAAAGACTCTCAAAAAATCTATCGCGCCAACGCCCAAATCAACGAATGGAAATGGTTTGTAGGCAATATGTGCTTTGAGATGATCAAAGTTGTTCCCTTAATGGTCTTTTTGTATTTTTCCATTGCGTATGGCGGAACCATTGATGCGGGAACCGTCACCACGCTGTACTTATATCTCGCTGATTTAGCTTTTGCATGGTTTACCTTCGGCAGTTTCTACGAGCAAATCATGCTCTATAAGAATCGCGTTCAAAACGCATCAACGCTTGAATCTGCTTTTTCTGCCCGCATACAGAAGACACAGCGCGTGACCGGATGGCGCCATCTCGAACTCCGGGACCTAAACTTTACGTACAATGCAGGCAAAGAGAGGCTCCATTTAGACAATGTTTGGCTCACTCTGAACCAAGGTGAACGTATCGCCGTGATTGGCGAATCTGGCTCTGGTAAGACAACCTTTCTGAAGGTGCTTCATGGCATGTATCCAAATGCGAAAGCCGCTCTTCAAGTTGACGACGGTACACCAATTGCAACGAACTTTGCCGACATTGACTTAAAGACAATGCTCGTCCCCCAAGAACCGGAGTTGTTCTCGTCAACAATTCGCGAAAACATGACACTTGGCATTGATTATGATGATGCATCTTTGATGCAAGCAGCGCACATTGCGGCGTTCGATCAAGTCGTCGCAGAGCTGCCTAAAGGCTTGGAGTCCGTGATCAACGAGAAAGGAGTGAATCTCTCTGGAGGGCAAAAACAACGATTAGCACTTGCTAGAGCTATTCTTTTCTCGACAGAAAAAGATGTTATTCTGCTCGATGAATCGACTAGTTCGGTGGATTCTGAGAATGAAACAGAGATTTATCAACGCATATTTAATGCGTTCAGTAACAAAACCATAATTGCATCTATTCATAAGATGAATCTTCTTAAATTCTTTGATCGCATCGTGATGTTTAAGAATGGTCGCATCGTGGATCAGGGTACGTTTGAGGAATTGCTTGGGAAAAATGAAGTGTTTCGCAAGATGTGGATGCAATTTATCGAAACGGCATAAAGGGATTGACAAAATTATTTACCCCCATTAGACCCTGCAGCAATAGGGAAATAATTATGAATTTATCAATTGCTAGACATGCATACAGTCTTCTTCCTCTCTTAGCAGCCCTTCTATTTGCTCAATCTTCTTTTGCTGTAACAGCACATGTCGATGGACAAGAACTCGTCGCCATGTCTGCATCGGATGTGAACAGAGAGCTTGCACGCGAGGCTGAAAGGCGGCTTGGAAGAGTCGTACCAGCTAGACCAATGCTACAGGCATCAAGAATGGCTGCTGTGCAGCGTTATGTCAGCGACTTCTTTCAGACTATTTGGCAAGTGCTCTCCTCAATTCGAAGTGTGGTACAACCACATCTCGATGCAGAAGCAAGAGCCGTTGTTTTTGATCCAGTCAACAACGCTATGGCGGATAGCATGTTGCTGCACGCGGCAAACCGGATTGCCATGCCGGAATTAAATCGGATGCGATTCCACACCCACGTCCTTCGCGAGCTTGGTGACCCAGCACCGCACCCAACCCCGGATCTGGCCATTGAGGCAGGCCTGCAAAGACGCCATGTGCCGCACCTGATTACTGGCAACGCGCGCTATCCTCAGCTCTGGCGTGACCTTGCAGAAATGCATTCCAGATTGGCGCCTGAGCAGCGGCGAAATAGAACCGTTTACGTTCTTGGCACTGGTCTCAGCCTGTTGCCCAATTTTGGCGTTTCGCTGCCCCAAGTCCACGAGTTATTTGTTTTCTTAGACGCATCAGATCAAGTTATTTTGGTAGACCGGTCGCCTTATATTGAAGATGCTGTTCGCTTGAGTCGATATGATTACCATACCACAAGACGCCTAATCGATCATGCCCTCAATTTCTCAACAGAAGACATCGCCGAACAAAATTTGGCATATTTACGAGCAATACCTCCAGAGCTCAGAGCAGTCATGAATCTTGTTTTTGGTCAGAGCTTGTTACAAAGTGTGACGATGATGTCCGCGATGAACCTCGCCAGCAATCCCGGGCCCACAATGACTGCCTATCAGAGAATGCTCACAGCGATGTTAGAGCGCATCCCAAGCGAGCTCCCTGCATCTATTCGGACCATTCGCTCTTCATTCGTGGATTTACATATCCCGGAAGGCTCCGCCCATATCATCCTTGCAACACACTCTCTCTACTACGCTTTTGAGCACTCAAATGCAGATGAGCAAAGACAAATTATGCTTAGGATTTTATCAGGCCTAGCGGTAGGTGGGACGCTCTATATTTGCGGCGAGACAATGCACTATTTTGAAGCACTGCTTGCTCTTCAAGCCGATGCCTATCGCGTTCGTTATCTCCCAGTGACAACGCTTCAGTCTAGCTCATGGGAAGGCAACGTGGCTACACTTTTTCTAGATGGGAATTCGCCTTACAAAACCACGGCGGATATCTTTGCGATTACAAGGATAAAATAACATGTGAAATTTTTCAGGGCTATTCTCTAGCTGAGAAGTTCGTTTATCTTACCCAGCAGCTCTGTGAAATCGAATGGTTTCGCGAATATGAAGTGAGATCCGGATAGTGTATATCCGACGTCATCTTTCTTCGTCCCCAAAGCCGTTAGAAATATTAAAGGGATGTTCTTTGTCTCTGGGTCATTTTGTAGAATCCCTGCAAACTCGGTCCCGCCCATAACTGGCATCATAATATCCAAAATGATCAGATCAAATTTGTCTTCTTGGACCATTTTTAACGCCTGATCTCCGTCGCCAGCTGAAGCAGCGTCATAACCATGATCTTTAAGCCTTCCTAACAAAACAGATACAACGTCTTTTTCATCATCCACAACCAGTATTTTCTTAGGCATACTTACTCTCCCTTATTTTATGCTTCGGTCGGAATCGTAAAATGAAACGTTGTTCCCTTGCCATAGACGGATTCCACACCAATTTCCCCCCTATGCATCTCGATGATCCGCTTACAGATGACCAGGCCCAATCCGGTTCCACCAGGCTTTCTTCGGTTTCCGGTGCTTAGCTGGCTAAAAGCCTTAAACAATCTGGGAAAATCTTCTTCCTTAATCCCAGATCCTTGGTCTTCCACGGAAACACGCACAGCATTCTCAAGGCGCCTGGTTTTAAGAGTGACCTTGCCTTTTTCCGTCATCTTAATCGCATTGCCCACCAAATTGGTCAGGACCTGCGTGATCATATCCCGATCGAAGGAGATGCGAGAAAGACCCTCTTCCAAATCGAGTGAAAGCTCGAGGCCCCTCTCTTTTACCATGATCCCGAAGGTCTCTTTAATCTCACTAAGAAGCTGATTGATGTCGTTCTTTGCCATTCGAATTTCCAGCTCTTTGGAGTCGAGCTTCTGATATTCGAGGACATCGTTGATCAGACGCGCCAAGCGATCGATGTTTTTTTGAGCCAAATCAAGATATTTCTTCTGCTCTGCATTGAGAACGCCAGCAGTGCCATCATGGACGATCCCGACTCCCTCTTTAATGACGGTTAACGGCGTGCGAAGTTCGTGCGAGATCATCGAGATGAACTCCGACTTGATTTCCAAGGCCGCTTGCATTTTCTCCACGCGCTTGCGTTGGATCGCGTAGCGAATCACACGCATCAGGAGCGCACCATCCAACTTGTCTTTAAACATGTAATCCTGCGCACCGTGGCGGATCGCCTCGATAGCTGATTCTTCCTCTTGCTCGCTGCCGGTCATCACGACCACAGGGATCGTTGACTCCTGCCCGAGTAAACGTTTGACCGTCTCAAGTCCCTGACTATCCGGCAAATGGAGGTCCGTCACAATAACGTCGAATTTATTTTGCTGTAGACACGCAATCGCCGAAGAGAGCCGGTCCACGTGTTTAACAGAGATGGGCACCATGCGCCGCCATTTATTTAGTTCTCTGATGATGGCTTTGGCATCCAAAAGGTCATCTTCCAAAAGCAGGACTCGAATCTCCGTATCAACCATATATTTCAGTCCTCCCCTGACCGTAATTCTGGCGGCAACTCACTCAGGGTCCAATAAATATCAATGGTTCTCATCGCCTCGATGAATTTTTTATAGTCAGCTGGCTTAACGATATACCCAGCCACACCTAAACCAAAGCTTGTTATTTTATCGCGCTCCTCATTCGACGAGGTAAACACAATAACTGGAATGACTTTCAACTTCTCATCTGCCTTCATCACACCAAGAAGTTCGAGTCCATTCATTTTCGGCATTTTAAGATCCAAAAGAATCACGCATGGCCTCTGATTGGCCATGTTTTGGAGGTAGCTTAAGGCGTCTTCACCGTTGTTGGTAACAACCAATTGATTTGCAATACGCAGCTCTTTAAAAGCGCGTTTAATCGTCTGCTGGTCGATCACATCGTCTTCAGCCAAAAGAATAACTCTGGTATCTCTCATCACCCCTCCTCGTTTGCCTTGCTCTTGGGAAGTGTAAAAAAGAATGTGCTCCCCTTACCTATTTCTGATTGCACCTGAATACTTCCACCATATAAATCAACGATTTTTTTAACCAAAGCGAGTCCGACTCCTGTACTGCCCTCCTCCTCGTGGGTCCCCAGGGTCTGAAAAAGCTGAAAAATCCTGTCAAAATATTTTTCTTCAATTCCGGGACCGTTGTCAGAGACGCTAAACCGCCACATGGCCCCATTGTCCTCACAGCCTACTCGAATATGCCCCTTGGGTTTGTCCATAAATTTGATGGCATTCCCGAGAAGATTTTGGAAAAGCTGATGCATGCGGGCCTTTTCAGCGTGTATTATTGGGAGGTTGTCCGGAACCTCAATATGAATCTCCGGCGATGGCTGGAGAAGGTCTAATGCCTGCGCGATAAGATCATTCAAATCGATGTCCATGACGTTCTCGCGTACACGCCCAATGCGTGAATATTCCAAAATCCCACCAATCAAAGTTTGCATATAGCATGCCCGATTGTGGAGCATTCCCAGCTGTTTTTTCCCTTCCTCGTCCAATTTATCACCATAGTCCTGCACAAGCCATTCACTGAGATGGGAAATACCACGCAAGGGCGCTTTCAAGTCGTGGGAGACAGCGTAAGCAAATTCTTCGAGCTCCCCATTGGAGCGCTCAAGCTCAAGCGTCTTTTGCTTCAACTCGTCCTCCACCCTCTTACGCTCCGTGATATCGTTGAAGAGTACACCAACTTGCCGGTTTTCTGGCTCTCCATAACGGAAAGCATAAACATCATACCACCGGCGCAACTGTTTAGCAGGATTTTCAAAGCGAGCAGGTTGGCCTGTCAAAGCAATTTTGCCGTAAATTTCGAACCAATGGCTTTCATGTTGCGGGGCAAGGTCACGCATTCTCTTACCCTGCGCGTCTTTGAGTCCTGTTTGTTTCTCGAACGACGGGTTGACCTGCAAAAAACGGTAGTCAACCGGCTTTTCGTGTTTGTCAAAAATCATTTCGATGATGCAAAATCCTTCATCAATTGAATCGAACAAACTGCGATAACGTTGTTCCGATTCACGCAGCGCTTTCTCAGTTCGTTTACGCTCAGTAATGTCACGAATAAAAGAATTGAAATTAAACGTTTGCCCCGTGTGAAGCGCCCATGTGGTCAACTCCACCGGAAACGCATGGCCATCGCGGTGCACCGCTGTGATTTCGGTCTGCTTGTTCAGAACATGGTCTTCCCCGCCGGTTTCCAGAAACTGTTTCAGACTCTGCCTAAAAGATGTTCTGTGTAGTGGGGGAATGATGAGCTCCGCCAGAGATCGTCCAAACACTTCTTCGGCAGACCAGCCAAATATTGTCGCAGCCTGACGGTTCCAGACTCTCACCAAGCCTCCGCTATCCATGGAGACAAAAGCATCATCAGCGGTTTCGAGAATTGATTGTGTGTGTTTCTCGCTGGCCAATAAAAGCTCTTCCGCGCGCCGACGCTGCGTATCCATCTGCGCAAGCCAGGCGGCGTTCCAAAGAACTACGGACGCGAAAATAAAGATGCTTGATACCACATGCAGCGCCACACCGAAGTTCATCGCGTAGAACCCGACGCCTTGCCCTCCGATGCTCAGCAAAGCGAGGACAATCGGCGAACCGATGGCCGCAGGCAGTAGACGGCGCGCCGTCACCCCCCCGACGGTTTCGCTCGTCAGAATCCCGAAAAGCCCTTGCTCAGGAAGGGCGGAAAGCGCGCCAACACCGAGGATGAGGAACACAATCGCGGTGTGAGGTGCCATTTTCGTGAAAACAGCAAAGCCGTATAAAGACGAAACTTCGCAGAGGTAATCGACAAACGCCAAAAGCGCGAGAAAAATCACCACGAGCACAAGTCCTTGGGCAAAGCCAAGATTGAGACGGGCACCCAATATGAGCAGGGCAGCACCGACCAAGATAAAATTGAGTGCGCTTACCGGGTCCATCTTGCCTAGACTCACAAGGCCAATCATCACCACTGCGAAAGCAAACGCTTGCACCAAACGCCTTGCGAGGAGATTTGCTTGTTCCATCTCTGCGTTAAAGAACCAAAGACCCAAGCCGCAAAAAACAAATGCGAGGGCCGTATTCACCCGCATCGAAACCCACCCAGGCAAGATGCTTTTCAAAATAGCGATATCGAAAAGCCAGCCGGCCAACACAAGACAACCGATCAAAAAAACGATGAGACTCGCTAGCCGTGAAAAGAAGCGGCACGATCGCACAAGTGGATGAGAGTTATCCATAGATACATTAAGATACACAATCTCATAAATTTAACCAAGCGCCTCCTCACTGTAATGCCAACAGCAACTTGTTAATGCTGCTACGTCCGATCCATTTTTTTCAGCAAGCCATTGACCAATGCAATCAACGCAAATAGAGATCATCTATGTTTAAATCCTCGATGCTGTGTTCTGTTTTTATCGTTGTTTTTTTTAATCATTTTAATGGACATTCGCAACGCCGCTACGATGCGGGAGATTTCTGCCAAGGCAATGTCTCATTTACCACCGCTCCCGAATTGCTGCAGGCAATTACAGAAAATGTTAGTTTTGAGAATCATAGTTGTTCAATTAACAGCAACATATTGCCCACCGTACAGCGCCACTTGGGGAGCGACATTCAAGCCGCTCCAAGCACAACAAGCAACGGGCAAGATTGCTATATCCAGATTGTCGTGGATAGCGCTCTAAAATATATGTATCTTGTTCAGAATAAAAAAGATGGTTTAAGAGTCACGCACGTTTCAAGAGATTACGACGGTGGTAGTTGCATTTTATACTCGCGTTTCTAAGGGTGAAAGGGCGATGAAAAAATTAACCGCGATAACAGGTCGTTGCATCTTAATTTTAGCCTTGTCTACTTCACAAGCACTTTTCGCTGGTCCGGGTTCCTCACGACCTTGGGCTCCGATTGAGGCATGGAGACCACCAGCACTGCCAGTGCTTGGATTATCGTATGTGATTTCAACGCTTCTAAGGCCGCTCTTGCTGACTTACTTAATTGCGCCGCTGTCTCATATCGTCGAAGCCTATGCTTCAACTCCTGGCTCGCTGAGCGTTGCGGCACAGTTTCCGGGTCTGTCGGTGGTAGACGCATATTTAGACAACCAGCGGACGAACGAAATCTTGGTCCTTCTGCGCCGCCCTGACCACTCGTTTCTGGTGCGTAGAATCAATATCCTCACCGGTCAACAACAAGGTATCGAATTTGTTGTGTTCGCACCTGATAGAGTTCACCTACAAGGACTCAATGTTTTGCGGATAACATCCAATCGACCCGGTTTGCTAGCGACACAAGGGACGGATGCTATTGTAATAAATGGGGAAGGCGTCGCACATACCCTTCATGATATTCGTGCAGCGACTGCTCCGGTCCTCAGAAGTTTTTTTCGCGGTGATCTCGTGGACTGGGATGCACAATTTGATCTGCCTGGCGGCTACCACTTCATGCTTGCTGGCCGTAGTGACCGGTCTTTCACGAACACGGGTTTTGAGGCTGGTGTGCATGAGATTTTTCCCATAGGTAGAAACCATTACGCTGCGTTTGGCCGCTCACTTTTTCATATTTTCACCTTCCGTGGGTTTGAGATCCACACCTCGACAACGGTAGCCTATCCCGCACATCTTGAACCGCCGGTCTCTGCTCGATTTGTTGAATCAACTTTGCTGGCAACCGAAACGATTGGCTACTTGCGGACTGCTAGCCGAGGTATCTTTTTTCGCCTCCATTTTGGCTCTCCCCGCCTCGGGGGACAACTGCCTTTTGAAATGTTGGCGGAGATTCCACCAAATCAAGATGGGAGCTTACATTACTTTAGCGGGCATGTGTTTTTAGTGAACGGGCTTGGTTTTTGGACATACAGAATTCCGCAACGTGGTGACGTCGCTGCAAGCGCGCCATTCTTCTATGAAGCAGCAAGTGCAAGCGAAGGCATGACGTTTTTAAAGGCGGAGCTTGTTGGCAATCTCTTGGCGATCTACTGGACCAATGCGAGCGGCAATTTAACTTGTGTAAGAATCCAATTGGATGAATTTCTAGCTTCGCTGAGGCCGGTAGAAGCGGACTTTTCTCTCAAGCACAGTGATAAAAAATCGTAAGCTCAGTTTTGCCATCTGAAGTTCTTTTTCAGTACATCCAACATATCATCCGTGATCCCCAAATGTGTCACCATGCGAATCAGCGACGGACCGAAAGGCATCGCCAAAATATTACTCTGTTTAAGATGCGAGAGAAAAGCTGAAGTCGTCACGCTTGGATTGAGGCGAAATATCACAATATTGGTTTCAACAGGAAAAACCTCGTCAACAAATGAACTTTCCTGTGCGATTTTCTCAATGATTTTCGCTCGTCGATGATCGTCTTTTAGTCTATCAATATGATTGTCTAGCGCATACATACATGCCGCAGCTAAGTACCCTGCCTGCCGCATGCCGCCGCCTAGAACTTTTCTCAGACGACGAGCTTGTTTGATATGCGCAGAGCTTCCGATGAGAACGGAGCCGACGGGAGCACCGAGGCCTTTCGATAGACAGATAGAGATGGTATCGAAAGGTTTCGCATAATCCACATAATTAGCCCCGGTTTCAACAAGGGCATTGAAGACTCTTGCGCCATCCAAATGGAGCGATAAGCCAAATTGTTCACAAACACTTTTTATCTTCTTAATTTCCTCGAACTGGTAAATCGCCCCACCACCTCGATTAAAGGTGTCCTCCAAACATACAAGACGTGTCCGCGGGCAATGCACATCTTCAGCGTTGTTGATATTTTTTTTGACGTCGTCAGCAGTGAGTCTCCCACGATTTCCCTCAACCAATCGCACCGAGGCATGAGAATTGACGGCAATGCCGCCTCCCTCATATCGATACACGTGAGACTGGCCGTGGCAAATCACTTCATCGCCAGGCTGGGTGTGCAAGCGAATCGCAATTTGGTTGGTCATCGTCCCTGAAGGACAAAAGATTCCATCGTCTTTGCCAAACATACGTGCAAGCTTGGTCTCGAGCGCTTTCACCGTTGGATCTTCGCCAAAAACGTCGTCACCCACCTGGGCGCGCGTCATCGCTTCGAGCATGCCTGGTGTTGGTAGCGTGACTGTATCGCTGCGCAAGTCGATATTCACTGTGTTCTCCTAGAGCCTGTTCTCTAGCAAAATAGATTGGGACTGCAAATGCGATTTCGTGGTAGCGTAAAGGCCATATGTCCAACCTTTGTTTTTGGGAGAGCTAATGAGAAAGGCTCAGAACAGGAAATAGCATCACGACGCACCCACTAGCGCTTGCTTGATACTGCAGCTTTGGCCTCTTTTTCCAGAAACTCCTTAAGCCACTTATGCATATTTTCCTCGCGCTTTACGAATCTCCGTGCTGTCTCCATTTCTGCAAATGTCAGTGTGCTTCCTTCAATCGTTGTTGCATATCGCTTCAATTCCGAACCAAGGCCCTCCAGATCTTCGAGACGCATGGCGATCTCGGCCGAGGTCAAGTGATGGCCACGTGGAGGGGTCAACTCGCGTAGTCGCTCACCAAACCGAAACGCAGCATCATCTTTCCGTGCAGCTGATGCTGCAGCCACCGCTACTGCTGCTGCTGACATCGCTGTTTTACTTGCGACTGCCGCTGCGCTACCCCCGCTAGGCGCACGTTGCGCAGCATCATAACGTTCCATAAATTGCATCGCCGTGATGCCACTATAATCTGGACGCTTAAGCGCATCTTCAAATGCCACAGTCGAAAGGTCGACGCCGCTATCTCGCAAGCGTAGCAGAGTGCGGTAAACGGTCGCGTCGTCTGGCTGGTAATGTCCGCTTTGATTGGAGAATCTCACAACATGGCCTTGCGCATCTGTCCCAATTTCTCCAGCGCCTCGGACAGCTCCCCCTGCAAGAAGACTGGAGTGCTGAAAGGCGCCGACTTCGTGAGAGCCGGCGTATAGTGTTCCATCTGGCCCCATCACGAAGATTGCGTTTCCTGCACCGGACTCATGCGTGAACTCGGCCGCTGTATTAAAGGTTTCTCCACCCCTTTTTAAAACGGCGTTACCCTGGTCGTCTCGCTCGATCTGAATTGCATAAGCTGCACGCTGCTTTGGCGTGAGATATGCAACGCCCTTTGTTGTGCGATCAACCCCCCTGACTAATTTCTCCCATTCTGGGAAAGAGAGAGAACTCTTGGACCCCATGTCCTTCCATCGGTTAAGATTTGCGATCTGTCCATATCGATGCTTTGCATCCGTGGCTTCCAGCCAATAGTCATCGTTCAAGATCCTACCTTTCGCATTGCTTTCTCGCTTGATCTGCGCCAAGCCTTTGCCGATTTGAACCGCTTTGCTCCTAGCTCGTTGAACTCTTTGTTTGGTGCTGACAGATAATTCTGCGAGAATTTTGCCTAAAGCGTCTAGTCGCCCCGCCCTGAGCTCTGCTTTGAGCTGTACACTTTGCGCAGCGAGCACTGCACTTTGCTCAGCGAGCTCTGCACTTTGCTTGGCGAGTGCTGCACTGTCCTTGGCGAGCTCCGCACTTCTTTGCTTATCGAGCTCTGCACTTTGCGTAGCGAGCACTGAACTTTGCTTATCGAGGTCTGCACTTTCCTTAGCGAGCCTTGCACTTCTAAGCTTAGCGCCCTGGCCTTGTTGATTGTCGATTTTGTTGATTAATAAGTGAATAAAACCACTGGCTATATTTTTGACCTCCTGATGTTGTTCAGCGAGACCACCGCTTCTGACCAGCAAGTCCAGCGCCTGGAGGCCAACCACACGCTCAGTGTTCCCACTAGTGCCGACGCTTGTTGTGGCGCTCCTCCACCGGGCAGGAACACCAAGATCACTAATAACATATCGCTTACTGCCATCTGGGTTCGTCGTTGTTTCTACACAAAGATTATTGATGTTTCCACGGCTAGCCAGAGTTGCTGCTCCACGCCCAAACTGAATGTTAATGTGAGAGGCGGGTGCGTTTGAGTGTTCGAAAAACTTGATTTTGGCTTCTCGCTCTTTGGGTGCCTGAAACACATCCTGCGGGGCCGCCGCCGCATGCGCTGCAGCGTGTGAAGCATCGGGCGTCGGGTGCGCAGGTGCAGCGTGACTGACGTGGCTGCCGACACCGCTAACCAGCATGCCGCCGGAGATTTTGCTTAAGTCTTGTTCGGATAAACCAGTCTTCTTGCTGCGCTTGCCCATACCGCCCCTTTTGCAAATATAAGCGTAGCATGATTCGAAAACGTGCTTCCATAGGAAAATAGGCATCACAAATGATAGCTCAACTTCCTGCTCTTGTTCTAAGTGTTAGGGTGTGCCCGACACCATTACTTCGACTGTTGCTCCTAAAGGCAAACTATAAACCCATTTTGCATCTTCTTTTTTTAACCTGACGCATCCCATACTGGAAGGCTTCCTTTCAGAAAAGAGTTTTTTTCCCTCATCAACAAAAGGATGCTTACCCTCGAGCATGCTATGAAAAGAAATATGTGCATTAAATCTTGTTACATAGTAGAATTTAATTTCTGTGCCATCTTTTTCAACCCAACTGACCTTTTCCTCTCTTTGGCTAGTTTTGAATTTTCCCGGCGGAGTAGATCCGGGCTTGATGCCTGTCGAGCAAGGCATTTTTTTCAGCAATATTCCGTCGCGAAAAACTTCTATGACTTGGTCTTTTAGATAAACCTTGAAACTGTAACTACTTTGTGAACTAGAATATGCGTATGCATGCGAAAGAAAAATAATCACAACCATTGATTTCATAAAAAATTGTTTCACAATCAGATCCTCAGTTTTCCTTAGGCCGCATGCACCATTTGCCATCCATGGCGTCGCGCCTTGGTAATGCGTATGTCTACATTCCTACCAAGTACGTTGAGAAACTGAAACAGTCGCTCGACGCCAAATCGCGAGAAATTACCGTTCTTTAGTTTAGAGATTTCGGGCTGAGCAATGCCCAACAATTCAGCAGCCTTTGCCTGTGTGAGATGCTTTTCCTCAATGGCGTTGAGAATTGCGATTGCCAAGTCAGCCTTCAAAAGATGAAACTCTGCGTCTGGCAAATTCAAATCCTTAAAAATATTTCCGGAACTCTTCGTTACCTCAACGTGTTTTTTCATTTTCCAACTCCACGGCCCTTTTGTACCTGGCTTTAATCAGTTCTATTTCCCTCTGTGGGGTCTTGATGCCGGTCTTTCTTTGCGTGTTCATGTATTCGACCCGCTTGCGCAAACCTCAGAGCATAACCCACCTTCCGCTTGACCTCCTGCGGAAAAGCCTGCAGATTCTCTAACGAATCGAACAGGAAGGCCAAATCCTTCATGGGACTCTTTACATGTATTATGTCCATTTAGACATAATATGTCAAGTCAGATTTCATGTCCATACAGCCATTCTACTTTCTCACCATTTTGAGCAAAAATACGGAGCGTAGACGTCGTGGCAACACACCAAACCTGCCGTCAGAAGCAAGTGCTCTTGCGTACACGGCGCCATTCCTAAATTGCGCGAGAGTTTTTGGAGGAAATTATGTCAGCTCTCTCTCAGCATACCGCATCGATCAACGAAATCGAGATGTACTATGAAATACATGGCGATGGGGAACCCCTCTTATTGCTCCATGGCTTTACCGGCTGCGGTGGCGACTGGGCACACATAGATCCCGAGTTAACCAAGGGCTTTCAAGCAATCGTTCCAGATATGCGAGGCCACGGCCGATCGACAAACCCATCCTCGATATTTTCTCACCGCCAAGTTGCCAGCGATATGTTTGCTCTTCTCGATAAGCTGAATATCCAAAAATTCAAAGCCGTGGGCCTCAGCGGAGGCGGCAATGCACTCTTGCACATGGCGCATGCGCAGCCCGATCGTGTGGAGGCGATGGTGCTGGTCAGCGCCACCAGCTATTTTCCGGAGCAGGCGCGAGCGATCATGCGTCAAGTTTCGATAGACACCATCAGTGAAGAAGAGTGGCAAACCTTGCGCCAACGCCACCGGCATGGCGATTCCCAAATTCGCGCGCTTTATGCGCAGTGTGCGGCATTTGCAACTTCTTATGACGATATGAATTTTACGCCGGCAGACCTATCGACAATCTCCGCGCGGACGATGCTCGTCCAGGGAGATCGAGATGTTTTGTATCCGATCGATATTTCAGTAGAGATGTATAAGGCGATTCAACGATGTAGTCTTTGGGTTGTTCCCAATGCAGGACATGGGCCGGTTTTTGGTGATATCAATACTTATTTTGCGAAGACCGCGGCGGTTTTTTTGCAGGCTCCCTGAAATACTTGCTCGTTGGGCAAGTGTTAGTAGGTGCCTGGTGCCATTCCCACTAAGCAGACTTTTTAGTACTAGTTATCGGCTTCACAGAAATTTCCAAACCAAATAGCTTAAAAATTCGATTGAGGGTTTCTTGTCGGGGGTTGTATTATCGCCCCAGTCTGAAAATAATCCTGGCATATCTGTAAAAATGGAGAAAAATCATGCAACGACTCCTGCTTCTTGCCGTTACTTTGTTACCTGCAGCTAGCGTATTTGCTAACTACGAATTGAAAACAACTATCTCAGTGGGCGACCAGGTATTCAAAGAAAAAGCCATCCTTAGCGATGACCTCATAACAATGAAAAAAGAATCTAGTGTCGGACCTTCCCCGTTTACAGTTAGGACAGTCATCGGAAGGACGGTTGATCCAAAATCCGACGACAAAGTGTTTCACATTCAGCTTAACGTGCAAAAAACAGAAGCAAATAAGAGCGACACACTCTTGATGCAACCCCAATTGCTTGTTTTGCTCGGCAAGAAGGCGGAAATTAAAGTTGGCAACCGCTCGCCGGATGGCAGTACACAAGAAGCAAGCGTGGATGTACTGCTTACAAAAGTAGAAGCAGCGCCTTCAAATGGGAAATCATCAGAGCCGGGAATAAAGGATAATAAATTGAGTGGTTAAAACATGCCGGCAAAACAACGTCTCTATTTCGAGCAACTCATTATCGATTGCCTTAAAACCAATTACGGACTCAAGGTTGTGGCCCTTAGGTTTCTGCCTTTAGGTGCAGATCCAAATGCATCGGTCTATAAGGCCGAAACTCGGGACCGTTCTGCTTATTTTGTAAAGATTAAAAAGGGACACCATCACGATATCAGCGTCGATATTTTAGGATTGCTGAGCAGTGCTGGGATTCAGGACATTATCCTTCCGATCAAGACGATTCACGGCAGACCAACGGAACGCATCGACGATTTCACCGTCGTGGTGTATCCGTTTATCGAGGGGCAGGATGGATTTAATCGTACCCTGACAGACGACCAATGGATCAGGCTCGGCAAGACGCTGAGGCAGGTCCACGAACTTGTTATCCCCCCTTCAATTGAAAAACGCGTTCGCCATGAAACCTATTCACCTAAATGGCGAGAGGTGGTTCGCTCGTTCCATCTGGATTCGGCATTAATTCACCGACTTGTAGATCATGCTGAATATTTAGCCGAGAACCTTCAGAACCAATCAACGAAGTTTGTATTGTGTCACTCTGATATTCACGGCGGTAATGTATTGATAGGTCCACACGATGCGATGTACGTCGTATATTGGGATGATCCTATAATGGCACCCAAGGAACGCGATCTCATGTTTATTGGAGGTGGCGTTGGCAACGTTTGGAATCAGCCGCGCGAAGAAGAGCTTTTCTATCAGGGCTATGGAAAGACCGAAATTGATAAACGACTTTTGGCCTATTATCGAAATGAAAGAATCGTCGAAGACATTGCTTTCTATTGCCAGGGCAACAGAGAAGAAATGGACAAACATTTCAAAGATATGTTTGAACCAAGAGGTGTCGTAGATATCGCGTTCGAGACCATGGACCTAGTCGTCAATGTCTCTAGATGTGCAAGAACTCCCGAATAGGTTTTATTAGCTCAGCGAGTTGATCGAGGAAAGCCTCATGACCGGCATTAGGGATGTTTACCGCCCTTCCATTTTTCAGCAGCGCTACCAATTCATCAAGATTTGATTGAGAAACAACAGGGTCGTTTTCTCCTCGCAAAGCCAAAACGGGACATGAAATATGTTCAACGTTCTGATTCGGACGACTCTTAGAACTTGTGTCAAGAGCCATTTGTATAGCTTGCTTAAAAATCCTGTCAAAATCGCTTTCAGGACTGAGCTGTTCAAACTTTGCATAGTCGGCTGGACACTGTTGCCTCCACATCTCACTCGTCAGAGCCGAATATGGTTCTCTTAGGTGCTCGATGTGTTCCGAGGACCAAGGTGCTCCTATTGTAACAAGACGTTCAACTTTGAGTTTAGAAAATACTGCCAACCTGTATGCTACAGTGCCCCCATTGCTAAAACCGATGATCGTAAGTTTATCAATACCTAAATGCCTCAAAACTGCTTCTACTTCCTCTTGAAGCAACTCGTAGGAGAGGTCTTCATTGCCTAAAGTCGATTTTCCGTGTCCGCGATTATCGATTCCTACAATGCGAAACTTGTTTCCTGGAATCTGTGAAACAATTCCGTTGAGATCTTCGATATTTCCAAGGGCTCCATGCAGGAACAGCAGAACAGGATCAGATTCATTGCCGTGTGCTTCATAATAGATATCGGCTCCCCTGACGTGGAGGCTCTTCCCTGATCGATGATTAAAACCTTCCATTCAACATCATAATGCTGGGCACAAATGATTTCAATCGCGCCGCCGATTTTTACACGAGGGAATGGCGTTATCGTTCACTGGCGCACGGCAGGCTCAAGCTTTTACCATCGCTGCTCTGATACACCATTCTCGTTAAGCCGCATCTTCACCAAGTCAACGTACATGCGGCGCTCTGCCCGCACGCGCCTGAGTTGCAGACCGAAGAACCAGCACTGGTGTATTTCACTGAATGGCAATATACAAAAGCCAAAGGGCTCCCACCTGAATCTAAAAATTTGTACTGCAAACACCCGCCATTAAAGTACCAACTTGACGCTGAGTTGGGGGAGACATTGACCATTGCCCACGACGCGGCCGAGTTGGCGGTATATGTGACCCCCGACGTAAAAGTCTCGTCCGCCACAGCGGTCATGTTCGCTGTCGCTAAAAGGGTGCCGTCGCAATGACCGTCACCCGAAGCCCAGTTATTGTACAGTTGCACCTGTAGCGTGCGAACATTCGTATGTGTCGACGTCATCGTCACCGAAAACTGAATGCCACTGTCCAGCTCATGCATCCCGCCACGTTCTGACAAAAATTCGAGTGGACTCATCGCACTCCTTTGTTGCGCCGGCGTTTGCTCATTCGATTCCTCCTCAACGTTGGACCACCCTAAAATCGATGGACACGCCAGAAATAAAACAAATGTAAGCGGTATTAGTCTCATATCGTTTTTGTTACCTTTGGCCAACTCGCGCATCAAGAACCTTTCGAACAGCTTGAAGAAGTTGCTCCGGTGAAAATGGCTTTTGAAGGAAATCTAGACCGGCATCGAGCACACCTTGGCGCACGATTGCTTGCTCTGTGTAGCCTGACATGTAGAGCACCACGAGGTTCGGAATTTTTGCCGTTAAATGGCCGGCCAGTTCTTGTCCATTCATAGATGGCATCACGACGTCAGTTAGCAGAAGATGGATGGAGCCAGTATGTTGGTTTGCTTTCTGTATGGCATCAGACCCCTGGTCGGCTTCAATGACGTGGTATCCGTTTAAGGAGAGAATTTTTGAGACCATTATGCGAACGACGGGTTCGTCTTCCGTAACTAAAATTGTTTCGCTCCCACTCAACATATTCGCCTTCTTCGTGTTAGTTGCACTCTCAAATTCGACTTTCGCTTGAGGAAAATAGATCTTAAATGTCGTACCCTTCTTGGGCTCACTATATGCCCAAATGTTGCCACCGGATTGTTTGACAATGCCGTAAGCGGTGGCCAGGCCAAGGCCTGCTCCCCGCCCAACCTCCTTCGTCGTGTTAAACGGTTCAAACACTCGCCCGAGCATCTCTTTGTCCATGCCTACGCCCGTGTCAGAGATCGCTATCATGACTTGAGTTCCCGAAATCTCGTCAGAATGTTCGGACGTCTCAATTGTCAGCAGTCCCCCATTTGGCATTGCATCACAAGCGTTATTCACCAGATTCATAATCACTTGCGCAAGGCGCGGTTTGTCCACGATGATATTGGCGCCGGAGTTCGCATGAATTTGAACGCTTATTTGTTCGCCGGCGATTTGTTTGATGATTTCAGACATATCGGAAATGGCTTTGTCGACATCGACCTGTTCGGGTCGCAAAATTTGCTGCCTGCCAAATGCAAGTATCTGTGCCGTTAGGGCTGCGGCTCGTATACTGGATTCAACAATTGCTTCAGCAAGAGCTTTGGTTTCAGCTTCCTGCGCTTGATTTTTGATCAAGGCGGCGGCGCCTAAAATGCCAGTGAGGAGGTTGTTGAAATGATGTGCGATTCCTCCGGCCATTTTTCCAATGGTTGCCAGCTTCTGCGACTGAAGAAGCCGTGACTCCAAATTCTCAAGCGCGCTCAAATCTCGGGCGACTAAGACCCCGCCGCTGCCTTTGGCAGAAATGCTGCTGAGCTGAGAAGAAATGATAAGAATGGAAATTTCTTGTTGGCGGCTTGTCCTAAGTACGCCTTTTTTATCGTCGACTGTTTCACCGTTTACCACTTTGGCGTAGGCAAAGGGCACATCTTCGATGAAGATAAATTCGCCAACGTTTTTTCCGACGATGTTCGACTCTTTGTCTCCAATCATCCTTTCAGCTGCACTATTGGTCATGATGATGGTGCCGCTAGCATCAAAAACGACGAGGATTTCAGAGATGGATTCCAAAATACTTTGCAAGTAGCTGGAGTAGTCGGTGATTGACGCCTCTGCCCGCTGCCTAGTCAAGTCGAAGACGTAAGCAATAGCGGTTGCAGTTACAAAGATGAGCGCGCGAACAGAGCCGAAAACAAGATTTCGGGATGCCGGTGGAATTAGATTAGGAAGCTGCAAACTATAGCCATTTTGGTCAAACAGCATAAACATAAATAACAGAGCCACTCCAACGACGCTCCACAAAATACCTGCCCGGCGCCCCAACAGGAAACACGCCATTAAAGGAACCAGAAAGACACCTGGGCTTGCCAGGCTGTAGGTTCCGCCTGAAAAAAGCATCACCCCGGTAATTACACCAAGCAGAACTGCCATCAGTAAGTGGGAGGCAAGCTCTATTCGCTGTGTTTTTACCACGAACAGATAGAGCGCCAGTGAACAAACAATAAATGTCGCTGGTCCCAGTGCCAGGGGGCCAGCGGCCCAGTATACAAGCGAGGTCGAAAATACGGAAGCGCCGGCCATCGACAGAGTAACAGCTTTGAAAAAACGAGTTCGATATTCGTCAGGCGTGAGCGGACTCTTGTTTACTAGCTTTCCAAGTGCCGCCGCCTTTGCCCATTTGAGTCTCATGGCAGCAGTGTAAATTAAGAGCCCCATGGGATACAAGGGATGAGATATATTACAATCGAATAGCTTTGACTTTCATGGTGCATGTGTTTCCGCTGCAGCCATAAATTCTCTCCACGCGTCGGGGAGAGCAACCTTTGTTTTTAGCTCATAGTCGTAGCTCACGAGAACGCCTTCACCCTCAGCGACGATCAGCTGCTCTTTCTCACTCCAAACCGCGTGCATCATTGTAAAGCGGTCTTCTTGAACAGATGTGACCTTGGTGCCCAAAATGATTTGATCGGGGTAGTAAAGTGGCTTTTTATAACGACACTGCGTAGAAGCCAAAATTGGCCCGATGCTCGCTTTGACACGGCCACGAATGCTTTCAGCCATGAGGTCCCAGTAGAGCATGCGGATGCTTTCGAAGTATCTGAAAAACATCACGTTGTTCACGTGTCCAAGGGAATCCATCTCTCCCCAGCGGACACGGACGCGATCAGTGACGGGGTATTGTTTGGCAAACTCTTCAGCAGTCATAAATTCCTCTTCGTCCCACAAGCCAACCAAGCTGGTCTTCCGGTTCACTGATAGCATCAAGCCCAGTTTTTCCAATAGAATAAAATGCGCTCATCACTCTTTCAGCATTCTGACAGTCGGCTTCTTGAATCTTTTTCTTTTTGATACCGAATATTTTGTCAAAAACAATTCACAAGGTATTGCAATGTGGACAGTAGTGAATGCTTATTTAATTTACAACAAAATTCTTAAATGTCTTCGTCAAAATTATGCATTTTGTGTATTTAAAAATACAGACGTTGACATTCTGAAATCTTGAGAGGATGCTGCCTGAAGTAAATCACAGTAAAGTTATTTGTGTGGTTTAAAAAATAAGGAGACGCTCATGCGATTTGCACAAAGAAAAATTATTCCTATGTCGGTTTTAGTCGGATCAATATTTATTGGTTGTTCAACAGATTTAGCTCTAAAACAAAATACAGAATCCTCTACATCAGCAATTCGTGCTGCTGAAGAATTGGGTGCAACAAAAATTCCTAACGCATCGTATTATTTGCAGCTGGCAAAGGAAGAATTAGAAGGCGCTAGAGAGCTAGCTGCAAATAGTAAAAAGGTGCAGGCAACATCGCTGCTTTGGAGGGCTAACGCCGATGCCGAACTAGCAGTCTTGCTCTCGCACGAGGATGTAGAAAAGAATGAAGCCAAAGACGCTGTTAATAAAGTGCGCCAGCTTCAGAAAGATAATCAACTCTCCGGACACTAGGAATAGCCAATGAAAATAACTACAGGTATGATTCTATTTAGTTGCTTTGGATTTCTCAACGGTTGTGCGACCACTCCGAACGAGCTCATTAGTGCTCGGCAAGCCTATTCACGAGCAAGTCATGGGCCCGCTGCAACGCTGGCACCGGCGGAATTGCACAAGGCAAAGGAGGCGCTTTCTAAAGCGGAGCATTCCGCCGCAGATGAGCCGAGCTCCCCGCGTACGCGAGATCTGAGTTATGTTGCTGAGCGCAGTGCCCAAATGGCAGAGGTGACGGCATCCATTCTCTCAGAGCGCGCGAAAGTGTCACAGGCTGGTCGAGATACCCAAGCGATTCAGGGTGAGATCATTCATCGGGCTAAAATGGGTATGAATGAGGCGTTAGCAAAACTCGCTGCTGTCAAGGTGGAAAAGCGTGGTCTCGTTATCACACTTTCTGGGAGCGTTCTGTTTCCATCGAACAACGCGAGCCTCCTTCCGTCTGCAAAAACCCGCTTGGATGAAATTGCCGATGCGCTTTTAGAGGCAAAGGATCGCACGTTGATTGTTGAGGGGCATGCGGACTCGCAAGGTTCTCACCGCCTCAACCAAGCGCTCTCCCAGCGGCGTGCGGAAGTTGTACGTAGTCATCTGATTTCGCGCGGTTACCCAGCGCAGAATATAGAGGCCCATGGCATCGGCAAAGATCGGCCGATTGCAAACAATGCCAGCGCCGAAGGCAGAGCGAATAATCGCCGCGTCGAAATCGTCGTTGGTCCTGAGACCCGGTAAGTAGCAACCTGATTGTCCCCCTGGAGCTCTCAAATGTCGCGCTCCAGGGGGATTTTCTTTTACTTTACAACTGTTTGAATCCCATTTTTTGCGTGATTCGACGTGAGGTGTCCTATGATGCTTTCAAGTCGGTTATTCGTGCTCGCACTATGGCTATTAAACGCATCTTCTTCATTCTGCGAACCTGTCTATTTAACAGTCCAGATATTTCGAATATTTTCAGTTGTCGGGGTAGTATGTCTCGATGAAATCGAAATTGTTCTGCAAGAAGCGCCTACATGGTCATCGAAACAGAAGGCTTTAGAGCCTGGTGTTTGTGAGTGGGAAGAGCCACATTCCGAGGAAGAGGAAGAGGAAGAAGAAGAAGTGAGAGAGGAAAGAAGAGAAGAGAGAAAAGAAGAAAAAGAGGAAGAATCGTCGGCAGACAGAGAGAAGGCCCGCGGAAAGAAAAAAAAGAGAGATTCCGTATTCCGAAAGTAAACTTGCAGTGCAGGCCACTTGAGCTGATTACAATGACCATCTATGCAAAGTGCCCCCAGCGCTATCTAGAATCCATTGCGGGACCTCACTGCCGATAGAGACCTTTGTGTCATCAATAAAAGACATATTGACGGGGTAGTTGGGAAAATTAGTATTCGTGCAAATATCATAGAACGACAACTGATCGCGCAGATAATTATTTTCAAAGAGAATGTCACCATAAGGAATGCAACCTCCCATGTCTGTTCCGTAGGGCAAGATGTTCGTCAAAAGGCAGAGGTCGGCAAACGAAGATGCTTTTAAACAAGGCCCAAAATCCAGAAAGCCCTGCGGATTGTCCAGCGATACATTTTCGCGCACCGTCACATAACGGCTACCCCCGTCGGTATAAAACGTGTTGCCGCCGGCCTTTGCGCGTTTATTCTGCGCAACGTTCCACGCGATAAGTTCGCCGTCTTGCATGGATGTCCCCTGAAAGCCTGTGGAGTATATGGCGCCGCCATCCCATAACTTTTCCAAAAAGTACTGGATGTTGTTGTGAATAATCTGGTTCCCATGCGCCGCTGAGGGTGTGGTAACGACACCCCAGGCATTAGGTTTGGCATTGGGCAGTCCCGCGAAACCGCCTGGATCCAGCAAGCCCCAGCCCCAGCCAATCGCGATTCCCGACCAGGGGACGTGGCTGATATCGTTGTGTTCGACCAGACTGCGCGTGGTCACACCGATGAATATCCCCGGGGCGCCGTAGTATTCTTGGCCTATGTATTCGATCAAGTTGTTGGCAATCTGGTTATCGCTTGTAAGCTGCGCGGGAGAGGTCGGGTGGGCGTCCTCTGATCCAACTCCGCCTAATTGAATGGCGGCTGCTGAAATATCATTAAATGTATTGCCGGTGATCTGGTTGTTTTGACTACCGGTGCCAAAATCGAGTGCCACAGCACCCATATGGGACAGTGTATTGTTTGTGAACGAAATGCTTTGCGCATAGACGAAGCTTAAATTACCAGGTGTGCGTACAACGTTTTGAGCGTGACCGATGACGTCTGCTTTATGGCCCTCGCCCGTTAAGTGAAAACCGCTTTGGTCAATGGCATAACCGTCGGTGCTGTTCGGACCGAGCCACGTTGCGTACATGAAACTCAATCCATCAAAACGTATATAACTTAACGGCTGCGAAAGACTGCCGTTGCCCTGCACAAGCATCTCGAGAACGGGTAATTCTACATCTGCGCTGCCCATATTTTCGCCGGTGCGCGGCATGTAATAAAGAGTCTGTGTAGTCGCATCTAAATACCACTCGCCGGGTTCATCAAGAAATTCGTAGGCATTCTCAAACCAACTTAAAAGGTGGAAGTTCCACGGACTTGGAAACACATTGGCATTGTTCCAGCAGGGTTGCTGCATCACAACATTGCTTTGATTATTGATTGAAACCACCGGGCAGCGCATCATTTTCCATTGTGTCGCCGTGACAGCCTCAACTGCAGTAGGATTCTTCCACACAGGAGGGATCTGTGGATCAGTGCCAAAAAGATACAGGTAGGTGTATCCGGTCGCCGTGGGAATATAATAGTTGGGGTAGTCCGGTGTACGCGCCCGAATGGCACGTGTCCCGTTTACATAGAGTTGCCTGGGCATTGTAGCCGTCGTGACGCTAACGCTGGCCTTCCAGATGTTGCGTTTGGCGTCGTAGAGCTGCCAACCTGTCACTTGTTTCGCCCCTGAAATGACGGGTTGCGCTCCGGGAGCCGCTCTATAGACCACCTCTGCTCCCAGTGCGCCTGAATCAAGTGCATCCAAAACAAGCGGACTGCTCAGCCGGTACGTGCCGCTTTTAATATTGACGTTGATGGTGGATTTCTCACGGCTGGCGTCAGTGCGTATGACATCGCGCGCATGCTCTATCGTCAAAAAAGGGTGATTCACATCACCGCTCGCAGAATCGCTACCACTGGTTGCAACCCAGTAGTCCTTGCTTGTAGCGCTGGTTGCAAGGGAACTTGCACCACCGGTCGCAGCCGAGTTATTCTTGCTTGTACTACAGCCAAAAAAACATACCGCCATCACCGTCAGAACGAAAATAGTTTTACCCATCTAAAATCATCCTGTTAATTCAAGTTAAGAATGATAGCGCTGCTGGAGTTATCCGAATAAGCTGATAAGGAGTGTAACATGGGAGGGGAATATGAAGGCAATATGAAGGGCGTAAAGATTATGCTTTCTTGAGCTGCTTTTTCAAAAAATACTCAACCTGTGCACTGCCATCCGGCGCGACGATATCAAGTTCAGCGAAAATCTCGTAGCCATTCTTCTTATAAAAACCTGGCGCCTGAAAACTACCTGTGTTGGTTCGCGCCTTGTGAACACCATGCGCAATAGCAAATTGTTCGCACGCAGATAAAAGCTGAGAACCAACACCGTGATGACGCATGGATTCATCAACCCAAGCGTTTTCGAGATGAAACCATCCAAAATGCAGCCATCCATGCATGCCGCCGATGAGCCGACCAGCTTTGTCGTGCGCAAATATGGCAAATTCTTCTCGCCGATACTGGCCGATTTTTTCCACGTTGTATTGCTTCAGCGGTTTGACGATGAGATCGATTTGTTCGCGAGAAGGATTCTCGATAGCGTTTAAAGTAAAGTCGTTCATTGGGAACTTATCCTAATATCTATGCGACCATCGCGACTCTCATTTTAATGTGTGCCTTATCGAGTTGGTCTTGTAAAGCAGCCGACACTGCTATCTTAACAGATAGCCCACAAGCCTTAGCTATTTTCGCAGCTAGTGCAGGACTGACAATGTGGCGGCCTTTTTCGATGTCGCAAAGAGTGCTTCTGGCGATACCCAGCATTCTCGCCATATCTGCTTGCGAGAGATCCTTGGATGCTCTTGCTCCACGGAGAAATCCGGCGAAACTCATTGGGCCTAAATCTTTCTCTAGGAGAGTAAGCAGATTTTTTCCTTTAGTAGTCATGTTTATTAATCTCCATCACTGCGACGACGACCAGTTCCCCTGACGTCTCCTCTTCATAAATTAATCTATATGCTCGATTGAGCCGTATCGAACGCTGACCTTTTCTCGTAGTCGTTCATTGACGCATCGTAGCCGAAACACGGTCCCCACTCCATAGGGAATGTGTCGAATGCCTACCAAACCCGCTTTAGACCTGCAACTATGCCAGTTAATCAATGCATTCCTGACGCCATTCCGGGACGAAAATTGATCCCAGCTTATGATATCCTTAGCTTGCCGCCTTTGTTATATTGGGGCTATGAGAAGACTAGGCGCTCCACATGAAGCAAAGCACGATGTTCACCAGGCGTCCGTCGAGAAAAATGCTAGCAAAACTGTATCTGCGGAAAAAAAGGCCGCTTCCGTAAAAGACCTTTATGTAGAGCAGAGTGAATTGGCTGCCACCAGGGCCCAAAAAGACAGTACAACAAATCCGATCAGAAAAATGATGTTAATTAATTTTGATGCGCCAAACAACACCCTCACAATTCGCATGCGCACGGGTGATGATCCGCGTATGCAAGAACGTATAGGAAAACGGGATTTGGTGTCGCTGCGTGCTTATGCAACTGCTCCAGCCGACACTGGCCGCGGCTGGTGGGGGACTATTAAAGACTTTGCAAGCGGGCTTGTTTCTAGGGGTCTAGCGGGGCCAACGCCTCGCTTCTTACCCATTGAGATTCCCGGCGAGAACGGCCCAAGTCAAACCGTTTACGTCGACCATCGAGATATTGCAAATATGGAGGCAAGAGATGATATTCGCGATTTGGCCTATCCAACTTATCTAACTGAAAACTTCAGAATCTCGACAACAGATACGCCAACGCACAATTGTGATTATTTATTGCACTATGCCTATAGAAGGTTTGACCAGAGCTGGAGTGGCGGAATTGCTTTGAGCGAAAAACACTTTTCTGGCGAGCAAGAAATTAAGTCTTTTAAAGCCTTGCATTCAACTTGGGCAACACCACCATCTGAAGAAATTCAAAAACAGGCCGATGCGCTATTGTCGCAACTCAGAAAAAAGCAGCAACAAGAAGAGGGAATGAAAAATTGGAAAACCGTGCAAAAGCGTCGCATGGAGTACTTTGAGGCAACAACCGATGGAAACAGTGTTGAACGAGCCCGACGGAACTGGCAAAATACGCAAACGTGGATCCGTGTACGTGCAGCGGAGCGAGAGCGTCTTTCAGGTGAAGGTGTGATTGCCTTAGTAAAAAAAATCCACACCGACTTGTTGAGTGGGATAGTATGGGGTGGTGGTTCTTTTCGCACACAAGAGCTCAGAGCCGAAGGAGCTGGCTCATACATGCATCCAGCGGCGGCTGAACGCGAAATGGAAGATTTTGCCGGTTGGTTCGCGCATACCGCGCGGCTGGCAGATGAGGGTCGTTACAATCCCATCGTGTTCGCTGCGCAAGCTTTTCAACGCATGGCGACCATTCAACCTTTTGTAGATGGCAACCACCGCACATCAACCATGCTGACAGATTATATTATGCAACGCTATGAACTGCTCCCCGCCCTATATGAAGGGCAAAAGATGGCATCGTATCCTTTTAAGAGCGGCGGAACACGCGACATGAGAAGTACCGATGTGGGTGTCGAAAATTTCATGCAAGGTTTACGCACCACATATGGGATTTAGCAGTAATGAAAAAAGTGCTTGAGCATGACACAGTGTCAGGCCCTACAATCTCTCATCACGGCATGCTTGATTTAATTGCGTTTTCAAGAACATCGCTCGGGAAAATGGCCTTTAACAAGTCGGGCATGACTTCTCGAAATTGATTTGGCAAACCACGGTGTAAAATATTAAGCTGTGAGCTGTTGGCTTCAGTACCTCTTGCCACCGCTTCAATGGTAGCAAAAACCGACGCATCAAAAGCTCTAAACAGGTCAGGTGCAGTGACCTGGCGATTTGCATTCTGCAAAAAGTGGGCAATAAAAGCGTTTGACACCCCGTCGTAAGATGAAAATCTGCTTGCCTGGATGAGTTGTCCCACCGCTCTTCGCAACTTTTCCTCCATGGTTGCTCGATCCGGAAAAGTAACTCTCGTTTGCGCAGCGGGCCCAGCTACCTCTTCCGGAGGAGGCGGGGTGGCAGCTCTGGCTCTCGGAATCATGGGATCCTCCGCGGGAGGAGGAGCTGGCACAAACTCGCCTTGGCGTAAAGGCGTGGTAGCAGCTAGCACGCCAAGCAACAATCGCTCCATAAGATCAGCCCGAAGTTCAAGCTGAGCATTGACAGAAGATCCAGGCATGGGTAGGGCAGAGCCCATCATAGAGCTGCCACCCGCAAATGGATGAAATGCTCCCTGGCCCGCGAAGGGAGGCCGAGCGTTCCTGGCCGGGTTCATGCGCTCCCAATCATCATCGCTGTCATATTCAGCCTCAACCCCGTCTGGAATAGGAAGGCGTGGCATCACAGGTACCGGAACTTCGGCTAGCACCGGTTGATTTTGGCCGAGTCCAAACAATTTGAGTTTGATGGCGCCGAGCACACCACCCGCACCTGCAAAAACACCCCCGACAAACCAACCAAATGACGACGTTGAAGACGAGGTTTGCTCGCGCGCGTTTTCGCTCCCGGCAACAAGGGGCATGGATGCAGATGTAAGAGAAAGAACTAATATTGTGCGAACGATTTGACTGGGGAAAAAATTCACTTAATACCTCGTTTGAAGAGTTGTTAAGTGTTTCTATCGAAAGAGACTTCATTGTCAATCGACTTGGCACTTTGGTGACGCAAGGTAACGTATAAGGCAGCGTGAGGGTCAAGCTGATTTTTTTGATGTATGTACGCGTCAGCAGTCATAGTTTCCTCTACTCTATAAACCCAAATAAGTTCCCTGCAGAAACGAGATGAACAATGCAGTCATCTATCTTGATGCGTCGATGCACGCCGGGTGACGCGACGATCTGAACAATCCGAGGGCACTTGAGTTGGCGCCCAAATTTGACGAGCGCAGGGGATAATTCACTACTCGCAAGTTTAATCTCTGCCATGAGCCATGGCTTTTTGTCACGCGTGATCAAAACATCCACTTCGTTTTTTGCTTTGTCGCGTACATACCAGAGCTGAAATTTTCCGAAGCCAAAATCTGTCCAACGATCACAAGCCTTCTTGAAATGCGACACTGCAAAATTTTCAAACCTCGCACCCTCGCCTAGCACCTCTGACCAATCCCAGTAATAAACTTTTTCTTCTTTTTTCAACGACCGCTGAATCCGCTGCGAATAGGGTTTGAGGGTATAGACGTAATAGACTCTCTGCAGTGTCTTCATCCAGTTTTTGACAGTATCGTGGTTGACTTCGAGGTCTTCTCGAACACTGTTCAGCGAAAATGGCGACGAAATACGTGGGTTGAGTAATTCGATCAGGTATTCAAGCTTATCCAAATCTTGGATGCGCGTGAGATCACGGACATCCTCATGAGTCACACGGCTGCGACGGCTGTCATGCCAGCGACGTAAGAATTTCTCCGTCTGCTTCAAAAATGGTTCCGGAAAACCGCCAAATTTGAGAAGCTGCTCAATCGACGTTTTATTGGCATCGCCGTTCTCAAACCGCTGCCACAGTGCGTCGGGGTCCTCGCCATACATGCTCCCCGCAGACAGGCTCAACTCACCAACCGTCAAGGGATGCATGTGGTACAAAAAATATCTACCCAATAGGCTATCGCCACCTTTTTGATAGAGGTCCAGCCTTCCACTCCCGGTCACCCAAATCTTCGCATCGTCTTTATTTTGATCGTAGAATCCCTTAAGCCAGCCTTTGAATTTGTTCATCTTATGAATTTCGTCAAAGACAACCAAAGGCAACTGGCCGGGTTTTCGCAAATCCGACAAGATATCGTTTTTATGATGAGCCAATATGGTTTTTCGATCCTTCGGAATGTCCCAGTTCAAATAAAGCCCGAAACCACCATTTTGCTCCAAGGCTTTTTTCGCTATAAAAGTTTTGCCTGCCTGCCTTGGTCCAGCCAAAAACAACATTTTTTCAGGGGGATGCGCTGTAAGCAATTCTTCAAGCAGCGGACGGTGCAATAGAGTTGTCATTACACATTTTTACATAATGGCGTAAAAAAGTCATTACTTTTTTACATGTATACGTAAAAAAGAAGGTTCAAACCTTCTAGGGGCAGTGTAAGGTATAATGCAGCGTGAGGGTCAAGCTGATTTTTTTTGACCAAATGAAAATAGTCCTTGAGCATGACACAGTGTCAGGCCCTACAATCTCTCATCAAGGAGATAGAGATGGCTTCATGGCGCATAAAAGAGCTAAGTGAGTTGACTGGTGTTTCAGTAAGAATGCTGAGGCATTTTGATAAGATAGGCCTTTTAACACCAGCTTCAAGAACGAGCAATCAATATCGCAGTTACTCCGAGAAAGACCTTGCCATTCTTGAACAAATCATTGCGCTTAGAACCTTTGGTTTTAGCCTGAAGGAAGTCAAAGCAATGTTGGCGACGGAGCACAGCATACTTGCTCACCTAAAGGCGCAGCGAGAAGTCGTGAGACAAAAGGCTTCGGAGCTGAACGAAGTGCATATGATGCTTGGCGAGATTCTCTCGCAAGTTGGGCCATCAAAGTCTCCGAGTGCAAACGATCTAATGGAACTAATTAGGAGGTATCAGATGACCAAAAACAATTCAAAATCATGGGCGAAGCAGCATTTATCGGATGAACAATTTAAAGCGTATGTGGCGATTTACGACAAATATCCTAAAGATTTTGCCGCGCTCGACAAAATGATCGAAAAAATTAACAAGGGTGAATACGGCGATCCTGCAGGGCCAGATGGTGAGAAAGTCATTTCTTTTCAGCTGGCTCTTATTGAGAAGACCCGTGACTCACTCAGCGAGCAGCGTCATCTTGGGGCCGATGTTTTAAAGAGCATGAAAGCAGGCAAAATCTCTGAAATTAACCTGACCCCGGAGGGAGGTCTGT
>JABDBI010000003.1:35304-101076 GCA_013288705.1 Methanobacteriota archaeon | reverse complement strand
GCCGCACCATGCAGGTCCTGAGTCGCCGCACCAAAAACAACCCAGTACTGATTGGTGAGCCCGGCGTCGGAAAAACCGCGATCGTAGAAGGCATCGCAGCACGCATTGCCATCTCAGATGTTCCAGAGAGCCTCAAAGACAAAGAACTGCTTTCTCTCGATCTGGGCTCGTTGATTGCCGGAACAAAATATCGAGGAGAATTTGAAGACAGGCTAAAAGCGCTTATTCAAGCCATTCAAAAAGAAGAGGGGCGGCTTATTTTGTTCATCGACGAGCTACATACCCTGGTCGGAGCAGGCGGTGCCGAAGGGGCGATGGATGCTAGCAACATGCTAAAGCCAGCGTTATCTCGAGGTGAGCTGCGCTGCATCGGAGCAACGACGCTCAACGAGTATCGAAAATACATCGAGAAAGATGCTGCGCTCGAGCGTCGATTTCAGCCAGTGTTTGTTGATGAACCTTCGGTCGAAGATGCTATTGCCATCTTACGTGGTTTAAAAGAGCGTTATGAATTGCATCACGGGATTCGCATTACGGACAACGCTATCGTAGCAGCATGCACGTTAGCAAACCGTTATATCACTGGCCGCAAAATGCCGGACAAGGCAGTCGACTTGATTGACGAAGCAGCAAGTGCACTCAAGATGCAAATCGAGTCTGTCCCCGAAGAGCTCGATGAAATGGACCGTCACATTGCTCGACTCGAAATCGCGCGTCAGGCGCTCGTGCGTGAAAAAGATCCAGCAAGCGCACAACGCTTGAAGGAAACCGAAAGGGAGCTGACAGAACAAAAAGAAAAGGCTGCCTCGCTGCGTGCTAAATGGCAAAACGAGAAGGGTCACCTCAAAGATATCAAAGACATTCGCACAAGGGCAGAGAAGTTGCGCCACGATATCGAAATGGCACAACATCGCGGCGACTTCGAGGGAGCCGCACGCATGCAATATGGCGAGCTCTACCAACTCGAGGCTGAACTGAAGGAAAAAGAGCAGGGTTTGAAACAAGCGCAAAGCACCAAGACATTTTTGCGAGAGGAAGTTTCCGAGGAAGACATCGCGCAAGTTGTCTCGCGTTGGACAGGTATCCCGGTGCAAAAAATGCTCGAGGGCGAAGCCGAGCGGCTGCTACATATGGAAGAACGACTCTCGGAGCGCGTAATTGGACAAAAAGATGCCATCGAAGTGGTCAGCAATGCCGTGCGCCGCAACCGCGCAGGTCTCTCGGACGAGAGAAAACCAATCGGCAGTTTTCTTTTCCTCGGTCCAACAGGCGTGGGCAAAACCGAACTTACCAAAGCGCTCGCCGAGTTTCTCTTCGACGATGAGCACGCGATGGTACGCATCGATATGTCCGAGTACATGGAGCGCCATGCAGTTGCTCGCCTGATTGGCGCGCCTCCGGGCTATGTAGGCTACGACGAAGGTGGCCAGCTCACCGAAGCGGTTCGCAGACGGCCCTATTGTGTGGTTTTGCTCGACGAAGTCGAAAAAGCGCACCATGATGTCTTTAACGTTCTGCTGCAAGTGCTTGATGATGGGCGACTCACTGATGGCCAGGGACGTACTGTTGATTTCCGCAACACGCTCGTTTTGATGACCAGTAATATTGGCAGCCAATACCTACTCGAGGGCGTTACATCAGCAGCCAAGGAGTCGGTGCTTGGCGAACTGAAGGCGCGCTTTCGACCAGAGTTTTTGAATCGCATTGACGATATTATTCTTTTCCAAGGCCTCGATCAAAATCAGCTGACGGCCATTGTTGATATTCAACTCAAGGACGTCGAGAAGCGCCTAGAAGAAAAAGACTTGAAATTGACGGTAAGCCAAGAAGTGAAGCAGCGTCTTGCTACGCTTGGGTATGATCCGGCTTATGGTGCAAGGCCGCTTAAGCGGGTGATTCAGCGCGAGGTGATTGACCCGATTTCGACAGCGATGCTGCAGGGCAAGTATAAACCGGGCAGCACCATTGAAGTTGGGCTTCGAGGGGAGAAGATTGAACTGCGCTAACTATCACAACTACCGATTGTTTTTGCTATCAACGCTTATGCCAATATGACAGGCCGGACCAAATAGATGTCATGGCGAGTGTCATGCCAACCATAGTCTTGATACCTGCTATCATAGAATTACCGCCGCTTCCTGACAGTATTAGTACGGCAAAACCCCCGGAAAGGATAGATACTACCAGGTCTTCACCCCTGGAAGTTGTCGGACCGCAAAAAGCCATTTGGAGCATGAACGCTCCTGGGTTGTCTGTTTGGCAAAAAGCTGACGCCTTTGGCGCTGCCAGCATCAAGGTCATGACAGCTACTAAAATAATGCTCTTGGATGAATAATTTAATTTTTCCATTTCCATTTCCATTTCCATTTCTCCATGTTTATTAATGATCGTTCATTTATTTATCAATCCAATTGTTTTCTGTCAAGCAGAAAAAATGGGGAAGCATTTTCTAGTTCCTATGTTAAAATGATGGAGCAATCATTCATTTATGGGAGCAACATGAGCCGACCTTCCAGAAAAACCGAAATTCGAGAAGCCGTTTTATCTGCCACCCTGAAATTAGTGGCAGATGGCGGATTTCATCAAAGCCCCATGAGCAAGTTGGCGGAACAGGCCAAAATTAGCGTGGGCAGCATCTATATCTATTTCCCAAGCAAGGACGCGATTATCGCAGAGTTGTTTGAAGAAATTAGGAAAAGGATGCAGGAAGACGCACTGCGAAACTATGACGCAACGGTCGACGTGAAGAAGCGTTTTGAGGTTCTTTTTTTAAATATCTGCGACTGCTATTTGAGAAACAAAGAGTACATGATTTTTTTAGACCAGTTCGCCATGTCCTCTTACAATAGATCTTCCTTGGATGCCTTTTCAGATGAAGTGCAAGCAGTATTTTTAAAGCTCTATCAGGACGGTATCCAATCTGGCGCCATTAAAAAGCTGCCCTTCGACATCATCGCTGCGCTCATTCATGGCCCGATTATTTATTTATTGAAGAAGCATCATATGGGTTTTACCAAAGTTGGTACGCAGGCGCTTATCGGTCTAAAAGACTGTGTTTGGGAATCAGTTAGGCTTTGAGTACGGGCTGTCTAGATACCCTGCACGTCTGGCTTAGTCCCATAAAAATATCTCTCAACTGGGTCTATTTCCGGTGCCCGCTGTTGTTCTTCTTGCGTGTAAACAAAGGGACGACACTCATCACTACCAAAGGGTAGCGCGTAGGTATCATCTAGACGACAACCTCCCAGGGAACTCATTATAACGGCTAGCGCTCTTAAAACAAATGTCGCCCCACCCACTGCAAATGATGCACCCAAAAACTCTAAGGCCACTCCGGTGCGTGCTAGATATACAGAACCTACAGCCGCTATTCCTAATGAGGCAGAAACTTTGTATCCGTGCTTAACAAGCCAACGAACGGATGATGGTACCGTGTGAGGTGACTCAGCCTCTGCGTAGCTGGTTGCAGGAAGAACTAAAAAAAGTGAAATTGCTAAAGCAAAAAAAGTCTTCTTCATAAAATTTCCTTATTATTAAATGATTACTCACTTATATCTTATTTACGGTGGAAAAACAGAAAAAGCAAGACCCTGTGCCTTCATCCATAAATCTGGTTCTTTTTCGATGTATTGACAATGTCATGACATATGTTACAATATTAAAATGAAGAGCGATATTCTACAGTTACGATTATCACCGCCTCAAAAGGAGGCCATCCGGCAAGCTGCAAATGCCTCTCACATAAGCATGAGTGAGTGGATTTTAAAGAAACTTTTCCCACCATCCTCCGATGCGTTTTGGCGGTTGGTGAGAGAACTAGAAAAGCATGAAAATACCGACAAACAGTCACTTGCGTTGGCGAGCTTAAATGACTTTTTGAATGGGTTAGCCAGCATAGATTTTCCTGTGGCGGTGCAAAATATCCCCCCCAATCACATTGGAGTCTACGTAGCCAACTATCTCGCAGCAATGCTCGAAACGGCAGCACACAGATTGGGCGTGCCCCCACCCTCTTGGGTGCGCGAAATTAGGGCGCTCTCCACGCCGGTGTTTGGGACTCAGCTGGAAAGCTTGAGACTATACCTACTCACGAATTCGCCTCTAGCATTCCGCAGGCGAAATATTTTTATCGACGCAACCATCGGAGATCGTGTCTAATGCTCGCACTTTCAAAGAAAGACATCGAAAAGCTCTTCGCCGCGCTCAATCAAGAGCTCCAGCGCATGCAAGTTGTGGGCGAACTCTACCTAGTGGGTGGCGCTGTGATGTGCCTGGTATTTGAGGCAAGACCATCGACGCGCGATCTCGATGCATTCTTTCGCCCAACATCGCAAATTCGAACGGCTGCTGCCAATGTAGCATTACAAATGGGGATCGAAGAATCCTGGCTAAATGATAGCGTCAAAGGATTTTTGAGTGATACAGGTGAATTTAACAGCTATCTGGAGTTACAAAATCTTCGTATTTTTGTGGCGAAGGCAGAATATCTTTTTGCGATGAAATGTATGGCCATGCGCATTGGTGAGGAATTTAGGGATCTCGATGACATCCGATACCTCATTCGGCACTTGGACATCCGCTCCTACCAGCAAGCGCTTATCCTAATCGAGCAATACTACCCACCCACGCGCATACCGCAAAAGACGCTCTATGCTTTGGAAGAGATCCTGCAGGCAAACTAACTCTCGTTCGTTTTCGAGCCCTGCAGCAGCTCGCTTATACGCGCCGCGCGCTCCGGCGAATCATCACGCACAAAGACCAGCTCCGGTGCAAGCCGCAAACGCACTTTTTGTGCAACCTCATATCGCAATGCACGCTTCTCTTCTTCCAGCGCCTTACCCGCGCCCTTCTTATCTTCCTCGGAGCCGAACACCGAGTAGAATATCTTCGCAACAGTCAAATCGCTATTCACCTCGACCGCACTGATCGTGACAAACCCCGGCAACGGAGTCTTAATGCCACGGATCAAACGCTCCGAGATAACTTTACGAATCTCTTCGCTCACTCTTTGACTGCGAATGGACACTCTATTTCACCTTCACCCTAAGCCGCTGCCGGCGCAGGCCCGGAACCATCTGTGGGAGGTGCCTTCTGGTAAGCACTCGATCGAATCGCCTCGTCGAGTTTAGCCGCCACATGTTTTTGCTCGAAGCACTCGATAATGTCGCCCTCGGTGAGCTTCGTGAAGCCCTCGACTGCCAAGCCAAACTCGTAGCCTACACCTACTTCACGCACATCATCTTTGAAGCGCTTTAGGCTGCCAATGTTGCCTTCGAAAACAATCTCTTTGTCGCGACGTACGCGCACTTTAGCGGCACGCACAATCTTGCCATCGAGCACATAGCAACCAGCGATATTACCAAGCTTGGCCACCGGGAACACCATGCGCACTTCGGCTTTACCCAAGTAGGACTCCTCGATCACCGGAGCAAGCAAGCCAGCCATGGCTTTCTGCACTTCGTCGAGTACGGCGTAAATGACGCTATAGTTGCGCACATCTACTTTTTCCTGTGCTGCCAACGTTTGTGCTTTACTATCAGGCTTGGTGTTGAAGCCAATCACAATTCCCTTCGAGGCAACTGCAAGATTCACGTCGTTCTCAGTAATCGTGCCTACACCGGAGTGGACAATCTCAACGGTCACCTGCTTGGTAGACAGGTTTTTCAATGCAGCAACCAACGCTTCCACCGAGCCATACACGTCGGCTTTCACAATCAAGCGCAAAGCCTGACCCTTATCCTGCGGCGTAGACTGCAAGAAGTTTTCCAAACTCATGCGCGAAGTTTTGAAAAGCTCTTTCTCGCGATTCTTTTGTGCACGGTGCAAACCAATCGTACGTGCAGCCTTATCATCTTCGAGCACATTAAATCTGTCGCCAGCAGTGGGCACACCAGAAAGACCCAAAATCTGCACTGCAACCGACGGGCCAGCGCTCTCGAGTTGTTTACCGTTGGAGTCAAACATCGCACGCACACGCCCGGTAAACTCGCCAGCAACAATATGATCGCCAGGACGCAAAGTGCCTTCTTGGGTCAATACTGTCGCAATGGGTCCACGACCTCGATCGAGCTTCGCTTCGATCACCCGTCCATTCGCACGCTTGCTTGCATCCGCTTTAAGCTCCAAGATCTCCGCCTGCATGGCGAGGCCATCCATCAGCTCCTTCAAACCTTGTTTCTTCAAAGCTGAGACGCGATACATCTGGACATCACCGCCCCACTCTTCGGAGACAACACCATGCTCAGCCAATTGCTGGATCACACGCTCGGGCTTGGCGTCCGGGGCATCCATCTTATTAATGGCCACAACCAAAGGCACTTTCGCGGCCTTGGCATGGTCAATCGCTTCTATAGTCTGTGGCATCACACCGTCATCTGCAGCGACAACGAGCACCACGATATCGGTAACCTGTGCACCACGCGCACGCATCGAGGTGAACGCCTCATGACCAGGCGTATCCAGAAATGTCACCATGCCTTGCGGGGTCTCTACCGTGTAGGCACCAATATGCTGGGTGATTCCACCAGCTTCTCCGTCGGCCACATGCGTCTTGCGCAAAGCGTCGAGCAAGCTTGTCTTGCCGTGATCGACGTGACCCATGACCGTAACAACAGGTGCCCGCTTGAGTAGCTGCTCCGGAGCACTCGCTTCTTTGTCGAGCAATTCCGTCTCTTCGAAGGCCGTGTTCTTGACTTCGTACTCGAACTCTGATGCCACAATGGCTGCAGTGTCGGTATCAATAGGCTGGTTCACGGTCACCATCATGCCCATACCCATCAGTTTCGTGACAACCTGGCCCGTCTTGATCGACATCCGGTGCGCCAACTCATTGACGGTAATCGGACCCGTGAGCTCAATCACCCGCTTATGCGCTGCAGCTTGGGTAATCTGCGTCTTGCCACCACTCTTGCGAACGCCACGCTTCTTCTTGCCCGGAGCCAACCACAACTCGTAACCGCCACCCTTCAGCTCTTTGCGCTCTTTGCCTTCAGTGTAATCGTCTTTGCCTTTCTTTTTTCCAGGCTTTTGTCCGGCTTTGGCCGCGGCGCCTGACACATCAACCATCTGTGTGCCGCCACCAAACGCGTCGTGTGTGACTTTAATCTCGCGCACTTGCGGGAATGCTGGGCGACCACCTGGCCCCGGAGCGCCTGGTCTTGGTCTTGGCCTAAATGTACGGCCCTCGGAGGCGAGACGTGCGCGTATGGCGTCTGCGTCAATCACACGCACCACGTTGTTTGAGCCGTTTGCCGACGCCGCAGGAGCAGGGGGGGCTACTTCGGTGTGCGCTTGCACTTCAGCCTGGATCGTCACGTTGTCGTTGGACTGTTCAGCCGACAAAGATTCGGGTACGTGCTCATGGATCCGCTCACCTTGCGTCTCAACTGGCTCGTCATGAAAACTTTCCTGTGGCACAGCCTCGGGCTCTTCATCTTCTTTGTGCCGGCGACGAAGAACCGTACGGGGCTTCAAAGAGGCTCCGCCACCCGCCGATGGCATCGACAATGCGGCCATCACTGCAGGCTCATCAATGGTGCTGGAATGGGTACGCGCGACAATCCCTTTCGCGGACAGCTTCACGATCAGCTCCTGATTTGACATGTTGAGCTTTTTCGCAAGCTCATGTACCCGTATCTTGCCCATTCACACTCTCCTCGATCGCTGCAGATCGCACATAACTTGTTCGCTTATACGCCCTTTTAGCAAAGCAACAACACCCGTCTCCCCACGTCCCAACGCGTGCCCCATTTTCGCTTTGTCTGGTCCGGGCAAAACAGGCACCGTCATCTCGCCAATTTCGCGAACGGAATTCTCTGTTAGATCTTCTGCAATCACGATAGCCAAGCAATTACCTGTTGGCACTTGTAAAAGCGCTTTGGTACGTCCAGGCACGCACTGCCCCACTTTGAATGCGAGGCCCAAGTTCTCTTCCGCGCGCTTCATCAACGTTGCCTTCACTTGTATCGCCAACGCCTGCGCGTCAAAAACGACTGGCGCTTCAAAGGCCCGCGCAAAGTGGCCTCGCTTAGCGGCGACAGATAGGCACGCGGCATCCGCGCATAGGTAAGCACCGCGCCCGGGCGCCGAAGCCTTAGCATCGAAAAGAACCTCGCCATCGTTGGCACGCACAAAGCGCAGCAAAGACTTCGCAGGCGCAACGGTGCGACACGCAATGCACATGCGTTCGGTCTCACCCGATTCTTTGCGCTCCGACACCTTGCTCATCTTTTGCTTATGCCTCGATAATCTGTGCTGCCAATCGGCGAATCTCGCTTGCGCGTTCTGAAGATAGACCTGCCGCTACCAGACGCTCAATGCCAGGTTCTGAATAGATATCGACCACGTCGTCTAAGCATGCATCGCTCAGAATTTTTTGTTCGTCTTCAGAAAGACCAAGCGGCGCCAAATCAAGCGTCCCGAGGTCATCTAGCACGAACAAAAGCTTCACCTGCTGACGCGCGACAGCATGCGCTTGCTCTGCTTGCAATCGCTCGAGCTCCACCACACCCTTGGCATTTTCTCGAATGCGTTCAGCTTGCTCTTTCTCGATGCTGGGCAGCGACTCCAAGAAGCCGTCTTCCGCAAGCGCGACATTTTCGGCGCGACGGAACCCGTGATTGTAAAGCGTTTGGATTTGAAACTCGGAGAGACCTTCGATGCGCGACAACGAAGCCCAAGCTTGGTCTTTTTCCTCCGCAACGCGGCTCTCGCAATCGATATCAATCTTCCAGCCCGTCAGCTCGGCAGCAAGACGCACGTTTTGTCCACGTCTGCCGATGGCAAGCGACAACTGGTCATCTGGCACGACAATCTGCATGCTATGCGTGCCTTCATTCACCAGCACACGCGTCGCCTCAGCTGGAGCCAAAGCATTGCACACAAATCGGGCTTCATCCTGATCGAAGGGCACGATGTCAATTTTTTCACCGCGCAACTCTTGCACAACCGCCTGCACACGTGCGCCCTTCATACCAACACAGGCACCCACCGGATCAACATCTCCGTCTTTTGAGCTGACAGCGATTTTGGTGCGGAACCCAGGCTCTCTGGCCACACTTTCAATTTGCACCACGCCCTCGGCAATTTCCGGCACTTCCTGCTCAAAAAGCTTCACAACCATGTTCGGATGTGCACGCGAAAGAACAATCTGAGCGCCTTTGGAAACTTCGAGCACATCGAGCACATAAGCGACTACCCGATCACCCACGCGAATATTTTCCCGAGATACTTGTTCTTTCACCGGAACAACTGCTTCCGCACGACCGAGGTCGACGATCATGCTGCCGCGCTCAAAGCGCCGCACAATGCCGGTGACCAACTCATCTTTGCGATCTTTGTACTCGCCAAAAACCACTTGGCGTTCGGCTTCACGCACGCGTTGCACGATAATTTGCTTGGCGTTTTGTGCAGCAATGCGGCCAAAGTCTTTTGAATCGAGTTTAATGCCGAGATCTTCGCCCACGGCATCCTCGGTCAACTCGGGATCCAGCTTCATGGCGCTTTGAAAGTCGATCTCAAGCGCTGGGTTGTGCACTTCTTTGACAATCTGCTTAAACTCATAAACCTCTACTTCGCCCACATCCACGTTGTAGCGCGCTTCAAGATCGGCATTTGGCCCAAGCTTCTTGCGCGCCGCACTGAGCATCGCAGCTTCGAGGGCAGAAATAAGCACATCGCGATCGATGTTCTTTTCTTTGCCAACCTGTTCAATCACAGAGCTTAAATTTAGGGGGTTGTTTTCCATATTTTCCCTCACCGTTTATTTTTCTTCGGCTTGTACACCTTCGGAAATTCATAAATCAAATTAGCACGTTGTATATTACAAAAGGGCGCGCGCAAACCCGCTCCCTCAGCACCTGCGATGTCAATTGTGACGCCATCGTCATCCACCTGTCGCAAGATGCCGCTCACTGTTTTAGCAAGACCACCACTCCCGGTCGTTTTCATGCGGATCGACTTGCCAAGGACTTTTTCAAAGTGACTTTTTTTGCAAAGCGGCCGCTCAAGCCCCGGGCTCGAAACTTCTAAATCATATTGTCCGGGAAACCAGTGATGCTCGGCATCTTCGACGTCGAACAAATCGCTCAAAAGCCGATTGATTGGCCCGAGCATTTCAAGCTGCAAGCTAGACCCATCGAGTCTATCGAGAAAAATACCCACAAGCCCTTGCCCGGCGCGTCCGCTCACACGGATGTCTACGAGTTCGAAGCCTTCTTGCTGCAAGAGTGGCTCGATCACCGAGCGAATTTCTTCCTCAACCTTGCTCAAAGGCACTATAAAGGGCTCAAGGGTGAACGTCTCATCACGCATAAAAGTCTACATCCCAGCTTTCTTTCGCTTCCGAAAAAAAGCCAAGTACGCCTCTCGCTTCCCGATTTTTGTGAAAAAATGGCTCACCCAAAAATGCGGCACAAACTGCAGGGTACCAGTCGAAGCTTTATGCCTAACAAAACTTCTGGCCCTTGTAAAGAGGTCGCCTGCCTACACAGTTACCGTAAACGGGTGATCAATGGCATGCACGTGCCATAGCTCTTCCGCACACCGATTCAGCAACTCCTCAAATCCCAGACGGGTGGCCGCAGATACTGCAATTGCCCCGAGTCGTTCGGCCCGGGACCTTAGCTCTTCCGGGGCGATCAAGTCGATTTTATTCATTACAATCAAGCGCTTGGCCGATGTGAGCCCTAATTCTTCCAGCACGGCGTTCACCACCTCTATGTGTTGTTCTCGATCTGGATCCGTTCCATCCACTACGTTGAGCAATAAATCTGCTTCGTGCAACTCTTCAAGTGTTGCACGAAAGGCATTGATCAAGCCCTCAGGAAGATTGCGAATAAAACCAACAGTATCTGTGATGATAACTTCCCTCTCCTTAGGAAATCTAAGGCGGCGAGAAGTCGGATCCAGCGTCGCAAACAGCGCATTTTTCACATAAACCGACGCGCCAGTCAGCGCATTGAGCAGCGTAGATTTCCCGGCGTTGGTATAGCCCACGATGGCAATGGTTGGCACTTCGTTTTCGTTGCGTTGACTGCGCCGGAGCTTTCGCTCACCGAGCAGTTTCTCGACCTCTTCTTCGAGCCGCGCAACCTTGTCTTTGACTCGGCGCTTATCAATCTCAAGCTTGGTCTCTCCGGGACCCTGCCCGCCAATACCGCCACTCAGGCGAGATAGTCCCGACTGCTTTTTGGATAGCCTTGGCAAAGAATATTTGAGCTGCGCCAACTCGACCTGCAGCTTGCCTGGCCTGCTGGTCGCGCGACGCGCGAAGATATCGAGGATCAACATCGTGCGATCCAGAATCTTCAGATCGGTGAGATCCGTGATCGCATTGAGCTGCGAGGGCGAGAGGTCACCGTCAAAAATAACCATCTCCGCGCCCTTATGCAGCGCGTGCAAGCAAATTTCCTCGAGCTTGCCCTTGCCTACGATCGTACGCGGGTCGAGCTCGGGTCGCTGCTGAATCACCGTGTCTACCACCCGAACGCCCGCGGTTTTGCACAGCTCCTTCAACTCGCGAAGAGAAGACTCCCATACTTTTTTGCCCGTCGTGTAGACCCCAACCACAACCGCACGGTCTCGCTCATTCTCGAGATGGGCATCTTTCACATGCTCATCAAGTGCCTTAAGCTTGCTCTCTATCTCTTCAAGTGAAGCTGTAAGAGCAAGATCCAAGTGATGAATATCTCGAAACAACTTTTCACTATGCCTAGCCCTCTCCCCTGGTGACAGCAACGCCAATGCCACTTGGCCAGGCAAACCATCTGGTTGCGCTTGCACTTGCACCACGGCATCAAGCTGCAGCTTCTCTAAGTCGGTGATGAAATCCGAGTCGACATGATATGCTCCGGAGCGATTTTCCTTCAATGGCTTTGCAACGGCAAGGCGCAAACCACGGAGCCTGCTCGTACCAGCACGCACACGACCGACATCGGGTAGATAGAGCGGAGAAGATGGCGCAGACAACATCACGCTGGTAATCACGCCCTTGCGATCAATGAGCACCCCAACCATTCGCCTGAGCGCAGCGGATGCCTCGCACAAAGAGCGAGCCAGCTCCGGCGATAAAAACACATCCCCTGTGACGCGCTTGCTATAAAGCTTCTCGAGACTCTTGATTTGACTGGCCTTGAGGCCGTTTGTCTTTCCAACTATCTCTTTCATGCGAACCTGTTCAGGTAGGTGTACCCACGCGCAATAGCTTAGCGGATTGACCGCCTGCATCGCCATCAAGATGCAAAAATAAACGCATTTGCTTCATAAGCGTTTCACGGTCTTTGCGCTCAGATAAATCAAGGCGGTGTTCGTTGATGATTTTGGTTTGCATTTCTTTCCACTCATCAAAGGCTTCGGCGCTGACTTTCTCGAAAATTTCTTGACCGATTTTGCCCGGAAAAGGTGGTGCTTCTAAACCCGGAGCTTCGCGTTTCAATCGACTACATATAACAGTGCGAGACATGACAAAATTCTCTCCAAGCCTGAGTTTACATGAATAATGGCATCTGACTATGCCCGGTTTGCTGGCGCTCTTCGCGGAATTTCTGCTTCTGACTTTCGAGCTTGCGCAAGATTTCTTGCGCCCTATCTAGAACTGGTTCCGGCAAACCAGCGAGTCTAGCCACATGAATCCCATAACTCTGTGTAGCGGGACCTTCTGCCAACAAGTACATGAAGGAAATCTCCCGCTCAGACTCCTGCACGGCAACATGCATGTTTTTGAGTCGTGATAGCGTCTGACTAAGCACAGTTAGCTCGTGATAGTGGGTGGCAAAAAGCGTTCGTGCGCCCACGCGGTTGTGCAAATCTTCTGCGACTGACCATGCGATGGATAAGCCGTCGAAGGTGCTAGTGCCTCGACCAATTTCATCGAGCAGCACCAATGAATTAGGCGTGGCGTGGTTCAAAATATGGGCGGTTTCCGCCATCTCGACCATGAACGTCGAGCGACCAAGACGCAAGTCGTCGGAGGCACCGACGCGGGTAAAGATGCGATCACATATGCTTAGCTGCGCGGCTTTTGCCGGGACAAAGCATCCCGCCTGCGCGAGCAGCTGAATGAGCGCAACCTGACGCATGATGGTGCTCTTTCCCGCCATGTTGGGGCCCGTGATCAGCAAGACTTGCATGTTATCGCCAGCAAGCTGCACGTCATTTGGCACGAAGGGCTTTCCTTGCTTTTCACTGAGCGACTCGATAATCGGGTGACGTCCTCGCACAATGTGCAAGCAGCGTGATGAGGCTGGTAAAACTTCCGGCCTGACAAAACGTCGAGCGTCGGAGACTTCGGCGAAAGAGCAAAAAGCGTCGAGCTCAGCAAGCAACCTCGCGGTTTGCAGCACCCTATTTGCATGGGATGCTAGCGTTCTGCGAAGCACATCAAACAATTCTGCTTCTCGCTCCGATCTTCTGGCCTCGGCGGCAGCGACTTGCTCTTCTAATCGGGCCAGCTCCTCGGTCACATATCTTTCGCCTGACGCCACCGTTTGTTTGCGACGATAATGCTCCGGCACTTTTGCCAGATGGGTTTTGGTGATTTCGATGTAGTAGCCAAACACGCGGGTGTACTTCACCTTGAGGCTTGCAATCCCCGTGAGTTCTCGCTCACGTTGTTCGATGTCGGCAATTTTTGCGATGCCGCCGGCACTTAGATCGACAAGATCATCCAATACTGGATCATGGCCCTGGCGGAAAACACCGCCGTCTTTGAGTGCGTACGGGGGATTCGCAACAAGCGCCCTGTCGAGGAGTTCATGCACATCTTGTAAAACATCTATGGATGCACGATTTCTCAACGTTGGTACATTTGCCTCGAGCAGCGCTGACACGATCCCCGGCAACTCCCCGATGGAATCCCGCAAGCTCGCAAGCTCTTTCGGCGCTACACGCCCGCTCGCGCACTTCGCCGTGAGACGCTCGATGTCGTAAACCGCCTTGAGTTGCTCTCGTACAAGCGTGCGCACATTAGGCTCATCATAGAGCGCCTGCACCACATCAAGCCGCCCGTTGATCACCGCCAGATCAGTGGATGGCGATAGAAGCCACTTCAAAAGCTGGCGGCCACCCATCGCAGTTTTTGTTTTGTCTACCACATGAAGGAGCGTGCCTTCTCGCTTTAAGTCTCCCGGAGCGCCTACCAGATCCAAGTGACGCCGGGACGTTGTGTCAATCAACAATTGCCCGTCGATGGCGTAGGGCCTGGGCGTGCGAATGTGATTGTACAACGCACCCTGCGTTTCCAGCACATAGGAGAGCACGAGCTCGGTGGACAGCAATGCTGCTTTGCTCGCGTATTCATCAAACCATGGATCGAGAACACCAAGCGACCCGGCAAGATTGGGCTTTTGCGAAGACAAAGAACGTGTCTCCAGCCGGCAGCTCAAATCAGCAAGACATTCTTTAAGAGCCAGAGAATCTGCCGCAACAACGAGCTCCGAGGGTGCAAGAATCGCGATTTCTTCGAGTAGCGCCTGCTCCGACTCAGTCACCGTTGCGATAAATTCTCCAGTCGAGACATCGAGCGCACAAAGCCCAAAAGTGCCTTGTATCTCTGTTACTCCAGCGAGATAATTATTGACGTTTGCTCGAAGCCCTTGTTCATCCATCACCGTTCCCGGCGTCACCACCCGGGTAATATCGCGCTTCACAATTCCCTTGGCAAGCTTCGGGTCTTCGAGTTGATCGCAAATGGCAACTTTCAAACCTTCCGCAATCAACTTGGCAATATATTGTGGCGCCGCCTGATGGGGAAAGCCCGCCATGGGCATGCCGCCCTCTTTGTCTTTGTCGCGAGAGGTGAGCGCCAACTCCAAGATTGGCGCTGCACGCACAGCATCATCGCCAAAAAGCTCATAAAAGTCGCCCATGCGAAAGAGCACAATGGCGTCTTTAGCTTTGGCCTTCGCGTCCATCCATTGTCGCATCATTGGCGTGAGTTTATTTTTCAAATCTTCCATGACAGTCCATCATGCATGAGCTAAGGTTCGCGGTCAAACCAGATTCGGATGTTGGCGTATGTATGGTCCACTTCTCACCGACTTTTACCAGCTCACAATGGGCTACGCCTATTGGAAATCCGGCCTAGCCGAGAAAGAAGCGTGCTTTCAACTTTTTTTCCGCAAAGCGCCATTCTCCGGCCAGTTTGCCCTTGCTTGCGGGCTGCAAGATGCCATCGATTTTTTGCGCGGGCTTCGCTTTCGCGATGAAGATATTGCCTACTTGCAAAAACTTGGTTTTGACGAGAAGTTTCTTGCGTATCTTTCTAACATGCGCTTTTCTTGCAGCGTTGATGCGGTCGCAGAAGGGACAATCGTTTTTGCTAAAGAGCCCATTTTGCGTGTGACGGGGCCCATTCTCCAAGGTCAGTTGGTGGAGACGCCGCTCCTCAACATGATTAATTTTCAGACGCTAATTGCCACAAAGGCGGCCCGCGTTTGCTATGCGGCACAAGGCGACGAGGTTATCGAATTTGGCTTGAGGCGCGCGCACGGCCCGGATGGCGGACTTTCTGCCAGTAGAGCTGCTTATATCGGGGGCTGCGATTCCACGTCCAACGTGCTGGCTGGGCAGCGCTTCGGCATTCCCCTCCGAGGCACCATGGCGCATTCTTGGATCATGTCGTTTCCCGACGAACAACATGCTTTCGATACTTATGCATCAGCATGGCCAGGGGCATGTGTTTTGATGGTGGATACCCATGACTCACCAAGCGGGATAAAAAACGCGATCAAAACTGGCAACCTGCTTCGAGCAAGGGGGCAGGACCTATTGGGAGTTCGCCTAGACTCCGGGGATCTTTTGCAACTTAGCAAGGTCGCCCGCGAGGAACTCGATGCTGCAGGTTTTGCTCACACAAAAATTATCGCAAGCGGTGATTTAGATGAATACAGCATCACCGATTTGAAAAAACACGAGGCGCCCATCGACACGTGGGGAGTGGGAACACGGCTTGTGACAGCTCATGACGATCCAGCGCTGGGTGGCGTTTATAAACTTGTGGCCATTAAAGATGAGCCCAATGCCTGGCGTCCCTGTGCAAAGACTTCGAACGATTCGGAGAAGTCTACGCTGCCAGGCTTATTGCAAACACGGCGGTTTTTGCATGATGGCAAGTTTGTTGGCGATTGTGTCTATGGTTTGTCTTCAACCCACACCTCATTGGGTGAGGAAACAGATTTTGTCGACTTGCTCAAGCCAATTCTGAAAGCTGGGCAAATTCATGCGGACCTACCGACTATCGCTCAAGTGAAAGCCAATGCACAAAGAGAGCTTGCATGCCTCGATGATCGGTTTAAAACGATTCGTCAGGCGAGTCCTTACCCCGTGGAGGTGAGATCGTGAAAAAAGCGCTTATCGTTGTGGACATGCAAAATGACTTTATGCCAACCGGCTCTCTCCCGGTAAAAGAAAGTGATGAGCTCACTCAGCTCATCAACCAACTCATGCCGCGCTTCGATTTAGTGGTCGCGTCTCAAGACTGGCATCCAGCCGATCACGGGAGTTTTGCCAGCCAATACCCCGGCAAAAAGCCCGGGGAAACTGTGATACTAGATGGCCTCGAGCAAATCCTCTGGCCACCACACTGCATCCAAGAAACCAAAGGCGCTGAGTTTGTGGAAGGACTCGAGGTCAAAAAGATATCTCATGTGTTTCATAAGGGTATCCACAAAAATGTCGATAGTTACAGCGCTTTCTATGACAATGAGCACCGTCATGCGACTGGCCTCGGGCGCTTTCTTAAAGCACAGAAAGTGACCGATGTTTATTTAGTCGGCGTCGCTACCGATTACTGTGTCAAATACAGCGCGCTCGATGCCTGTGCTCTCAGGCTACGCACGCACGTGATTATTGATGCTTGCCGGGGCGTTGAGCTGAAGCAGGGCGATGTCGAACGAGCGATCGGAGAGATGAATCAAGCAGGAGCAAGAATCGTCACGCACAGGCACATGCTTTAGCAGTCTACACCCACCGGGCAATGATCGGAACCAAACACATCGGGCGATATAAATGCCCGCTTGACTAACTTTGCTGCCAGCGGACACGCAAGCACATAGTCGATGCGCCAGCCCACATTACGCTGACGCGACCAAGCACGCTGGCTCCACCACGTATACCGGCCGGGGCTTTGATCGAACACACGAAACGTATCGACAAAACCAGATTGCAGCCAACGCTCGATCTCTTCTCGTTCTTCAGGGCGAAAACCACTGGTCTCCTCATTTTCTTTGGGCCGCGCCAAGTCGATTTCGCGATGAGCGGTATTAAAATCACCCATCACAATCACTTTATCGCCCTGTTGCCGAAAAGTCTCAAGCTTCGCATGCAACCTGCGATAGAAAGCCAGCTTATACGGAATACGACTATTGTCGCGATCCTTACCGTTGCCATTTGGAAAATAAACGTTGGCGATCACCAGATCGCCATAGCGCGCGATCACCAATCTACCCTCGGTGTCGAAAGACTCTTCACCGAGTGAAGTCTCGATCGCGTCAGGTTTGATCTTGCTATAAAGACCAACGCCACTATAGCCAGGCCTTTGTGCCGGCACAAAATGGGTATGCCAACCTTCTGGCTCGCGCACCAAAGGAGGCAGCTGATGCGGATGGGCGCGCACTTCTTGCAAGCCCACCACATCTGCGTCAGAAGCCTGCAGCCAGTCGAGAAAACCCTTGCTGGCAGCAGACCTCAGGCCATTCACGTTCCATGAAACAATTCGCATGGGACTACGCTTGTGCCTCCAGCATGCCAGCATCGTCGCGCGGCGGAACAGCTTCTGGCTTCTTGCCTACCGGCATCGCGTTGCTCGCCATGGCCTGTGCCAAAATACGCTGGTGAACCTCGAGCGCCAACTCTGGATGCTCAGAAAAGTAGATGCGTGCGTTGTCTCGCCCTTGACCAATGCGCTGACCATTATAACTCAGCCACGAACCGCTCTTTTCAATGATGTTCAAGTCCACACCAAGGTCAATTATCTCGCCCTCTTTGAGCACGCCGTGCCCATAGAGAATGTCAAATTCGACTTCTTTAAATGGCGGCGCCACCTTGTTCTTCACAACTTTCACACGGGTGCGATTGCCAATCACCTGCTCGCCTGCCTTCAACGCACCAATACGGCGAATATCGAGACGCACCGACGCATAAAACTTCAGGGCATTACCACCTGTAGTTGTCTCTGGGCTGCCAAACATCACACCAATTTTCATACGCAGCTGATTGATGAAAATCACGCACGTACCGCTGCGCGAAATGGTCGACGTTAATTTACGCAAAGCCTGGCTCATGAGCCTGGCCTGCAAACCCACATGGGAGTCGCCCATTTCGCCTTCGATTTCTGCCTTCGGCACCAATGCCGCCACCGAGTCGACAACGACCAAATCAAGCGCGCCCGAACGTACCAGCATGTCGGCAATTTCCAGTGCCTGCTCGCCAGTATCGGGTTGCGAGATCAACAAATCTTCTGTGCGCACACCGAGCTTGCGGGCATAAGTCACGTCGAGCGCATGCTCCGCGTCAATAAATGCGGCCACACCACCACGTTTTTGTGCTTCTGCAATTGCATGAAGCGTCAACGTTGTTTTACCACTGGACTCTGGGCCATAAATCTCGACCACGCGACCACGCGGATACCCACCTACACCAAGCGCAATATCAAGCCCAAGTGATCCCGTAGGGATCGATTCGATGTCAGTCACCATGCGCTCGTCGCTGCCCAGACGCATGATAGAACCCTTACCAAATTGCTTTTCAATGTTCGCTACTGCCAAGTCCAGCGACTTGGTACGTTCTTTGTTGATCGCATTCATTTCTTTTGCCCTATCTCTTGTATGGTTTTTGCACCGGCACCCTAAGCTTCCACTTAGGCCACTGCAATCGGTCAATGTGTACTAATTGCTTGCCGCGCAGCCAAGGGATCGCCCACATCCGAAAATACGGTAACGCTCTCCCGCTGGCCATAGGTGTCGTCTTCGCGTGCCATCATGGTGATCACGTTGACGCCGGGCTTCAACGGAACATCAATGGCGAAATCTACTTTGGTCGGCCCATTCATCATAAACGCGTTGTAGTAAATCTTTTTGTCGTTCACAAACATGATGGCATCACGCAGCGCTTTCTCGCTAGATACCTTGACCTGCAGCCGGAAAGTCTTCTTGCCAATAAGAGGCATTTTTTGCCCAGCAGCAAGTTGGATAGTGGGCGGAATACGTTGATGTGTCACCTGAGGTGTTGCTTTTTTGAGAGCAGCTTTCTCTCGCGTCAACGCTTTTTGCACCGGTATGGTGATTTTCTCAGCCCAGCCATCACCCATAATTCCATCGTAAAGCTGCAATTGCAACTTCGCCTCATCTTCTGCTTTGCGGAGCACAAATGATAGGCGCGCAATGTCCGACTCGCCGGGCTTCAAAGCCTTCAATTTTTGCCTACCTTCTGCAATGAACAGCTCGCCGTCGCCCAAGTTCTTCAGCAAGACGACTGGCTCCTCGGCTACGCCAGCGCCAACATTTTTCACTTGCACCACGAGATTGACCATCTCATCAACTTGCAATGTACCATCGCCATTGCCCGTCTTTTCATCCTCGAGATAATAGCTATGTGCCAGCTTTGGTCGCAATCCACCCTCGATCACAAGGGGAACATCGAGGTTTAAGAACTCATCTTTATCATTTCCCTTGAACTTGACTCGCATAAAATCCCGACGGGTAAGCGCATCCTTGGGAATCTTCACTTCAACAGTCCAACTGCGCTTTTCGAGAGGCATCAGCTTGCCATAAATAAACTCCCGATCGGCAAATAACGATGTAATAGAATCGCTGAGCCCATAGAGTCTCCACACAGGCGTCTTACCAATATTTTTCACTTCAATGGTGATCTGCATTGTACCACCAGCCTTGGCGAGCGCTGTACCAACCACACGAGCAGAGATTTTTGTCTTCTCTTTGGCAACCTGACCCAGCGACCAATCGATGCCAAATTTCTTCAGACTCTGCGAAAGATGCTCAGTCTCTTCGACGCGCGCCTTTCCCACCACACTATGTGCGGCCGTTAGCAAATCGGCTCGGGTGTTGCCAGCTGTGGCGAACAGCACCCGTTTCGCAAAGCGAATTTCGTAATCGTCGTAATAACGTGATGATGTTGCCCGCTTCTCCAGTTCGTCATTCTCAACCTTTTCAGAGACGTAGGTGAGTTCTTCCGCTGGCTTCCTCTTTTGCGTTCTCTTGTCATCGAGGTGTGCTTCTAGATTTTCTTCCCTAGTACGTTCATCGAGAAACAAGCTCAAGCTCTGCTTATCGTTAGCCGTCACAGGATAGAGCTGCACATCGGGAATGATACCAACGGTCTGGATACTCTCGTTACCTGGCGTCAAATATTGCGCGATGGTCAACTTCAGCGCGGATTTATCAGGGAAGTCGTACAGCATCTGCACGGAACCCTTGCCAAAAGTTCTTTGCCCAATCACAAGCCCGCGATCCCTGTTCTTAATGGCACCAGCTACAATCTCCGAGGCAGAAGCGGAACCACCATTGACCAACACCACAATGGGCAGCTTCGTTTTTTGCGGCCCTGGATGCGCTTCTTCTTCTTCACGCTTGTCTGCCTGCGCCCCTTGCGTGACCACCACCACACCGCCATCCAAAAAGAGATCCGCAAGCTGCACAGATTGATCGAGCAAACCACCGGGGTTGTTGCGGACATCCATGATAAGGCCCTTCAAGTCTCCACCGGCTTCTTGACGCATCGCATCGATAGCTACTTGCACATCCCGCGCGGTGTTGCCATGAAATGCCTTCACCCGCACATAGGCGATGCCACCGTCAAGAAGCTTGTGCGAAACCGAATCGACTTTAATAATGTCGCGCACAACAGTGATACGCCGCGTATTCGACTCTCCTTTACGCAAAATTGTCAGCACGACGGAAGTTCCTGGCTTGCCTCTCAGCTGATCTGCCGCTTCATCGAGAGCTAGGTTAATCGTCGAATTCTCATTAATCTTGGTGATTCGATCCAACTCTTTGATACCAGCTTTATCTGCCGGCGTACCTTCCATTGGGCTAATCACGGTCAAAAAGCCGTCACGCAAACCGATCACAATGCCAAGGCCACCGAACTCGCCCTTTGTGGCGACTTTCATATCGCGCGAAAATTTCGGCTCGAGAAATACAGAGTGTGGATCGAGCTTGCTCAACGCACCATTAATCGCCGCGTACTCTACTTCCTGCTGATCAACATCCTTCGAAAAGTTGCTTTCCGCAAAGCGAAAAATATCGCGCAGCTTGAAACTCAGATCCCACAGAGATTTCAAACCCTTGATGGAGAACAATTGGCTTTTTTTGCCCACTTGCACGAGAATCTGCTCGCTGCCCTTCTCCGTCACCACAAATTCTGGAACGCGTTGTTCGACTGCCTCGAGAGCAGCGAGCAGCATGGCCCGCGAATCAAAGCGGTTGGGCTCGACATACTGCTCCTTGACCAAAAGGACCACGCGATTAAATACGCGCATGGTCGACAGCCGATGTTTGTTTTCGACTGAATCAGCCGACGACAACACCATCGCGCACAGCAAAAGCGCGACGGTGAAAAAGGCAGTTCGCATCGCTGTCTTCACTGGGCTACTTGGCTGGTTTGACAACCGCTTCATTTTCTTTTTTAGAGATTCCATAGCGAATGAGGGCCTTTAATACTTCGTTGCGTTTCACTTGACCGAGAATCTGTTTGATATCTTCATACACAGTTGGATCAATTAGCAATCGTCCAACCGTCCCCTCTCCTCTCTTAATCCGGGCAAGAATGGTTTGCAAATCACTCGATGCCTCTTTCAAATTGCTAAATATGCTCTTTGACGTGCCATTCGCTTGTAGATCTTTGAGTATTTGCCCAAGTTCATGCAAGTCATCTTGCACGCTCGCAATGGTGAGGGCACCCTTGGGATCATACATGAGCGAATGCACAAGGCTCTCGCCATTTTCGACCTGGTTTAAAATCGCATCGATACGTTTAGTCGCATCACGAGTATGCGCAATGGCCTCACCAAGATCAGCAACACCCTGTTTGACATCCTTGCTCACCTTGCGATCATAAATCAGCTGATGCACCAAACCACCGCCATTTTCAACTTCAGCGCTGATATCCCTAAGATGGCCAGCCGCTTTTGCAAGCGCGGTGTCACCACCCTCCTTGATAAAGCCTTCAATGAGCTTACGCGCGGCAGCAACACCTGCAGCAACGTCATTCAGAACATCTCCAGCCTTTGCGAGCTCTTCATTGATGTCAACGGGCGGCACCGATTTCACCCAGCCACCATCCTTTATCGGCGGTTCTTCCGGTGTTCCGAGCGTCACATTAATATTCTTATCACCTAGGAGTCCCTTGCTATCGACGCGCGCCAAAGAATCTTCCCGAATCCATGGCAACATACTTTTCGAAACGCGCAAAACTACCGTCACTTCTCTCGGATGTTTGGCACCTTTAGTGGGTGCAAGCGAAGGAAATTTAATTTCGCTCACATGGCCAATAATGACGCCACCAAGCAGCACCTCCGCCCCCACTGCCAAGCCAGCCACGTTCGGAAACTGGCATCGCACGTGCGCAGAAGTGTCAAACAGACGCCGTTCTCTTCCAATCAAGAAAATAAAAGTAATGAGCAGTAAAACCCCAAATGCCACAAAGAGGCCAAGTAGTACATCTAGATATCGACGCTTCGCCATGGATCACTAAACCTCATCTGCCAATTTCGGATCTCCCGCCAAAAAACCACGTACAAAACGATTCTTGCTGTTCATCAGTTCATCCATCTTGCCACATTGCAAGACGCGTCCACCCTGCAAAAAAGCCGCACGATCACTCAGCCGAACAGCCGAGGGAATGTCGTGCGTCACCACAATGCTGGTACAGTGCATTTTCTCTTGCAGGGATAAAATTAAATCCGTGATGCGGACTGTGTTAATGGGATCGAGCCCGGCGGTTGGCTCGTCATAGAGAATCACTTCTGGGTCTGTCGCAATCGCGCGCGCCAGACCAATACGCTTTTTCATACCACCAGAGAGCTCCGCGGGCATTTTTGCGCTTGCATTTGGCAGCCCCACCCAAGATAATTTTTCTTCAACCTTTGCTTTGAGTTCCTTTGAGGAAAGCTGCAATTGCTCCCGCAGTGGGTATGCAACGTTGTCGAATACACTCATAGAATCGAATAAAGCAGATCCTTGAAACACCATTGCCACCCGCTTTCTCACCGACAAAAAGTCTTCGTCCCTTGTAAAACGAGCAACATCCATCCCGTCAAACCAGATTTCGCCTTGGTCTGCGTCTAAGAGCCCAATCAACATCTTGATCGAAACTGTTTTCCCAACTCCCGAAGCACCAATAATCGTCAGCGTTTCGCCTCGATTCACTTCGAGGTTAAAGTCATGGCAAACATGCTGGGGCCCAAAGGATTTATAGACCCCCACGTACCGAATGATCGGGTCGTTCACACCCGCGGTGTTCATGACTCCCCCTTCCTTGGAAGTTTAGCAGTAAACGGCAGATAGAATCCAGATGTTGTTAAAAAGTTCGTACATGGGAGCGAATTGCAAGAACGGCTGTCCAGGGAACATTGCAATAAAAAATCCCTTCGGGAAAACTTAATGAAGCCCGCACGCCCTCCGCATCATAGGCAAAGTCTCTGACCTGAAAACGGTGAGAAAAATTGAGCCGCAAATCAGCCTCCTGCGCCAGGTAGGGCGGGACAGAAACCCCAGCACACCGCGCATCGAGGGTGACCATCACCATACCCTGCTCAATAAGCTCACAAAAAGCCTCGAATTTTTGCTGTTCTACCGATGAGGGAGCCTTCTTTGCGCGCGCAAAGTCGACATGCACAACATTAGACTTTGAGTCCATGCTTCGTCTCATATTCTTGGTCAAGTTCGAGCAAGGAAGACTCTAAAACTTCTTTAATGGGCCGATTAAAACGCACGCGTTGCGCGGCAATTTCTCTAAGCGCGATCACTTGTTCGTTATTTTTAAAGCCGTCTACCAGAGAACGACTTCCTTTCATGAGCTGGCGCGTACGAGCAGACGCCAAAAGCACCAAAGCAAAACGGTTATCTAAAACTGCCAAACAATCTTCTACTGTCACGCGCGCCATGCAAACCTCATCCGAGCCCAAATTAGGGCTGAAACATAGGCCAACGATAAAAATAACGCAAGACCGGTTGCGTCTCACCCAAATCGGTTTATCGTGGTACAATTCCAAATGGGGGCGACCGGCTTCGACGGAGGGTGAAGACATTAGGCAGCACGTCGCGGGTTTCAGTCACCGCGTAAAAAGGCTGAAAAAACAATAAATGCTAACTCTAACACAGAGAGCGTTGCTGTTTACGCCTAATAAGCGTTAAAACAGCCATCAGTCCTGGGCGTGCCTGGGTATCAGGGTTCACTGGTGGTAAACAAAACAGGCTGGCACTTGCGTTTCTTTGGTCGGCGCGAGAGTGAGAAACAGGCCAAAAACGTTGTCACATGAGCCTGCCCCTGGGCGCCGTGGCACCGTACAAATCAGTGGGCTAAACGTGTAGAAGTCTTTTGCCAACGCTTTTCGGACGCGGGTTCGATTCCCGCCGCCTCCACCATTTTTGACCAAAGTTTGCCATGTCCACCTACAAAGGTGCATGCGCAACTTGTTCAATTCCACGGTAATCATCAGCAGCCTTGGCTATTTTGTCGATATCTACGATCTCATCTTATTCAGCATCGTGCGCATTCCGAGCTTAAAAGCGATTGGTGTGCCAGCCAATGAGCTGATGAGCAGAGGTGTCACCCTACTCAACATGCAGATGGGCGGCATGTTGCTGGGTGGCATCTTGTGGGGCATTTTGGGCGACAAGAAGGGGCGTGTCTCGGTTCTTTATGGATCCATTCTTCTTTACTCGCTAGCCAATCTGGCCAATGCGTTCGTGACTTCGTTTGAGGCCTACGCCGTGCTCCGCTTCATCTCAGGCCTTGGCCTTGCTGGTGAGCTTGGTGCTGCGGTCACGCTCGTAACCGAGCGCATGCCCGTTGCATCGCGTGGATACGGCGTTGCTCTCGTTGCTTCCATTGGGATCTTGGGTGCCATCTGCGCAGCGTTTGTGAGCAACGTGTTTTCGTGGCAGGTTGCCTATATTGTCGGCGGCGTCATGGGGCTCCTGCTCCTTGTCTTTCGCATGAAAATGCAAGACTCAGCACTCTTTCAAAGCGTCCATCAAGATAGCTCTATTAAAAAGGGCAGCTTCTTCATGTTTTTCACAAATAGGGCGCGTTTCTTTCGTTACCTCTCGTGCATTTTCATCGGTGCTCCGAACTGGTTTATCATTGGTATTTTAGTTGCCTTTGCGCCTGAAATTACCGCGCAGCGAGCCGTGCTAGAGCCGGTTATCGTTGGCCATGGCATTGGGTGGCTTTATTTTGGGCTTTCTCTCGGGGATCTCGGCAGCGGGTTTTTGAGCCAATGGCTGAAGAGTCGCAAAAAAATCGTCTTTCTATTTCTGGCGATGAGCATTCCCCTCATCGTTGTCTACCTGACGACAACCAACGCTCATGCAATCATGTACTATGCGCTATTTTTTGCGTTGGGAATTTGCAACGGCTATTGGGCCGTGTTCGTCACAATCGCCGCCGAGCAGTTTGGCACAAACTTGCGGGCGACGGCGACTACGACCATACCCAATTTTGTGCGCGGCATGGTGATACCGTTAACACTGAGCGTGCAGGCACTGCAAGGCCGCATCGGACTGGTCAACGCCGTCGCAATTGTCGGCTCAATCTGCTTTGTACTCGCCTACACAGCGCTGTATTTCCTCGAAGAAACCTACCACAAAGATCTTAACTTCCTCGAGACTTCCTAAGCGGCCTTTTCTTTATCCAGCTGGATAATCATGGCGCTGCTCAAAATAATCGCAGAGCCAAGCAGCTGCAATGGTGACACCGCTTCTTCAAGGACGATCGCTCCGACTCCGAGCGTCGTGACCGGCTCCAGCACAGAAATGATCGAAGCTTTGTTGGCCGAAATGTACTTCAGACCCGCCAGCAAAAGCAAAACAGGCAATACCGTGCCTATTAAGCTAAACAAGCTGATATGCACCCACATCTGCGACGTCGACGGTACAAAGAACGCCCCCCGCACAGCAACAATGTAAGCAATAAACGCGAGCGTTCCACCCATACACACGGTCAATGTTGCCAACACCGGCGGCAGAACACTTGTCGTTTTCTTACTCCAAAACACATAAATCGCGTAGGCGACCGCTGAAAGAATAGCCAAAAGAATGCCAGTTAAGTCAAGCTTCATGTTCTGTTCAAATGCAATCATGGAACAGCCCACGACGATAAGCGCCACGGAAATCAAAGTCACGCGATTCAGCGGTGTTTTGTTAATGCATGCAGACATCCCAACCACAAAGATCGGGTAGGTGAAAAAAATCACCATCGCGAGGCCAGTCCCGATCAACTTACTTGATTCGAAATACAAAGCTGTGCCCGACCCATAAACTGCACCGCCCAAAAATAGAAGGATCAAGAGAGCCTTTACGTTGACGGGTGACGTCGCGCGATGCTTCCAAAAGCTGGGTAGAAATGGCAGCAGCAAAGCGGTGGAGAAAAGAAAACGCCACAAGAGCAAATCGCGGACAGACAAACCTTGGGCCATGAGCTGGCTGCCGAAATATCCGATGGAGCCGTATAGGGTGCCAGAGAGGGCTGTATATAAGATGCCTTTATTCATTGTCTATTTATTGCCAGTTTAGATTTTAGTCTGCAACTCCCTGCTGAGATCATCCAAAAACCCGCCATCGGTCATATGACGTAGCATGAAGATGCTTTTCACCGTGCTCCTTGCCGCACAGATTTTGCATGCAGGCAACGAAGTCTATTTTGGCCCCGAGTTCACCTTTACCAACGATGCTGTCGTCAAGGCACAACGCCGCAATCCGGTTGCATCGGATGGCGCAGAATGGATGAATTCCCCCGTCAGCGATGGCTACGTGACGCAATGGAAAAGAGCGATTGCGGAGCAGCTGCGCACAAATTGCCCGGCGTGCAGAATTGTCGGTGAAGCTGAGTATGGCGGTGCAGCAAGAAACATTGAGTTTCGCGTGCTTTATCCCGATGGCTGGTGGTATGAAGTGACCACTGATCCCGCAGCCGTCGAAGTCAAAGCAAAACCCGCGACGTCTCAACAAACCGCGAGTCTGGCCTCCAGAATGCAGCGCGACATTTTTGATCTAGCGCGCTCTATTAGCCTTATGCCCCATCAATATCTTGGCAACGGCCACGTGAACATTAGCTTTACGGCGTTTCGGCAAAACCCATTGTTGCTCCGAAACTTCATCGTTGATTACCAGAATCATCCGACGCTCGCCATCGCGTCGCTGGGTAACGATCCTTATAATGCGCCGCCAATCGGTTTGCTATCGGCTCTAGCTAGACGTACTTTTGCATCTGTCATCAGACAGTTTGATGGGTTCGGGGCAAGAAGTAATTTCGATCTAAGTTTGTGGCTTGTGACAAACATCCAGGAACAGGTTTACACCGAGGCGTGGCAACCCCATGAATCGGTTCCAGGTAATTGGAGAAGGAAATTTCAAGCTGTCAACATGACGACGATCTCGCCTGCAATCCCGGAGCAATCGTGCCGAATTGAAATCCGCGGACATAGGCCCCAGCGAAGCGCAAACGAGTGGCTTTTGCTGGTAACGCTCTACGATGCCAAGATAAAATCGCTGCAGCGACTTCGGGCTCCGATTGCATTGAAGTCGGAGCAGGAGCTTGAGGTCAGCGTCGAAATTGGAGCACGTGGTCGCGTGAGATTGACCGACCGAAATCCGGCGCGAGCGAGGCAGGAGCTGCAGTCTTATGTCGAGGGAGCAGGTCTTGCTAGCGATGCATATTTACAGACCTTTCTGTAGCGGAACGGAAAATCCTTCTCGCAGCGCAGCATCATTCAATTTTTCATCCAAGCACAAAAATTGAACCTTCGACGGATTCTCTGTTCCAACTCGCGCCGACGCAATGTGACCATGGCTTAATTATGGTCACATTTATAGTCATAAGTCGATATCAGCGAGCCGATTGTGCATTGCCAAGATTCATGACAGAGCACGCCTTCATGAACGAAGCACAAATCTGGCGCCATTGCGGCAGCTGCAAAAACCCCATCGGGCTCTCCACAAAGTACTTCGCCTGCGAAGTTTCTACCTGTCGCAAAACGGCCTATTGCTCGATGGATTGCTTCAGCATGCACGTGCCGATTTTTCGCCACAAAGACGCTTGGGCGGAAGAACGAATGGCACCTAAGGTTGCCGATGCCGCCGAAGGAAGACGAATCGTTGCACCGGTGCAAAGTGGTCGCGATGATTTACCTAAAGACATTTTGATCGTAGCGTCTAAGCTCAAAGACTATATTCGCGCAAAGTCAGGCATGAACACATCGGCTGATGTGATGGGGCGTTTGTCGGAAATTGTGCGTTTGCATTGTCACAAAGCAATCGAGAACGCAGAGCGGGATGGGCGGAAAACGGTTATGGATAGGGATTTTTAGCTGGACGCTCAGAACTTAGAAGCGACGAACCCTGCGAGTAGCCACGAATGAAAAAGCGCTTCGAGTCCATAGAACCCACGTCTGTGGGGATCGATATAGATCCCAAATTGCTTCATTTATTTGCTCTAAATCTAAAAGAAAAACAAGTTACTGGTAGGGGCGCCAGACCGACGCTCACAGCACCGAAACATTAAGCGTCAAAAATGTCAGCCCGTAAAGCCACGGCTAAGTTGAAATGCGACTATGCTTGAACAACAAGCTCCGGGGTGCGCAGTGGTCAAAAAATCTCGTTCAAAAAACAAAAAGATGCTTTCTGAAGCTGACACCACGCAGATTGTCGGCGGCCTCGGTCATGTGCAAGATGCGCATTTACCACATCTGTCGGATTCAGTTGTGCATGAACAACCGAAGTTTGCTCGTGCGCCTGCCGCTCCGGGGACAACCCTGCGACCTGTAGATGCGTTTGTACCATCGTCACCAGCACATAGAAAAGTACAAGAATCGCTGGAGAAAATCGGTGAATCGGTATCGGTTCTGATGCGTGAGCAGCGTACGCCGCCTACGCCAAAGGACATTGGCGTGCAAATGAAAAGCCTCGAGGGTGCCGGCAAAGACTTGGCCATTCAGGCAGCGGCGGTGCGGCAGCATCCTGCGCTCGACGAGAAACACAAGCAGGTGCTTCTTCAACAAATCAGGAACATCGAAGTGAGAACGAAATTGGCTACAAGCGCGTTGCAACGTCGCCAGGGCCAATTAGATGCTCTCGCCCGCATGGAGAAACTTGCGGCGAGTTTTTCTAGCAGGCCACAAGAAACTGCCAAGGAGCTTCGCGCATTGTTGCCCGGCTTGACGCCCGACCAGATGGATCGACTTGCTCCAGCTGAACGCGAACAATTGAATCGAGCGCGTCGGGCCTTGCTGGATGATTTGAATAAGGCCAGCAAGGCTTCCGCAGGGCCAGCGCCGGAGTTCGATGCGGTTCTTGAAGCACTGCACAAGGTGGCTGTCCCGCTGGGTCGTGACGGAGCAGGTCTTCGGGTTGATCAGGCGAAATTTATGATTGGAGCAGCGCAAATCGGGAGTCAGTTAGCACTGCTAGAAAAATTTCAGAAAGAGCTGGTCCAACTCACAGAAATGCGTGCCGCCACACAAGCAGATGGGAATGCAGCGGTCGCGACGAAAACTGAGAACGCAATCGTGGCCAAGAAGGAGGAGATAGCGCGTGTCGCAGAGCAGCTCAAATCCCTAGCTGACCGGAGTACGAAAGACGTCGAAGCAGCTCCCAACCAAGCTAAAGCATTGCAAAACATAACCCGTTTAAAAATAAAATGGTTTGAATCCTTGTCAGGAAAACAAAGCGAAAGTACTCAGGCCACTTTGAAGTTGGCGGCCGATTTCGGTTTCGACGTCAAGAAATATGTTGAATCACTTGCGGTATCCGACGCGGGCATAGTTCGGTCTTATGGCCTTGAGCCCGTCAATAGCCAAGTACTTGAACGCCCGACGAGAGCCCAGCTGAACAAAATGCTGCTAGACGCCGCTGAACAAAAGGAGAGCTCTATCCATATAGTGCTTGTACCTGAACATGCGATGCTCATCGCTGTGGACCCGGCCACAAGAACCTATCATTTCTTTGATCCCAATTCTGGGCTTTACCGCCTTCCCAACCAATATGAGTTTGCAGAATACGTCTCCGACCATATTCGCGGCAGGTATGACTATGCTCACCCTCCTGGCAGTGACGTGCTTAGAATTTATCGAACATTAGAAGTAGGTCAGGTAGCAGAGGCAACCTCCCAACATGCATTGAGCAAAGGCGTTTGCTACGCCATGTCGGTGCACATGGCAAGGTGGCTTTTTGAGCACCCCGGCTACGATGGACCACTTTCCGCCGAAGCGATGGGCCTTGGGGATTTCAATGTGCAAAAACGCTTGGCGGAATCCGCCGAAAGAAATATGCGTTCGCAATATTATGAAAAAGCACTCGCAGAGTACGAGATGATAGCCCAAAGTCAAGATCACCGCTCAGCAGTCTTTCCTTTTATCGCTTTTGCAAAGCATGGCATCGTCTTTTCGCAAGATGCCGAATTTGCGCGTTTCGTCGATGCCTTTCGTGCAAACCGGTTCAGTGAAGTGCAATTAATTTTGGCGGAAAGACTCAAGCGAGACCCCGGTGACATCGGGCTACTTGCTTTGAAGGGCATTGTGGAATGCAAGATTGCCATCGCGCAACTATCACCAGAAGCAAAAAAGAAGCAAGAAGCAAGAATACAAAGGGCCCAAGACGACGCAAAGGAAGCTGCTAAATCCAGAGCGGAGAAAGCAACCAGGGGAGAAGTGTTCCATGTGGGATTGATTCAGCTGCGGCCGACGCAAGGCTAATTCAATTCACTCTGCAAGCATTCTGCTTTTGCGGTCCGCCGGCTGCTGGGCCAGGAGCCCGCAATCAGGTAGAACTAAACAACTTTGCAACAGCGTACAGCGGGTAAAAATGCACATCTCCGTCGACGGAATAGTTGCGCGTCGAAAATGAAATGCCATGAGGCACCTGCGGATGGGTATCTAAAAATGCGCGAAGACTGCGCAATGTTGCACCTTTGCCGCTCTTCACCTCGATGGGCAAGATTTGTCCTTCTCCGCTACTATCAACGTAATCGATTTCTGCTGTGCTTCCACGTGTTTCACGATGCCAATAGAAGAGGCCCTTTTTGGCAGTCGGAGAGCTATATGCAAGAAGCTCCTGCCCAATCAAGCTCTCGGTTATCCCCCCTTTGTTGGCAAGAGACTGCTCGGATCTCAGCAACCAATCCGCTGGTTTTAAACCCAAGGCGCGCTGTGCCAACGCAACATCTAAGAACACTGTTTTAAAACGATCTAAATTCGCCTCAGCCATCAATGGCATTCCTTGGGCCGCGGACTGAAACACCCGGTGCACTACTCCAGCAGTGCAAAGCAAATCCAAACACGGGCTAAGCTCGCGGCTGCGATAGCCGCCGCTCAACGAGGAGAATTTAAACAACTTGCCAAGATGACGCGGAATCTCGTCGAACAATAGCTCCACATATTTGAGCTGAAATTTATCCGCATACTTTTGAAAATCCTGGCGATAGGTGTTGATCAAATCACCCTGAATCTTCAAACAATTTCCCGCGTCTTGCGTATTCGCCCAGTATTGCACCGCCTCGGGCATTCCACCCACCAGCATGTACTCGCCAAGAAGCTTCAGCAATTGTGTGTGCACAGTCTCCGGCATCGGAGTGGCGGGCTCATGCGTCAAAATTTCATCTACCAAAATCTGCTTGCCATTCGCGGTCAAAAATTCGAGAAAAGACATCGGGTACATGTAAAGCACTTCGACACGACCAACTGGCAAGCCAGTCTTTTGAATGGCGAAATCGATCAAAGAGCCGGCAGCTACGACGTGAAGTTCGGGCATCATCTCGTGAAAATAGCGCAACGCCAAAATAGCTTTTTCAGATGCTTGAATCTCATCGATGAAGAGCAAGGTGCGCCCGGGGCGAATGGGTTTTGTGAGTTCCAAGGCAAGGTCACGCACGATACGCTTCGGATCCAAATCAGGTTCAAAAATTTGAGCCAGATGTGGGTAAAATTCAAGATTGATTTCGATCAGATTCTCAAACGACTTGCCGAGTTCCCGCACCGCGTGCGTCTTGCCTACCTGCCTTGCGCCGCGCACAAGAAGTGGCTTCCGGATTTGGGCTGATCTTCCAGGCGGATAAATGCTTGTCAATTGCGCGTTTCATGTGCCCTCATGGCTCAAAATCAAAGCAATTATGAAGCATTCATGGCTCAAAATCAAACCAATTTGTCGGCAAAAATGGTCTAAAATCGAACCTTCCTGCGCCAAAACTGGCTTCTCTGCAGAACAACAGCAATGAAGAAAATATTGTTGACCATTCTTTCTGCAACTCCCCTCTTCGCCGCCCACACACCACTCGGTGAACGCATCGAGATGCTCCAACAAAAAGTGGGCATGGGACAATTGTATCTCGAGGGCAAAGCACAGTTCCCCGAGCCCAAATCCTGCACACTGATTGCCAAAGATATGGACAGGCGTGCCGACGATGTGTCTCCATCGCACTCTGGCGAACTGCGCATCAGCTTCGACGGCATGCCAGCCGGCGCCTGGTTTCTTTGGTATGGTGAAGAGACCACCTCCGAAGCCGGCGGCTTCCTCAAGCTGCACGGCATGGACACCGTCCCCTGGGGTGCTGTTGTCGTATTGCGCGACGCACATCTTGGGCTAGACTCGGTCGAACTCCGCAGAGGTATGGCAACGAGAGACCGAACAATCGAAAGGTCTGCAACGTGCACCAACATGAGGTTGCCGAATGGCAGATGAAGTTAACTTCGACGGGCTCATCGGCCCCACACATCATTTCGCCGGGCTCGCGTTCGGCAATATCGCGTCGATGACCAACAAGGGTCGCATCTCGAATCCGAAAGCGGCTGCGTTGCAAGGCCTGCATAAAATGCAGGTCGTTCATGCGCTTTCAATCAAGCAAGGTATTTTGCCACCTGTGTGTCGCCCGGATTTCGCTGTTTTGAGCAACCTAGGCTTCGGTGATAACCGGAACGCAATTCTAAATAAGCTCGCTTCGCAGTCCACTGATTTTATCGCAGCGTTTTTTTCTGCCTCGAGCGTGTGGACTGCAAACAGTGCGACGGTATCCCCGAGCACAGATACGTTTGATAGGCGCGTACATATCACGCCAGCAAATCTCACAGCTAAATTTCATCGCGCACTCGAGGCTACTCAAACAACCGCCATATTTCGAGCAATCTTCCGCGATGAGCAGCACTTTGTGGTGCATGACCCCTTGTTCGCGAATACCGCTTTCGGCGATGAAGGTGCAGCGAACCACACGCGGTTTTGCACGAGCTATGAGCAGCCAGGGCTCGAATTCTTCGTCTATGGCCGCCAGGCTTTTGGCAAGAACACCATCACATCCGTGCGGTTCCCCGCGCGGCAGACGCTGGAAGCTTCGCAGGCTATCGCAAGGCGACATGGTCTTAATGCAGATAACATCGTTTACTGGCAGCAAAATCCGCACGCCATCGATGCTGGCGCGTTTCATAACGATGTCGTTGCTGTGGGCAACAAAGATCTGCTCTTTTGCCATGCCGACGCTTTCTTGCATCAACAAGATGCGATTGTAGAGCTGCAAAAGAGATTTCTGCTAACGGCCAAAAAGCCTCTCTCGCTGCTCGTTGTGGATGGCAGAGAGGTGCCACTTGCGGAAGCTGTAAAGTCTTATCTGTTCAACAGTCAGATTCTGAGTCTTCCCAGCGGAGAGAATCTTCTCTTAGCTCCAGTCGAGTGTGAAGAGAGCGATTCGGTGCAAGCCTATCTAAAGAGTGTTATCGGTCAAACGTCTCTTCACGTGGTCCAATACGTCGATCTGCGTGAAAGCATGCTCAACGGCGGCGGGCCTGCCTGCCTGCGCCTGCGCGTCGTCTTGAACGACGAGGAATTGCGCACCATTAATCAAGGCGTCCTGCTAAGTGACGCACTGCTCGAAGATCTTGTGCGATGGGCTAACAAACACTATCGAGATCAGCTGCGCAGCGAAGATCTCTGTGATCCACAGTTTGTGACGGAAGTTGAGACTGCCCTTGATGCACTCACGCAGATTCTTCAACTCGGAGCGATTTACCCTTTTCAGATCTAAGCCTGTGTGCCGCCGGCGCGCAGGCTATTTTGCAACAGCCTCCTGAGCCTGCTTTCAACACCTTTCAGAGCAGGGGTCAGCTCGATGATGAGAGCAGGTCCCTCAAGAGTTTGAATCTTCTCCGCTCTTACAGTTCTCTCCGCTCGAGTTGCTTCGCTTTCCCTTTGTTCTTCCAAGATGGCTTGCGGTCTTTCTTGATTCTGATCAAAGTTGCCCGTCGATGCTTTTGGCGTAATCGCTTCGATATTCGCGGCAAGCCTATCAGCAGCTGCCACGAGGCCCTGTAGACGTCTCGTCTCTTCCTGTCGTTGTGCGTCAGTTGCTCGTTGCGACAAAGGCAGTGCAGCGGCCTCTCTTATGGCTTGTCCAAGCCGCTCTGTTGCTTGTTGCACGCTTTGTAGTGCCGCGGACCTTGTGGCCGGTGTACCGGTAGTCGGACTGAGCTGAACAACAAGGTCTCGCACCTGGTCCAACTGTGTCTCAACGTGATCAAGTGTGGGCCTCGTCGCTGGCTCTCCCCCTACGCGCGTACGCGCTGCTGCACCGGTCGTTACGGCCTCCGCAACAAAATTCGCGGCTGCGGCTACGGTAGCCTCAGCCATCGCCACCGTCGCTTCGGGCGTTGCTGTCTGTCGAGCAGCTGCTTGTTCCGTCGCTGCAGCTGCTGGATGGGCTGCGCTTCCAGCCGGTGTTTTTGGCATGCTTGCCACAAGCGCTTCCAAATTCGCCTGAGCGCTCACCAGCGTCTTCAACATCGCTTCGAGCTCCCTGGTCAAGGGTGCATCGCTCCTCGCCCTGGCTTTGTCGAGTTGCTCTCTGATGCTCGCAATATCCGTTTTGAGTTTATCCACGTGCTTGGCTATATCGGCTCGCGTTGACGCCGAATTACCACGTGCAGAGTCTGCTTCACGAAGGTGATCGCGAGCCTTATTTAAAAGAGAAAGCGCAGTATCTGCGGGACCCGTGTGATCTGATCTGTTTTGTGCTCTCGCTGTGATTTCTGCCGTGACCCTCCGGGACTGCATCTCGAGCGTTAAATCTCTATTCACGGGCGGTGACGTCGATGGTGGCTTATCCACCAAGCCTAGCGCACTTGGAGACTGCGTGTCGTGAGGGACAGGCGCATTTTGCGTCACATTGCCCTCTAAATAATGTTCTGGCGGCTGTTGTGGGTGCACAAGGTGCAGATCGAGCCCGTGGTCCATCCTATCGTCGTAATGAAAACCAGGGGGTGGAGGGGCATGGCTTGGCTTCGGCTTAGGGGGTTTAACTACATGATCGGCTTGCAGCGGTTCGTTGTGTCGCTCCACTTCGGCATGTCGATAACTATCGTGAGAACTGCCTAGGGCACCGCCAACTCCCGCCGCTATTCGCGCCAGATCCTTACGGCGTAACTTCTGCTTCATGCTTTTCTTTCCCATAACGTTTTCTTTATATAGATAAAGCCGACATATGTTACCTAGTTAAATTAACAAATTTTTCACAAAAAGCCTATATCTTGACCTTCAGAATTAAAAGCATCACTATCCCCATCCCTACGCTGGAGACTTACGTGATTCGCCTCCTCATACCCACCCTTGTTTCTTTCGCTTTCATGGCGTGCAACAGCGCTAGCCAGCGCGCACCCGCCTCTGAGCCCACCCAATTTCTGCTCAGTTCCAACGACTTTGACCTAGAAGCCGTCATCGGCCTAATAAAAGGCAATAAAATCAAGGATGCAGCTGATTTGGAGAAGCAGATCAACGCAGGAAACGCCATCAACAACGTGGATATGGATCACGATGGCAAAATCGACTACATCAAGGTCAAAGAGAACAGAAACGGCTCCAACATGACTTTTGACTTTTTGGCCATTCCATCTTCCTCACAAAATGAGGCCCAGGGCAAAACAGTCGCATCCATCACATTTTCGCAAAATCAGGCCGCAAATAACACGCAGATTCAAGGCGGCTATCCAAACTACGTTCAGGGTTACAACCAGAATTATTATAACACCTACATGCCTCACCAAGGCCTATCGTTTGGCGACGCGCTCTTTCTCGCTTGGATATTTAGCCCTGGGCGCAGCATGTATTACCATCCCTACGCACCAGTGGTGTACATCCAACGGCCCGTCATAATTCACCAAGACCTACAAGCACGACGGTCATTTTTTCGCAAAGATCAAGCCATTGCTGAAGTGAAGCCACAGCCCAAACCAGCTCCGACGTTGCGTAATTCAAGCGGCACTGTGCGCCCTTTTGAGCGCCGTCCTGCACCGACGCAGGCAAAACCAGCGCCACGCAGTTTCTTCAATCAATCACGCAGCTTTTCCAGGCCCCGAAGCTTTGGCCGCAGAAGGTGATGCATGACGCTCACGTGGCAAGAAGAATTAATCATGAGTACGGTGCTCTATCGCGCGTTAGAATGCGAAGAGCAATTTGCGTTAAATACGGCGCATACGGAGATCGAGTTTATCGACGATACGCTTAGTACAATGCATCAACTGGACTTATTGGTGCCGGGACGCAATGGTACACTCTGGCAAGTAACCGCGAAGGGTGAAAAGGCACACCGTGATCTAGTTGCACTTTACGAAGCAACTTCACTTTTCGACATCTTCGCCAATGTGAATCTTGCGCTTGAACTTCCCCCTGAAGTTTGCGACGCAAACGGTATGATTTTGGAAGATAGCTACGATCCACGCTTTGCAACGCCTATGTCCGAGGATCTGCGTCTACCGATGATCGATTTTGTTTGTGATAGCCTTGGCAAAAAAGCAAATCTGCATCGCGTGGTTTTTGTGCAGATGTTGGCGGACGATCGTTTGAAGGAACAACAAATCTGGTTCGACCTCAAATTAGGAACACCGTTTTCTGAAATCACCGATATTTTAGCGTCGGCCATTCGCTGGCGAGAGATTGCCGGCACTGAAAAGGATGCGGCAGATGCCATGCTAGCAGTTTATCAAGCAGGTGTGATTGAGCATAATAAGCGAGCAGAAGATACGCAGGATTCTGCCGAACTTCCCCCAAATCCTGCGGATGCCGCAAGCCCATTCTTTGCTGCGCTATTTTAAATAACAAACTGGACTACCTTCACTATGGATTTCACTCTATTTTGGTCTGTTTTCGTTGTACTTGGCATCATCTACTTCGCCATTGGCATGTACGCGTCGCGTCATGTTGCTACAGAAGAAGAGTACTTTTTAGCCGGACGCAAGTTTGGTTTTACCACCGTCACGCTCACACTTATCGCCACGCAACTTGGCGCGGGCATGGTGCTTGGCACGTCCGATGAAGCTTACCGTGTTGGATTTTATGGGTTGCTTTACAACGTTGGCATTTGCTTTGGTTTTATTTTACTAGGCTGTGGTTTTGCGTCGAAGCTGCGCGGATTTAACATTTCGACGACGGCGGAACTGTTTGAACTGAAATATAATTCTGTAGCGTTAAGGCGTCTTGCTTCCCTGCTTTCCATTTTGACACTGGGAGGCATTTTAGCTGGACAAATTCTGGCGTCACGCAAGCTCATGGGGACTTTCACCGACGAATATCAGTGGCTGATTACCGGCTTTTGGCTCTTGGTGATTTTCTACACCATGTTTGGTGGGTTGAAAGCCGTCGTTGCGACAGATATTTTCCAGGTCATATTGATTATGCTAATTTTCGGCGGCGTCTTTACTTATACGCTCATGCAGGAAGGCTTCACTGCCGATCACGCCAACCGACTGATTGAAGCGCAAAATACCCATTTCTCGGCGAAGGATATGGGTTTTGGTAGGCTACTGGGATTTTTACTGATGCCCATGCTCTTTTCGCTTATTGAGCAAGATCTCGCACAGCGTTTTTTCTCAGCCAAGACGAAACGTACTGCCATGATGGCGGCTTTTATTGCTGGCCTTACGATTATATTGTTCTCATGCGTTCCCGTGTTCTTCGGCATGCACGCGAAGCTGCTGGGCCTGGTCGTAGCCCCGGGTGCAAGTCCACTTATCGCAGTGATTAAACATCTTACCAATGATATTGCCTTGGTGCTTGTTGTATGCGCGCTCATTGCGGCGATTAGCTCGACAGCGGATTCTTTGCTGTGCGCTATCGGCTCCAATATCATCTATGATTTCAATCTCACATCGAACGCTCCCTCCGAGCAAAGTGCGGCTATTTTGTTGTCGCGCGCGGTCACGCTGGTGGTCGGCGTGGGTGCACTCATCATGGCCTATTTCTTCGATAACGTGCTCGATATTCTTGTGCAGAGCTATGAGCTATCGGTGAGTTGTTTGTTCATTCCGATTGTGATGTGTTTCTTCAAGACGAGATTATTTACCAAAGCAGCTGCTTTTGCCGTAGCGACGGGGTTGGTTGGTTTTGTGTTGTTTCGCATTTTGCCGCCGCCGTTTCCGCGTGAGGTTGGTGCGCTGGTGTTCTCGCTGCTCGGTTATATCGCGGGGGAACTTTGGGCTAAGAGTGAGACGCAAAGCGTTTAGCTAAAATACAAGTGCTCAAACATGCGAACCCGCGTATTTATGTAAAACACTTGCAATCAGCGTCTGGTAAGATAGGCCCTCATGCGCTGCAATCCGCTTAATACGGTCCAAGTCATACGTTGACATACGGATATTGATGCGCGCATCTTTTCGCATAAAACGCGTCGCGGTTTCCTCGGCAAGCTTGATCTCTTCTCGCAAGTTCCGAGCAGACTTCCATTCACCTTGCTCAAATGATGCCAATATGTCTCGTTCTTCCGTATCGAATTGCACTTTCGCATTTTTCTTTTGCTTTGTTTTCATATCAATCCCCTCTCTTTCTCAAATATGTCTCCGTGGCCTTTCGGCTCGGAATAATGGTTTTTAAGAAGATCCGATTACCCTCTCTCACAAAAGGAATCAGGTAGACATACTCACCAAAATTCAGAACATAAATTTTCTGGTGAGGGTATTTTTGCTGATTTGGGTGTTCGAGAATATCCAAGATGTGCGTTTTGTCTAACAACGCAATCGCTTCTTCAAAACTGACGCCCCTTGTTTCCTTTAGCACCCGGCTTTTTTCGAGATTGAACTCAAAGATCAGCTCATCCATCATGCTTCCGATTGTGGTACATTGTGTGCCTATTGTCAATCCGACGGGGGCGTTAATCTGCTGATTTACAATCGCAACACATACACCGCCGATCACTTAAGGCATCCGCTTCTCGACCAGATTAGGAAGTTGTTGAGATAATCTCTTGCGTGCCAAAATGCCGCATATCCGTTTGCGCCGCACCTTCTTCGGACTTCACCAACTGCCTTCGCACCCTCTCATCACGCAAATTGCGATTCCCAAGCATCACCCAGTCTTTCCCATCCCACATCTCGAGCGGCGCAAAACGCCCCTTGTACTCCATGGCAGGCACATCGGGAACAAGATATCCAAAGTAGTAATAGGTCAGCCCCATGCGCTTACACAATTCGATTTCCTCAAGCACCGAATAAATACCCAAAGAGAATTTGCGATACTGCGCACCCCAGTAAAAATAGACTGACGACAACGCAATGTTGGTGGCGTCAAGAATACTCACCCCCGCAAGTTCACCACTGTGATCGCGAAAACTCAACTCAATGGTGTCGACACGCGTCTCCACCAAAAACTGCTCATAGTTTTCGAGGCAATCTTGCTCCGCTAATTCTTGGTCATGCTGAAAGGCAAGATAGGCGCGGTACAAATCGAGCCGAGCCTGGTCCACTTGAGGGCGCCCAATGATGATTTCAAAGTTGCCCTTTGCATGGTTCCAAACCCGTCGCTGTGCATGCGAAGGCACAAAATCTTGGACTGGAATGCGCACCGGCAAGCACTTCCTACAACCCTGGCAAATGGGCCGGTAAAGCGCCCCGCCCGCCCGGCGCATGCCCATGTCGAGCGCGGTTTGCCACTCGCTCTTCTGCAGGCTATCCGGCCTTGCAAAAATCGTGCGCGTTGGCCGGCGATCCGGGTAATAAGGGCAGTCCCCATGCAATACCGCAAGTGGACCCAAAAAAGAATGTGTGCTATCCATCCCCAGTATCATACAACTTGGCAGGCACCATGCAACGACGCGACATCATTAACATTCGCGATCCCATTCACGGCTCTATTGTCGTGAGCATAAAAGAGCTGAAACTCATTGATCAGCCAGCCTTTCAACGCTTGCGCAATATCAAGCAGCTCGGCTTTGCTGACCTAGCCTTTCCGGGCGGAACGCACACGCGCTATAGCCATAGTCTGGGAGCCATGCACGTCGCCACTCAGGTATTTGACCGGCTTTTTCAGCCCGGCGACCTGCCAGAAGACATACGCTTACAATATCGGCAACTGGTTCGGCTGGCGATGCTCTTTCATGACATCGGTCACGCGCCACTCTCTCACACCACCGAAATGCTCATGCCAAAAGTAGGCGCGCTCAGCCTCACAGCACAGGAAGTAGGCCCTGACCTCGACCGCCAAGCCACGCATGAAGACTACACACTCAAACTGCTCATCGATTCTCCCCTCACGGCCACCATCAACCAATATTTCAGCGGAGACGGCATTTCACCGCGCATGATAGCGGGGCTCATTTTCGCAGAACTCAACAAGGGGCAGTACAAAGTCGATGGCCTTGATTACGGACCCATTTTACGCCAAATCGTAACTTCAGAATGCGACGCCGATCGCATGGACTACTTGCAGCGAGACAGCTTCTTTTGCGGCGTCAGCTATGGCAAGTTCGACGCCCAATGGCTCATCGACAATGTCATCCCCGTGCAACAAGATGGCGCTGTTTTTCTAGGACTGCAAAGCCGCGCGATATTTAGCTTCGAGGACTTTCTACTTTCGCGCTACCATATGTTTGCCAGCGTGTACTTTCACCACACCCCAGTGATTTTTGAAAAATTACTGGAAAAATATATGGCGGAAGAAAAAAACTTCCAACTGCCACATGACATAGAGGCCTACGTTGCCCTAGATGACGTCGACTTCTGGCATCGCCTGCGAAAAAGCACAAACCCCTGGGCCAAACGCATCGTCAACCGAAAGCCCTTCTATTTGCTCGACGAGTCCAGACAAGGCCACAACGATGGCGTTCATGATGACCACCATACACAACTCTGTGAACGTTTGAGCGAGAAAAATATCGAGCTAATCGCCACTAGATCCCGCAGCGTCTTGTCAAAGTACTTTGGTCACGGCAAAATCCCCATCTATGTGTGCACCAATGCCGGGCAATTGGTAGGCCTTGAACAGTACACTCCGCTTTACCAACGCTACCAAAGTCCTGCCTTAATTGATCGTATTTACATTGCGCCTGAAAATCGCGAGGCTGCCAGCGTCGTATTAAATAAATTTGTCCTTGAAAGGTATCCGAATGGCAAAAAAGGATAAAAATCCGCAGGTCATTGATGTCGGGTCCCAAGCTCTGGTGCGGCGAGAGGGAATTCAGCTTGCTGACGCCAAGGGCGAATGGGTCAGTCCCGAAGATGTAGAATTTGTTCCTCCAGCTGATGCAGAAGACTTTGTCATTCATGAAGAACCGGAAGCGGAGGAATCGGGAGGAGCCGACCTTTATGCATCCTTTGTGCGCCAAGCTACGCGGATCCCCCGCCTGTCGGATGAGGAAGAGGCGGCGCTTGGCAGAAAAGCCATCGATTTTCAAGACCAAGATGCGGCCCGAAAATTGGTTCTTCACAACATGCGGCTTGCGATCAAGATGGCCAATCAGTACCGACGTTCTTGGACCAGCCTGATGGACCTTGTGCAAGAAGCATCTGCAGGTATGGCCATCGCTGCACAAAAATGGGACCCGAGTAAAGGCACTCGCTTTGGCACCTATGCAGCCTATTGGATTCGCGCGCAGCTCACCAAATTCCTCATGACCAACGGCCGCTTGATTCACACGGGCCATACGCGTGCGGGCAGGAAAGTGTATTTTAGCTTGCCGCAAATCAGACGCAAATTATTGGCGCAGGGAAAAAACGCGACTGTAGAAGAAGTGGCGAAAGAAGTTGGCGAAGATCCGCGCGAAGTGGCCATGATTATGTCGCGCTTGCAAGGTCATGAAACAAGTTTGTCTACGCCCATCGGCGAAGATGGCGCGGCGATTCTACAGGACGTGATTGCAGTAGATGGCGCGGGGCCAGAGAAAGAAGCCACCGAAACGGAAATGAATGCGCTGTTGCAGCACATCATCGAACGGTTCGAAAAAACGTTGGAGAACGATCGAGACCGAGCTGTTTGGAAAGAGCATCTGATCGCGGAAGAGCCGGCCAGCCTCGTTGATTTGGGCGCGCGCTATGGCGTGTCCAAACAACGCATGGGGCAACTTGCCACAAGGTTAAAACGCAGTTTTCGCAGACATGTCGTGGATGAACTTGGACCGCACACGCAGTTATCCTGGTTATTTAGCCAAGATTAGTTGTTGCGAAATTTGTTTTATATGGTTTATTATTGACATTATTTGGGGGACAAAGAATTACGATGGTTCGTTTAAGAGTTGCTCTTTATATCTGTCTCATCGCCACGGCAGGACTGACGCTGGTTGGGGGCCCCTATTTGATGAAGCTCGTGCGCGAGGGTTCTCTTGCACCGATTTGGATTTTGAGTGCACCGATCCTCTTTGGCATTTTCTTTTTGTTTTTTGCCATGGATGAAATTTTCAAAACGAGTAAAGGCAACGGGGCATACAAACCGATGCTTGCGCCGCTGCTTTTTGGCGTCCTCTTACTCGCATTTTTGTTGCCAGGTAGATTTAGAGAATATGAGGCGAGAAAAATGCCTGCCGTGGCGAGTTATGCTTTTTTCAAAACTCTCGCTAGCTCTAAGGACGCGCGCGTACGCGCCTTGGTAATGGTTGCAACTTGCGCGTTAGAGTCGCCCGAGGAGTGGATGTCCCTCATCAGAACTGGCCTCGCTGATGCCGATCCACTGGTGCAAGATGCTGCTAGATTTGCCATACGGGAGCGCGCAGGAATGGGCATCCAGGACGACACCGAACCAGATGAGAACCCCGATGAAGATGCAGTTCCAAAAGCGAACTTAACCAACTTGCTTGTCACTGCAAAGAAGAGTCTACCGTGAAACATCAACGCATTCTTACCATTACCGTTCCTACCGTCATTGTCCTTGCCTCCATGGTGGGTTTTTTCACCACATTTGGCGTCGCCAAAGAAGCTGCTTTCGCACGCATCTTGATTGACATGGGTGCCCTTGTCGCTTTGATGTGTGTTGTCATGACAACGCCAAAACCAACTGAACTGCGCACAGATGAGATTGTGAACGCCTTGCGCGACTTGGTCAGAGGTCGATATGATCGGCGCATTACCGACCGTGACCTTGGTGAGTTGAATGATATTGCTCAGGCTTTTAATGAGCTTGCCGGTGTTCTCTCGGATAGCCGCGATCCAAACATCAGCCATCTACGTTATCGCTTGCCACAACAAGCAGAGCTCGTACCGCGGCCGATCATTAATGAGCAGCACAGTATTCATCCTGAGATTGGCGATGTGAAAGGTTTGGTTGCCGATGATATCGATGAAAAGCCAACGGACATTCCGACTACCAAGCCCGTTGAGCATGAGCCCGTGGCCGCACCAGAGCAAGAGGCTCGTGCGGAGGCGCCTGCGCAAGCGGCAGAAGAGCCCGTCGAGGCTCAAGACTTAATGGCGCTCTATGAGCGCTTCGCGGCAGCGCATCAAGATAAAAACGAACGTGCTGTGGAATTTGAGCTCTTTAAAGCAACCATTGACAAGGCGTGCACAGATTTAATGTCGGTGCATAAATGCCGTGGTGTGCGCTTTGAGATTGTTGCTGAACATGGGGAAGTTGCGTTACAGCCTAGGCTTGTTCGCTAAATCAAGCTGAGAGCACACGCACTCCGCCCATATAGGGCCACAGCGCCTCGGGAATCTTCACCGAGCCGTCAGCCTGTTGGTGATTCTCGAGCAACGCCGCCAGCGTGCGCCCAAGCGGGAGCCCAGAACCATTCAGCGTCGCTACATACTGCAGCTTCGGCTTTTGATTCTCCGATGTCGCTTTAGGTCGATAACGAATCTCCGCACGCCGCGCCTGAAACACGCCACACGAGCTGCATGAGCTAATCTCGCGATACTGATTCTGCGCGGGGAACCACACATCGATGTCAAAACTCTTCTCGGCCTGAAAGCCTAAATCTCCAGCGCAATGCTCAACAATACGATGCGACAATCCAAGCGCTGTGAGTATTGCACTCGCACGCTCCACCATATCCAAAAGTTCAGCATCGGCTTGCTCTAGCGTCGCAAATCGCACCATTTCCACTTTCTCAAATTGGTGCATGCGAATAAGGCCACGAGTATCTTTTCCCGCTGATCCCGCCTCAGCCCGAAAGCAAGGAGAGTAAGCACAAAATCGCTTTGGCAACTCCCCTTCTTCGAGAGTTTCATTGGCAAAATAATTTGTCACCGAAACCTCGGCTGTTGGAATCAGGTACATCGACTCCTCACCAGCGAGCGGCACTTCAAACGCATCTTCTTTGAATTTGGGAAGCTGGCCCGTGTTCACCATCGCATGTTCACGCACTAAAAAGGGCGGTGACAGCTCCGTATCGCCACGAGCCAAATGAAACTCCGCAAAAAAGCTCGCAAGCGCTCGGTTCAATCTGGAGCCAGCGCCTTGCAAAAAAGCAAAACGTGCGCCCGAAACTTTCGCCGCGCGTGTTAGGTCGAGAACGCCAAGTGCGTGCCCTATCTCCACATGATCTTTCACAGCAAAAGCAAAGTGGGGGATTTCACCCACGCGTTTGACTTCCGGATTTTGACTGTCATCTAGACCGTCCGGAACATCATCACGTGGAATATTTGGGATAGCGAGCGCAATGGCTGCGAGTTTCTCTTCCACCTCACGCAACTTCGCTTCTTCTTCGCGAATACGCTCCCCCACTTCACGAAGGCCCGCACGTTTGTGCTCGATTTCTTCTTTGGAAGCCTGACCGAGCGCTTTGCTCTCGGCATTGCGCTTTTCCTGCAGGATCTGAGCGGAGGCAATCAGCGTTTTTCGCTCGTGCATGAGTGCCAAGAGCTCGGAGAGCTGAGGCACTGCCCCTCTGCGCAAAAGTCTTTGCTTGATGCCTTCGGGATCTCTTTCTAAGAGCTTCAGATCCAACATGGTGTTTCCTCACTAACCTCTATTTGCAGCGCAAATTTGGCTGTTAACATATCCGCGGTACCATTTAATGTAAAGGAATTGAATCATGATGCTCTCAATGCAACTTTTAAAATCTCTACATGTTTTTGGAATGGCGATGACGATTGGTGGATTTCTCACCAGCTACATCATTACGAAACGCTATCAGGGTGATGAGGGGGCCGATCAGGGTGCCTTTGTGGCAAGCCACTTGGTAGCTGCTCCCGGCCTGGTGTTGGTGATTTTGACTGGGTTTGTGCAGTCCTTTTTTCATCGATTTGCCGAATTTAAAGGCGCGGGCTACATGCATGCCAAGCTGCTTTTGGTGGTGCTGACGGTCGTTTTTCTGGCTATGGATATACGCGCGCAAGGCGTGCTCAGGCGGAGCATTGGTAAGGGCAATAATGATGCGGTACGCGAGCAATGTGTAAAAACGCGCACTCTCGCGGGTGGGCTTGGGCTCCTTGCGCTGGTGTTGATCGTGCTGCTGATTGAAATTCGGCCGTTCTAGTTTTTTGCACCCTTGCCAAACAGCGACAGAAACTCAATCGGGATGGGGAACAACGTCGTCGAGTTGTTCTCCGACGCGATTTCTCTAAGCGTATGCAGATAACGCAACTGAATAGTAATGGGATGCCTCTCCATGACCTCGGCTGCTTCCGAAAGCTTCTGTGCCGACTCGAATTCACCCAAGGAGTTAATAACCTTAGCCCGACGCTCGCGTTCCGCTTCCGCCTGTTTGGCCATCGCACGCTTCATCTCCTGCGGCAAATCGATTTGCTTCACCTCAACCAAGGTCACTTTCACGCCCCACGGGCCCGTATGCTGATCGAGAATACCCTGAATCCGTGCATTTACCTTGTCTCGCTCCGTCAGCAAATGATCAAGCTCCTGCTGCCCACAGACGGAACGTAGCGTCGTCTGTGCAAGTTGCGATGTCGCAAACAGATAATTCTCTACCTCGAGAATCGACCTGCGTGCATCCACAACCTGAAAATAAACCACGGCGTTCACTTTCACCGATACGTTATCGCGTGTAATCACATCTTGTTCAGGCACGTCGTAAGTCAGCGTTCGCAAGTCTACCTTGCGCATTCGATCAATGAAGGGAATTAAATAGGTCAGCCCCGGACCGCGCATCTCTTTCAAACAATTGCCAAGACGAAAGACAACACCACGTTCGTATTCTTGCAAAATACGCATCCCAGATGCGAGTAACACGCAAAAAAATACGACAATACCAAGAATACCTACTTCCATCGTTACACCTATGCTCTTTTGACAAATGCTTCCGTGCCACGCATGCGCAGAACCACCACGCGCGTGCCCGGTTCCAGTATCTCGTCGGCGTGCGCAGGCCAATATGCCCCCTGCAAATGCACTGTGCCTGGGTTACCCGGTGCGATGCGTACGAACACCTCAGCCTCGCTCCCTACGAACGCGTCGACGCCACTCGTCGGGCCCTGCCTCTTAGCTCGCAACAGGACATAGCCGAACGATAGCATTAAGCCAGCAAAAATAGTCGAGAATACCCAAATTAACACAGGATCCACCCGAAGCGTTGAACCGCTCACGTCGAAGAGCAGATAGGAACCAAAAACCAAACAACCAACACCCAGAACCCCTAAAAGCCCAAAGGTGGTCAAATAAATCTCGGCGATAAAGAGTGCCACTGCTCCGAACAAAAGCAGCATGCCCATCCAATTGATTGGAAGAATTTGCACGCCGAAAACAATTGCCAAACAGGCGACGCCGAGCACACCGGGTAAAATATGGCCAGGGACTTGGAACTCGATGAAAATACCCAGAAAGCCAAAGAGCATGAGCAAGTAAAGCAAGTTGGGGTTCGACAACCAGCCCACCATTCTCTGTCTACCTGTCATCGAAAATGTCTCGATGGTGGCGCCTTTGGTGTGAAGTTTGCCATCAACTTTGTCGAGCAACTCAGGTACGTCTTTGGCGATCAAGTCGACAACGTGTTTTTCAATTGCTTCTCTGTCAGAAATCGATACGGATTGCCGAACGGCCTTCTCTGCCCAAAGCGCATTTCGCCCGTTGGTCTCAGCCAAAGATCGTGCAAATGCCGCAGCGTCGTTCTCGATTTTTTGCGCCATATGCCCTTGCACATCGCCGCCCATAAGACCAACCGGATGAGCGGCACCAATATGCGTAGTCGGCGCCATCGCCGCGACTTTAGCAGCCATGGTGATAAACACTCCCGCCGATCCCGCGCGCGCGCCAGAAGGCATGACGTAGACGATTACTGGCACATGTGACGCTAACTCAGCCTTGACGATATCTTGCGTGGCATCGTAGAGACCACCCGGCGTGTCTAGTTCGATGAGAAGCGCTTTAGCTCCAATCTTTTCAGCATGTGCAACAGCATCCTTCACAAAGGATGCTGTGACAGGCGTGATTGCTCCATCGATCACAATGCGCAAAACAACTGACGGAGCCAAAGCATGCGCTTGTCCGAAAATAAAAAGCGCAACAAGCCACGAGAGTCGTTTTGCCATTTCCAAAGTCTACATCATGTCGGCCAACATTGTGACTGCTGAGTCTCTCAATTCCTCTCTAATCGGTAACGCAGCGATGTCTGCGAGCCTAACTTCTCTGGCAACACTCGCATCCATGTCTGCTAGGATCATATTTTCGACCTGCGCTGCAAACCCCGGGTTGTACACGACCCCGACTACTTCTGCATTAATGCCTGCGGAACGATTGTCTGCGTTCCACGACCCAACTGAGGCAACCTTGGTGCCAAATGATGCGCATTTCATATGCATGGTTCGGTCACCGGTGCGCTCAAAAATACGCACACCAGCGGCAAGCAACTCGCGATATGCATAGATAGCAGCCTGATTCACATGTGGCGCATCTGTGCTGGTTTCACCATTGGTCACAATGCGCACGTCTACGCCACGCTGCGCTGCATCCATAAGGGCAATCTTATAACGCTGCAAAGCGCCCGTGGGTAAAAAGTAAGCATTTCCGATGAAGACCCTTTCACCGGGGTTCAGCGATTTGATGCTCTCGATCATAAAGTTTGTAATAGAATGATCGGCATCATCCTGAGGGCGATTCTGCAAAATTTGCACCTCGGTGCCACCGGCCTCGGTCGCAGGAATTGCCAGAGTCGCAGGATCCAAAGCTGGCGGAAGAGTCTCGCCGGATACATTTGCCCAATTGCCTGCAAAGTTGCGATAGGCATCGACGGCTGCCGGACCTTCAATCAGCATATCTGTATCGCGCCAAGCTGGCCGAGAGATACGATTGCTCGTCGCACGCGCTCCAGTACCACCACGTAAATACTCGTCGGCAATATTCATGCCACCGACGATAGCTGCCCTGCCATCCACAATCAGGTATTTTTCGTGCCAACGATGATTAAAGCGCGCGACGCGTTGCACGATTGGTAGCATCTCTTGCAAATCTAGCACGCCATCCCGACCTGCACTCGCGAAATGCTGCACAACCTGCTGGTAGTCGGCACTGCTCGCCGCTCCCAAAACCAGTCCAAGGCCTTCTTTAAGTTTTACAACGTCGGCCGGGCCAAGATTTGACTGCGTCGCCCCAGTCGCCATCTGGGCCAAAGCAACCAGCAATTTGAAAGCGCCACCCGGGGTCATCAATGTTTGCGGATTCGCACCTTCCAATAGTGATGGATTTTGAAACACAACCTCTAAGATCTTTCTAGTACCTACCTCGAGCTGATCGCCGTAGAGCTCTAGCCGAATTCCATGGCTCCGCATCAGTTCATAAACTGGATGTCCCATAATGAGATCTTGAAGAGATTCGAAATTGCCAATGGAATCAACAATCACGCGCACGTCGACGCCGCGTCGCTTCGCAGCAATCAGTGCCTCGGCGATCGCCATACCGGAAGTATCGTCTTTGAACACCAACGTCTGAAGACAGATGGATTCGGTCGCGCCGTTGATCATCTCAAGACGCTTGGGCAGCGAACGAACGCCATCCACCAGGAGTGTGACGCGGTTATCCGAACGCACCGGAGCGCCGGTAAGCTCTGCCACGCGCTGTTGCATGGCGACGCTACCAATTTCGCCGCTTGCGGGCGTGCGTGGATCAATCACGCCTCGATCATCGACCATCAAATGTACGTAGGGTTCAATAAATGGCATTAAGCCATCATTGACTGGTTGTGTTGTCAGACGATCAGTGCCGTGCAAATTGAAATTCATGTTTCGCCTAAAGGGTGCCAATGCGGGAAATTGCTCCCGCACCGCCGGCGCCGGAGTCATGGTAACACCCGCCTCACCCACGGCCGTGAGGGAATTGTCTTGGGCTGCTGCTGAAAGCTCATGAACCGCCACATGGCCATCGAGTCGACCGTTGACTTGAAGCTGCAGACCACCGATGTCTACCGATGTTGACGATGCCCCCATCGTCGCCTGGGCCTTGGCGCCACTAAGACGAAGCCCGTGCGCGTCATCCACCAAATCGGTCCTTGCCTGCACATGGACTCCCCCATCCTGCAGCTGAACGCTTAACCCAGCAGCCAGAATGGGATCTGGGCAGGTTGCTGTCACATCGAGGCCAGCCACGCTTCCCGAGCGCATCTCTGTTTGCCCACCAGCTCCACGGTGGATCATTGTTCGGGCCGCTACCAGGTTATTTCTGCCACTGACTTGAAAGGGAACCTGGACGTCGTGCGAGGGCTGAACGACACCAGACATTTCTGAAAGACGCGCATTGACACCAACCATCGCGTCCAATCCGTCGGTGCTGTTCACCGCACCTTCTGCTCCTAGATGGGCCACACCCACACCGGACCGCAGAATACTGGTGTCATGGTTTGCCATAAAATTGAGCCCGCCCTCGGGAGTTAATGACACCTGTCCGGTGATCTGTGCACTCGCTTGAGCCTTGCGTGCCTGCACACGCACGGCACTCACTTCCGCAGCAAGATTGACGGGAGCAGAACGCATCGTCACAGCAAATTCACCCGGTTTCGTCATTGCTGCGATTCTGCGAAGGAACTCCAATGGACCAGGCCTCGCTTGGGCAGCACCAGCCGAGCCGCGTGCCGCAGCACCACTTGGTCCAGACATCGATTGCGCCATCATCGATGCGGCACCAGGTATGCGAAATACTTCTATCAAGGTTTCTAATCTGAGATCGAGCGGCGGCAGGTCGAGATGCACGAGTTCCGACAACGGCTGTGAGCCCAAGGGTCCCTTGTTAACTACGCCCTTGACGTGAAGCTTACATTGCGAATCGACTTGGACACCGTCTACAACAATGCTGGCCATGGCATTGCGGATTTCATCGAAGTGAAACAGGCGCGGGAAGAAGCCAGTCGACAAGGGTTCCAATGAACCAATGGGATTTGTAACAGTCACACCCGGAAAAAGATGAAAATCAATATCCCGAATCGCAGGCTTTCCGTCTCTACCACGGCCGATCTCTACCTCTAGTGTCATGAACGTGTTTGGTTTCACACGGACGTTTGCGTCGCTAAATCGGGCAGGAATACTATAGTCACCAGCCTCAAGCGGAATACGAATTTGAATGCGACCGTGCTTGATGGCGTTTACGTCGAGGCCAGTGATCTCAATTCCTGCAATGCGCATTTTTGGAACAGCAGGTCTGGCGCTGGCATTTGCTTGGGCTGAAAACGAATCGCCCGAGGCCCCTGCTGCTGGTGCTGCGACAGGCACGGCTTGGGCTGCCGGAACGGTGCTTGCATCAGAAACAGCAGGGCTCGCAACAGGTGGACCGGAGAGCGGAAGTGAAGTTGTCGGCATTTTGAGTCTCCTGAGTTGTTCACGGTTGTATTTTCACTTTTTCGACACTATAGCGACGTCACAAAGCGAGGGACGGCTATGAAATTGGTTCTCAGTTTGTTGATTCTTATATTTTCAGTGGCATGCTCCGAGCCCGAAACTTCTAGCCACGCGACAATGCATCGGCCTTTCGCATTGATGGGCCAAACAAGCGTGTCGCCTCTCGATAAGATTGAACATGTTGTTGTGCTCATGTTGGAAAATCGTTCCTTCGATAATATTTTGGGGCTGCATATGGACCCGGTTGGTCTGCTCAGCAAATCCAACACGCATGGGAGTGAAACTATTCCCACGTGGTCGACGCAAAACAGGCATGCGGTGGGTTTCGACACTATGCCGTCCAAAAATCCAGCTGAGTCGTTTCGTGATATGACTTACCAACTCTATGAAAAGGCGCCGCCGATCGATGTGAATGCCGATGTACCAACCATGGGTGGATTTGCTACAAATTTTGCCAATAACGGAGGTGAACCCACGGATATCATGCATTGCTTCGCCCCCGAACAAACTCCAGTCTTTACGACGCTGGCGCGGCGTTTTGGACTTTCTGATCGGTGGTTTGCGTCCGCCCCCTGCCAAACGCTACCCAATCGGCTTTTCTTGCATAGCGGCACGGCAGCTGGCTATGTGAACAACCTTCCAGGAGATCATTGGTGGAATGTGATTCATCGTCTCCCCTACCCGATGAAAACCATTTTCTCGCACATTCCGGACACCGACGAGAGAAAAGGCTATGGCATCTATTTTCACGACTTCTCGGCTAATTTTGCCTTTCGAGAATTATGGTGGAACCCGCTTCACTTTCATCGCTTCACAACGTTTGAAGAGCACGTGCAAAATGGAACGCTTCCATCCTATTCATTTATTGAGCCCGCCTACTTTCTCGGAGCAAACGACATGCATCCTCCGAGTTCAATCCTTCCCGCGCAAGCGCTTACAGCGAAAGTTTATAATATTCTCCGCGGCAACGAAGACATTTGGAAAAAGACGCTCTTTGTCGTGATTTGTGATGAGCATGGTGGTACTTACGACAGCGTACCACCTCCCAGAGCAGTTTCCCCGGGAGATGGACGTGTATTCAATGACGATGAGAACTTGAACTTTCAATTTGATCGTTATGGCGTGCGTGTGCCTGCCATCATTATGTCACCGTTTGTGGCCGAAGGAGCGGTGCTCCGATCGCCGACCGATGTTCCTTTTGACCATACGACGGTGATTCGCACGCTGTTTGAACGGTTTGTTCCTGGTTGTCGTGATCATCCAGGTCGAGAAGGCTGTTATTTAACCGAGCGCGATAAGTATGCACCTTCTTTGGCGTCAGCAATCACGCTCGATGAACCAACAAACTTAGGGCCCGAGGAGATCGAAGAGTCCATCCAGGCATCCAGTCAGAAATTTCAAACAGCAGCGGCACTTGATCCGCTCGACGAGTTTCAACAAACATTGGTGGGCATCGCAGCTGTCTTGCCGCAAAAAAGAGAGTTGCTGCACCACCTACAAACTACTGGAGTGCGCGATCTGAGTAAGATCAAAGAACCCAAGCATAGAACCGTGCGTGACGCCCATGTGTTTGTGGAGAGCCAGGTCAATCAATTCCTGGGTGGACGCTAGGCAATTTGACGCTTGGCAAGATTGGCGAAGAGGCCTTCAGCCTTCACAAGGCTATCAAAAGTGCCGTGCTGCACGATCTTGCCATCCTGCAACACATAGATGCGATCGGCATTGCGGATGGTGCTAATGCGGTGCGCAATCACCACGCGTGAGATATTCATATCTGCAATGCTTTTGGTCACCAGTTCTTGCGTATCGTTGTCCAGTGCGCTCGTCGCCTCGTCGAACAAAATCATGCGCGGCTTGCGTACGAGTGCGCGGGCAATTAAAATGCGCTGTCTTTGCCCACCGGATAACCCGCCACCATTCTCTCCAATCATGGTCTGCATACCCATCGGCATGGACTTTATATCCTCATCGAGACCACAACTCTTGGCCGCCGCCCAAGCGTCTTCCATGGTAAGCAACGAAGAGCCAATAATATTGTCCAAAATACTACCAGGAAATAAGCTTCCGTTTTGCATCACAACGCCAATCTGGCGACGAATCTGTGAAACATTCAAAGTAGAAAGGTCTTGCCCATCGTAATAAATCGCGCCTTGCGTGGGGCTTTCGAAGCCGAGCAACAGCCTGAGCAAAGTTGATTTACCGGCACCTGAGGGGCCAACCAACGCAACATGCTCTCCAGGAGCGACAGAAAAATTGATATCGCTGAGAATATCGCGGTTTTGATTTTCATATCGAAAGTACACGTGCACCATATCTAGCCGCCCAGCCAGCACGCCGGGGCTCATCTTGCTAACCGTCACTTCTGGCTTCGCTTGCAAAATGGGGCCAAGTCCCTTTAAGTAAGGAATTGCCTCCAGTGACAACATTGCTGATTTGCTTCCCTGCAAAATCGCTCCACCAAGGTTAAACAGCGCAACGTTGAACGCCAAAAAGCTACCTGCACTCATTGCGTCGACGCCCAAGTAGATCACCGCAGAAAAGACCACGATTAAGAGCAATACATCCCACATCGAACCAATGACAATAATTAGGTCCGAATAGCGGCGAGCTGCAATGCTCTCACGCATCTGCTCATATAATCTGCGTGACCATAAAGAAAACGAACGAAGTTCTGCTCCAGCGACACGTAATTTGGCGATGGCCGATAGCATGTCATAGGCAATCCCAAGCATTTCACCAGACTTTCTTTCCTGCTCACGAAGCGCGCGAAACTGGAAATAGCCAATGACCACAAGATATGAAATTTGTAGCAAAATTAAACCACACATTGCCCATGCCAGCGGCGCATTAAAATAAAATAACACTGCTACATTCACGACTGCAAACACCGATGATAGCGTGGCCATAATCACTCCATCGCTCAACACCGTGCGCAATGCATCCACGCCCATGGCGCGATAAGCCAAGTCTCCGGAGGCGTATTTGCGAAAAAAAGCGGCAGGAAGGTTGAGCAGGCGGTCCACAACAGCCGACTGATAAAGAAAGGTAAGCCGACCAGCTAATCGTGAAGCTGCCGCACCTTGCGCCACGGCAAATAAGAATGTTGTCACGGCAGATACAACGAGCGCGGCAACAAAATAGATCAGATAGAGCTTCGATGCGCTCGGGACAATATTGTCAAAAAGCACCGCAGAAAGTATGGGGATAAGTAGTCCAATGAGCCCAATGGCCAAGCTTACAAGCACGAGGCCAACCAAATCCTCACGTGCATGCCGCAGTCCCCATGTGACCGTTTGCCAAAGTGATAGGTTTTCAACTGGAAATGGACGAAAGAATGCATATGCCCTTGGCTGCAGCTTGGCTGCCTCTTTGGCAGTAACTGATACGATCCGTCCTTTTTGGACGTCGAAGACTTCATAGTGGGTGCTATCCTTGGGCAAAATTGCCACCGGGATATCATTTTCTTGATAAAAGCCCAGAAAAGGGCCCACATCATTCTGCCACCAGTTTTTATCGAGCTCGATCTGCCGCACGCGCACGTTAGAGCAATCTGCGATGGTGACGACGGGGTCTTGGCTTTCCGAACCAAGCGACAGAGTCCGAGGATCTACGATGTTGAATCCATTGTAGTGACCGATTAATTTACATGCCGCAACTAACGCATCCTCACTCGCAACGGCCTCAAGTTCAGGGCGATTTGTGCGAATAAGCGTTTTGATAATTGATAACGCCCAGGAAAAGTTCTTTTGATCCTGCTTTGCTCGTAGCTGATAGCGCTCTTGCTCTTGCGCCTCCGTGTAGCGATATAGCTCGTCAAATCGATTGAGAGCAGCTTGATTGAATTCCGCTAGCTGACTAATATCTAGTGTGTCCAATATTTTCTGCGCCTGGTCTTTGAGCTCGAGGCGATGTCCGACATTCACTATCCATTCCAACCAGGATATCAGCATCTGCTGCACATCAGCTTGATTTCTCCCTCCTCGCAAATTCTGCGCAAAATCTGCCAGCTTAATTCTAGCCAGCGTGGTTTGGCCCAAACTCGTTGCAATCAACTGTGTGCGATCGGGCAACTCTTGACCACGCACACCAAAGAGCACGTCACCAGCGTGCGCTTTATAGACAAAGCGCCTGCGCCCAAAAATGTGGTTAACTACGCTCACGCAAAATATGTTGACCTCACCTTCGCAAATGAGAAGAACCTCTTCTTCATTATCGAGGGAAATGGGGCTATCTGCACGAGCCTGAAAGACCTGCTCACCGCCTTGGAGTATTTGCATCCAACTGTTTGTCATTGGCCTACTCGAATCAACTTTTGATAAATGCCATTTGTTTTTACGAGTTCTTCGTGGGTGCCGCGTTCTTTGATCTGCCCTCGATCGAGCACAATGATTTCATCACAGTCTCGCACAGTGCTAAGCCGATGCGCGATGTAGATGCAGGTGCAACCTCTTCTTCTCAGATTGTCGTCGATGGCTTTTTCGGTCACCGGGTCGAGTGCACTCGTCGCCTCATCCAAAATGAGCACGGCAGGATTCAGCGCGAGCGCCCGGGCAATATCCAATCGCTGGACTTGGCCACCACTGAGGTTGCGCCCATTTTCTTCCAAAATCGTGTCATATCCGTTTGGCAGAGCCATGATGTCGTCGTGGATACAAGCGTCTATGCCAGCCTGAGTGATATCGTCCTCGGACACCATGTCATCCCAGAGCGTCAAATTATCGCGGACGCTCCCGGTCAAAATGCGTATATCTTGATCGACATGTGCCAAATAACCTCCGAGCACCTGCCGCGGAACAGAAGTTAGAGGGACACCATCATAGAGAATATCACCCGACCATGGCTGATAGAGCCCACACATGAGCTTGCCGATGGTCGTCTTTCCCGAACCTGTGAGTCCCACAATCGCCACGCGTTGTCCTGGCTTCAGCGACATAGAAAAGTTCTGGATATTGGCTGGGCTATACTTATCGTAGCCAAAGGTCACATCCCGGATTTCGACAAAACCAACCAAACCAGTCAAACTTGGTTTCTGCGCATCCTGCTCCGTTACCCTCCAGCGCGCATCGAGCGGAAAATGAAAAACATCGTCGAGACGCTTTGACTGGATCTCAAAATGCTGGCCGCTTTGCAATTGTGCAGATAGCTGCATGAACGGCGTCACCATCGCCACCATCAGCACCAGAAATGCAACCAACATACCAAAGGTCATACCGCCGTGTAAAACCAAATATCCACCCACGCTGAGCGTTCCAGCAATCATGAGCATTGATAAAAAAGCCGGTATGGCATTGAGCAGGTTCGCGAGTTCAGCAAACTGCTGCCTGCGATTGACGGCCATGGCTTGCAGCCCAGCAAATCTTGTGAAGAACTCCGACTCGCTGCCCGTGGCTTTTAATGTCTCGATCGATGACAATCCGCTCAGCATAAACGACATCATCTTGATGCCCTGAAAGGATGCTTGCTGATTATAGTTGGCCTGCATGCGCTTTGCCACATGCGCCAATATTAGGTTAAGCACGACGCCAACGACAACCACCAATGTCAGCATCTTATCGTAGTAGAACATTACCACGGCAAAACAGGCCGCAAAGAAGAGACTTAAGATTGAACTGATCAATTCGCTGGCGACAAATTGGCCCACACGTTGGCAGCTAAGAATGCGGTTCACCACATCCCCAATATGACGCTGGTTAAAGAACTCGATGGGTAGGCGCAAAACATGCCAAAAAAACCGCGTCGCCAAAGAGAGTTTGAGGCGCGTCTCAAAGATGGCCATATTTTTCTGCATCAGCCAGCTGGCGATGCCGGCAAGAATCATTGTCGCGGTCATAAATCCAAGCAGCGGAAACACCCAGTTGCGCAACCTTGCAACCAAGATGAAATCCACAAAAGCCCGCATATAGGCAGGCAGAATGACCCCGAGGATGGCGAGCAGAAGTCCGACTAGAGACAAAAATACCACTGTCTTGGTAGCACCACGCAGTTCTTTCACCGCGGCCCAAATCGGCGATTCTCGTTGACCTCCTGGTTTAAACTTAGGGCCCTTGGCAAATTCGAGAACCACCCCGGTGAATGACTTGGCAAAATCTTCATCCGCCACGGCGCGATGGCCCAACGCAGGATCATTGAGATAATAGAACCCTTTGCTAATACCCTCGAGGACAACAAAGTGATTAAATTCCCAAAACAAGACAAGTGGCAATTGAAATTGCCCAAGCTCGCTCACGCTTCGTTTATAGCCCTTGGCTTCGAGCCCATAGACGCGTGCTGCGCGCAAAATATTGCTGGCTTTGCTGCCATCTCGTGACACGCCGCATTCGACACGAAGCTCTTCGAGGGGGACATGCCGACCAAAGTACCCGAGCACCATGCCAAGCGAAGCTGCACCGCACTCCACTGCTTCCATCTGCAGCATTGTCGGTGTCTTGATGCACTTTTGCATGGCCTATCCCCCTAGCACCATGCGTTCAAAGAAAGGAACAACGAAGTCGATGGGATGGCTCTCGGCAATGGTAATAAAAACTCTGACCAAGATCCCTCGATCCAATGGCTCTCTTGGCTCTGGTCCTGACCAAGCGTAGCCAGTAATACTGCCCGGCACCAAGTCAGGTTTCACCGACACATAGAATGGCGGTTCCTCGACGTGATGACGGATGTAATCGACGAGCTCTGGAATTTTCAACTTTGAGCTTACCATTGCGGAAGAACTTGGCAAAATCGAGATAGACGCCACCTGACCGAGCATATAGCCATGGCTTTCTTTGCGCACCGTCGATACTTCAATTTGTGCGGGCATGCCTGGCTTGATTTGTTTGCCATGAAGCGTCCCCACAAACACTGTTGCAGTGAGATCTTTAGTTGCATCTCCTTGAGGCGAGATAATAAAAAGCGGATCGCCATTTTTGATATGAGCGATTGGTGTATTCATGATTTCGGAAATCACGCCATCGACTGGAGAGCGAATATCGCGTTGTTTTGAATTTGGTAGTTGAATATGCATAAGCAAATCGTCTTTTTTGACTTTTTGCCCTTCTTGCACATTCAGCTCCCAGATGAGGCCGTCGGTGTTTGAGGCCACTTCGGTGAGGCGGCCTGAGATCAGCAAGATGCCATAGCCCTCCACCCGCACAGGGATATAAGCCAAAAACGCCCATAGTGTGGCAGCGGCGACCAACATCAAACAGCCGATAAGAAACAGCCATCCCTTGGGGGCTGTCATGACCACCATTTCGTCGACTTGATCAGGGGAGTTGAGCTTTTTTAAAGCTTCTTTGCGGAAGATTATTTTTGACACATAGAGATTTTACTATGAAGCGGCGTTTAGACACAAGTTCCGCGGCCCGCAAAAGGCAATGCTTGCCCACATCGCGGATCATCTTCAGCCAAAACCTCGGCAACCAAATCGTAATCGCGCGCATCCGTCACGCATACATGCACGATTTCACCAGGCTTCAACGACCGCGCCGACGACAGATAAGTCATCCCATCAATCTCAGGCGCCTGCGACCACAGACGACCCTTCACAAGCAAAGGATGCTCTTCAGAAACACCCTCGACAACCGCTTCATGCACCTGACCAATCATCGCACGCAGCTTCTTCTCATGTATCTTGCGCTGCCTACGCATCAACTGATCATATCGGGCTCGTTTTAATCTAAAGGGAACTTTCTCATCAAAATCAAACGCCCGTGTCCCTTCTTCATCGGAATATTTAAAAACACCCAGCCGCTCAAACTGCACATCACCAGCAAACGTCAGCAGCTGCTCAAAGTCAGGCTTTTCCTCACCCGGAAAACCAACCATCACCGTAGAACGTAATATGATATTTGGCACCGACGCCCGCAGGTCGAGCAATTTCTCCCGCAGCCGCTCTTCTCCTCGCCCTCGCCCCATGCGCCGCAATACCTTATCAGACACATGCTGCACTGGCATGTCGAGATAAGGCAAGGTATTCGCGCCATAAGATAGCGCGTTATACAAACGCTCACTCAATCGTCTCGGGTATGCATACATGCAGCGCACCCAGCGAATGCCTGGAACGCTATTCAAAGCAAAAAGCAAATCCGCAAGCTCCGGACGACCAGGCAGATCATGCCCAAACGCTGTCAAATCCTGCGCAATCAGATTCAGCTCCACGACACCGCTCGCAGCCAAACGTGTTGCCTCGACAACAAGATCCTCGATTGCACGGCTGCGCTGCTTTCCGCGCAGCTTCGGGATAATGCAAAACGCGCAAGTGTTGTCACACCCTTCCGAAACTTTCAGATACGCAGTATATTTCGGCATGGAATTCACGCGCGGCAAATCATAAGTAGCCAGATAACGCAGCTCGTGGCTCACCAGATTGCGTGCTGGCGTGTTTTTCACCAAATTGGAAAACGGTATAAACTCACCGCCCTTTGGGGCGGGAGCCAACGTCTTGGTAATCTCCGTAAAATCCGAGGTTCCCAAAAAGTGATCGACTTCGGGCATGTCTTTCTCAAGCTCTTTGCCATAGCGCTGCGCCAAGCAACCAGTCACGATAAGCTTTTGCCCACTCTTCTTCTTGATCTCGCCCATCTGCAAAATCGCTTCAATAGACTCTTTTTTAGCCTCGCCAATAAACGAACAAGTGTTGACTACAATTGTATCTGAATCTTCTGGTTGGTCTACGAGCTCATGGCCGTCATTTAGCGCGAGGCCAAGCATATGCTCGGCATCCACTCGGTTTTTTGGGCAGCCTAAAGAAATGAAATGCAGTTTACTCATGAAGACGCCTTACTGGCTCGCCCAATCGCGTCGCCAAACGTCGTTCGGCCTGCACCAGACTCTTTTTGGCGCTTAAGGTACATTTGATAATCTTCCTGCGTCTCATGCTGCGTACGCGCTTTCACGCTCACGGTCACGCGATGCTCTGCAGGGTCACAAAGAATCACTTCCACATCGATGGTATCGCCAACTTTCACAACATCCTGCGGACGTCCCACCGGCTCAGACGAAAGTTCGCGCAGGGAACAATAAGCAATTAGCTCTGGTTCAAGTTCGCACTCTATGCCGTTTTGCAACAGCTTGTGCACCTTGGCCTGATGGCGCGTGCCTTTCGCATAAGTTGCTCGCCATTTACGCCACGGATCTTCCTGCAAGCGCTTGATCGAGCAAGAAACCCGTTGACGCTGGGTGTCATAACCAAACACCACGACTTCCACTTCTTGCCCTTCTTTGTAGAGCTCAGCAGGATCTTCGATTCGCCTCGTCCAAGACAGCTCACCAACATGCACCAGACCAGCGATATGCTCATCGAGCGCGACAAAGATGCCAAAGTCTTTTACGCCTACTACGGTTGTCTTGAGAACGGCCCCAACGGGGAACTTCTCTTGCACTGCTTCTACTGGATTTCGCTCCAGCGCTTTGGTCGAGAGCGAAATACGTTTCGCGGCTTGATCAAAATGCAAAACGCGGGCTTTGATGTGATCACCAATCTTGAACATCTGCGAAGGATGCTTAAAGCGCTGCCAAGAAATTTCGCTGGAATGAATAAGCCCCTCTAGACCATCGGGCAGCCGCACAAAAACGCCAAAATCTGTTAACGCAACGACATCGCCTTCCACATTGTGGCCATCCTGAACGTGGTTCTTCGCTTCCTGCCACGGATTTGGAACAAGCTGTTTGATCCCAAGCTTAAGCTTATGGGCCTTCTTATCGAGCTCAATGATCTTGACCGTTACTTTTTGGCCCATCTGCAATGCGGCACGACCAGAAGTCTTCTCCCAGGCTACATCAGAGATATGCAGCAGACCTAAGGCCCCGCCAATATCCACAAAAGCACCGTAGGGAACAACGCTCTTGATCACACCTTCAACCACGTCGCCTTCGGCGATCTTTTCCCACAGCGCTTTCTTGGCTTCTTTGCGCTCACCAAGCAAAAACTCGCGCCGAGAAACAATCACACTGCCCGTTGAGGGTGTGTATTCCACGACGTGAAACATCTGTTGTGGGTGCTGTAAAAGCTGCTGCTTTTCATGCAAGGTCAGACTAGCCAGGCGGGATGGTAAAAAGGCCCGCACGCCCACCCCATCTTCTGCATCCTTGCGGCTGTTCACCAATAATGCCACACTGTAACCGCTCTTCACGGGAGCGATCACGTAGCCAGGCACAGCGTTTTGCGTTTCGATCGCTGAGATCAATTCTTTGACCTGGCTGAGCAAAACCACGGCTGTTTGATCCGAAGGCGCATCGCCCTCTGGTTCAGCTCCTGCCAGCTTCTCCAGCAATTTGACGTCAAACGTCTCTGGCTCATGTTTTACCCTAGCCGACTTCTTTTTTGCCACTTGATTCATGCGCTATTGAATGGCACAATTTCAACTAATTCGCAAATGGCCATTCATCGGAAGGGATGTGGAGTGAAATATATTACGGAGCTTTCAAAAGAATTTCGCTTTGAGGCGGCCCATAGCCTTCCTCGGGTCCCCCCAGATCACAAGTGCGCGCGCGTGCACGGGCATAGCTATGCGGTAGTCGTTCGGGTCTCAGGACCAGTTGACCCCCATATGGGTTGGCTCATCGACTACGCTGATCTCGATCGCGCTTTTGCCCCGCTCAGAGAGCGCTTAGACCATCGCTACTTAAATGACGTCGACGGTCTGGAAAACCCAACATGTGAAGCCATCGCAGCATGGATCCTAGGGAAGCTAGATATCCCAGGTGCCCACATTAGCTCGATCACGGTCAAAGAAACACCGACATCCCACTGTACGCTCTATGTTGCACCACATTGAAGCAATCCAGGCGTGGTTTCTGCAAAACAAGCGAGATCTTCCCTGGCGAAAAAATCGCACGCCCTACCATGTTTGGCTGTCTGAAATCATGCTGCAACAAACGCAGGTTGCTGTGGTGGAGAGCTATTTTCTGCGCTTTACTGAGCGTTTTCCGACTCTCTTAGATTTAGCAAACGCCTCCGAAGATGACGTCCTCGCTCTTTGGTCTGGGCTTGGCTATTACAGCCGTGGTCGCAATTTACATAAGGCTGCACAAAAAATTATATCGGAGAATCAAGGAATTTTTCCGGATACGCTTGAAGCCTTGCAGAAATTGCCTGGTGTTGGCTCCTACACTGCAGGTGCGATTTTGGCCTTTGCATTTAACCAGCCTGCTGCTGTGGTAGACGGCAATGTAGCCCGCGTGCTCGCGCGGCTTACCAATGATGATACCGTCGTCAATTCGCCTCGGGGCAAGGGTCATTTTGAATCGTTAAGCTTGGCGCTTGCCAAGCAAAGTCAAACACCTGCTGTTTTGCAAGAAGGCATTATGGAGCTTGGTGCGCGGATTTGTAAGCCGAAGCCAGCTTGCTGCGACTGCCCCTGCCAAGCAACTTGTCTAGCACATGCTGCAGGAACAGAAGCTGGATTGCCACAAAAGACAGCTACCAGATCTCGAACCGAACTCCATGTCGCGTGCTTAATTTTGCACAACAAAAGCCATGTGTTCCTCGAAAAGAATCCTCATCACGGATTATTTGGTGGCTTGTACATGCCGCCTTCAGTGACCGTTGACGGACGAAAACGACCAGAAAAAGTGATAGCAGATGTAGCCAAGGAACATGGTATTGGCTTAAAACAAATTGCAGGCATTGAACCCTTATTCGTCAAACGGGTGTTAACCCACCGCGATCTTTTTTTGTATGGCTTTCCCGTTTGGATAGAAAAGCCGAGCCAACGAGAGGGCTGGATGTTAAAGAGCCAAATGGATCAAATCGGATTGCCCACCGCCATGCAGACTTTGCTCAATAAGGCATTGAAATGAGAGGCGTGTGGTTATTGCTCGCTATTTTGCTAGTGAGTGCCTGCCAACATACGCGACCACGGGTACGCTTACGTTCTGCGTACCTAAAATCGCTAGAGAGTCCACAAAAGCCGACCGTCGTGACCCAGGGTGCAACAAAATTTGATCGAGAAAAAATGCTTGAATTTGCGGATGGCCTGGTAGGGCAAAGCCGTGTCAGCATCGATAAAAAAACCTATCGTGCGGACTGTTCTGGATTCGTGCGCGGAGTATATGAGCAGGCTGGCCTGTCGTTTGGCGGTGGTGAGGGAAAAGAAAACGACACAACGACGATTTATCGATTTGTGATGGAGCATGGACGGGTCAGTATGAAAGACCCGCAGCCTGGTGATCTCGTGTTTTTTGACAACACGTACGACAAAAATGGCGATGGTAAAATGAATGACCAGCTTACGCATGTTGGCATTGTTGATAAGATTCTAAAAAATGGCACGGTGGTGTTTATCCACTTTTATGGCAAGACAATTATTCGCTCGCGAATGAATCTGGATTATCCGCATCTGGAGTATTTGCCCGGCACAAAAGAGCGGCTCAATCACATGCTTCGTCGCAAAGATCGAAAATCGCGCGGGCTTTTGGCAGCGGAAGTATTTGCCGGGTTTGGTAAGCTTAGCTAATGTTCGGCGACACTTAAGAAAGGGCTAATTTTCTCCAATGTCTTTGGGCCTATGCCTTTCACGTCTATCAACTCGTCAACCTTGCGAAAGTGCTTTCGCTCTTGGCGCAGCGAGAGCAATTCGGTTGCGATACGGCGCGACATATGTGGAACATGGATCAGATCCTCCAGGGTTGCCTCGTTGATATTTAGTTTTTTGCCTGAGAGAAGCCATGTTTCACCGTCATCCTGAACCGACCTCACAGGCAGCCCAGTCATTTGAAGCTCGGCGATAACGCCAAACACACCAACGAGAAAAACGATCGATAGCAATATCAAGGTGCGATCACGCAATAGATAGCGTGTGAAACATTGTTGAGCTTTGGCTATGAAAAATCCCCTCGTCATTGACGGCCATTCCCTTCGCATCAAAGATGTCGTTCAAGTCGCCAAAGCGCACCGGCCAGTCGTGCTGCACAGGGATGCGCTCACCACGCTCAATCGCGTACGCGCTGCGGTGGAGCAACTTCTACAAGAGAAGAAACCTTTCTATGGCATCAATACGGGTTTTGGCGCCCTGGCCGAAAAGAGCATTCCGCAGAGTGACTTGAAGAAGTTGCAACATCATCTCATTCTGTCTCACGCTGTGGGCATCGGTGAACCATTGTCAATCAACAGCGCGCGCGCACTGATGCTGCTTCGCGCCAACGCGCTGGCCAGCGGATTCTCTGGCTGCCGTGGCAAAATTCCAGAGCACTTGCTCACCCTTCTCAACGCGGGTTGCGCACCCTACGTTCCGTGTAAGGGTAGCGTCGGTGCGTCCGGAGATTTGGCGCCACTTGCCCACCTCGGCCTTCTGCTCTTGGGCATCGGTGATGCGTTTGTACAGGGAAAACTCGTTTCTGCAAAAAAAGCGCTTCAGCACGCTGGGCTTTCACCACTGATTCTCGAGGCCAAAGAAGGTTTGTCGCTCATCAATGGAACGCAAGCGATGGCAGCCGTGGGCTGTCTTGCAGTGAATGACGCAGAGCAACTGTGTCTACTCGCTGATATCATCGGTGCCTGCTCGCTGGAAGCGCTCATGGGCATTGACATCCCATTTGATCCGCGCATTCACAAAGCGCGTCCTCATGCAGGACAGGCAGCCTCAGCAAAACTCCTTCGCGCCATGCTGGAAGGCAGTCAAATCCGAAAGCAAAACATTCAGTGCAACAAAGTGCAAGATGCCTACTCGCTGCGTTGCATGCCTCAAGTACATGGCGCGAGCCGGGGTGCTGTGGCGCATGTGCAAGACATTCTGGCGTGCGAGATTAACAGTGCGACCGACAATCCTCTGGTATTTGAGCGCAAACACGGCATCGATGTTTTGTCCGGCGGCAACTTTCATGGCCAGCCACTGGCTCTCGCACTCGACTATCTGGCCATCGCCACAAGCGAGCTCGCCAATATTTCTGAGCGGCGCATGGAGCAAATGCTCAATCCGAACCTCTCATGTGGATTGCCCCCATTTTTAGCTCCTCAAGCGGGCATCAACAGTGGATTTATGATCATGCAGGTGGCGGCAGCATCGCTGGTTAACGAAAATAAAGTGCTTTCCCATCCGGCGAGCACCGATAGTATTCCGACGTCAGCCAACCGTGAGGATCATGTGTCTATGGGCATGACGAGTGCAAATAAGGCTGCGCAAATTGTCGAGAATACTTACATCGTGCTTGCAACAGAACTGCTTATGGCCTGCCAAGGCATAGATCTGCGCACGCCAGCGAAACCAAGTAAGCGTGTGCGGCGGGTTGTAGAGTTGGTACGCGCGGAGATTCCGTTTGCACCGGAGGATCGGCTGTTTTCTGTGGATCTCAAAAAGGCGATTGCTTTGTGTAAGTCAGGTGTACTTACTTAGACCGGAAAATCACCCGCCCCTTGGTGAGGTCATAGGGTGAAAGCGCCACCCGCACTTTATCGCCCAGCACAATGCGGATAAAATGCTTGCGCATCTTGCCAGATGTATAGGCCAAAACTTCATGTCCATTTTCAAGCGTGACCCTAAACATGCCACCTTGCAGCACTTCCTTAACCGTTCCATCTACCTCAATCTGATCTTCCCGAGACATTCAAACTCCCTGTTAAATACACAGGCCCCAACCAGAGACAAAAAAATGCGAGAAAGCAATAGAGCACCGGTGCTCTAGAG
>JABDBI010000003.1:0-35257 GCA_013288705.1 Methanobacteriota archaeon | reverse complement strand
AACTTGCAAATGCCCTTCTACCATGGTAGAAGTCGGAAGGTCATTGCTTGGGCTAACGAAAGCAAAATTGCTTTTTGAAAACAGCCCGTTATGGGATGCGCCGCGAATCGGTGCAAGGCAATGCCAGAAACTTTTTTATAACTTTAAACTTAAGAGTGCGTGACAAAAAGAAATGTGTGGTGTGGCTTTTAAAATATTTGACATAACCCCTACCTTTCTTGGGAGCGGCGCACGCATAAAACGAGCGTGGGGCCATGGCAAAGGAAATTATCATCAACGCCAGTGTGGCGGAAGAAGTACGAATTGCAATTGTGGAGAACGGGAGGCTGGTTGATCTCGACATCGAGACCCAGGGCCGTACCAAACACAAAGGGAACATTTATAAGGGTATTGTTTCGAATATTGAAGACAGCTTAGATGCGGCATTTATCGAGTTTGGTGAAGAGAAACAAGGATTCTTGCCACTCTCTGAAATTAGGCCTGAGCTGCATCCGGAAGATCTGAAGGGACAAAAAAACATCAAAGTCTCGCAGATTTTGCAGCGCGGACAAGAAATCGTGATTCAAGTCACGAAGGATGAAATCGGCAGCAAAGGCGCTGCAGTTTCTACCTATTTGTCGTTGCCTGGTCGCTATGTTGTTCTCATGCATTCCGACGACAGTGGCGGCGGTATTTCCCGAAAAATCGATAGCGAAGCAGCAAGACAAGCAGCGCGAGATATTCTATCTCGGCTCAATGTCCCAGAAGGACTCGCTATCATTATTCGTACAGCAGGTATGAATGGCACCCGGCAAGATTTGTTTAAAGATTTTCGCATGCTATGCGAAACTTGGCAGCAAATCAGTCGCGGAGCTGCTTTAGGGCGCGCACCAACATTGCTCTATCGCGAGCCCGATATTGTTGTACGTACCATTCGCGATTATATGGCAGGCGACGTCGTCAAAATCGCCATCGATGACGAAGAAGAATACAACGATGCACTTCGGTATTTTACCGAAAACATGCCATCTCTGGTGCAAATTCTCGAGCGCCATCGCCGTAAGGAGCCCATCTTTCAGGCTTACGGTATCGAACAGGCAATTGAAGAACTCTATGAGCGACAGGTCAAACTTCCTTCCGGTGGCTACATCGTCATCGACCAAACGGAAGCGTTGGTTGCCATCGACGTTAACTCTGGCAAATCCACCAAAGAAGAAGGACATGCGGCCACAGTTTATAAAACAAATTTAGAGGCAACTGAAGAAATCGCGCGCCAACTTCGCCTGCGTGACTTAGGCGGAATCATTGTCATTGACTTCATCGACATGATTTCTATCAAGCATAAGCGTGATGTTGAGAGGCGCCTCAAAGACAACATGCGCACAGACAAGGCGCGTGTGAAAGCCGGACGCATCAGCGAGAATGGTACGCTTGAGCTGACCCGTCAGCGTTTGAGGCAGTCTCATCGTTTGATCAGCCATGTGCTTTGCAGCCATTGCGATGGCACAGGTCGTGTGCGTGACGCCGAAGGACTTGCTGTGTTGGCATTGCGCCGCATCAGTGGGCACTTGGCCAAGAAGCGTGTGCCATTGGCGTTCCTCACGGTGCGTTTGCCCGTCGAGGTCGCAAATCGTCTCAACAACCAGAAGCGGCGTGATTTGCTTGAGCTTGGTGATGCGCATCAATTGGAGCTTTATGTTTTAGGTGACAATAAGCTCGCAGACTCTGCCATCGAGTTTGAGGAAGAACGTCGCGGGCAGGCAGGCTTGCATGCAGCATCATCTCACGGCAAGGAATTCCGCTCGGAAAATAAAGGGCGTTATTCGCACCAGACGAGCAATAACCAGCAGCCGCAAGACAAGTGGACACAGCCTTCTCAAAAACCAGCGCCGTTGTTGTCGATTGGCCCTGTGCCCACATTGATCGAGCCGGAAGATGCCAGCGAAGAATGGTTGTCCAACGCTGTCATGGAAAAGGCGGATGGGGAGCACTACGAAGATCCGCTCAATGAGGCTCTGTTCGGTAGCGCTCCTGCGCTGAGTGAAGCAGATCGCGTGCTTGCGGCTGCCGCGCCTATAGAAAACGCTCCTTCGGAAGATCAGGAAAATCTACCGATTGCAAATGATACCGAGAATGGTGAACCTACGCCTGAGCAGAAGAATTTGCGCAGAGGGCGTAGAAGGCGTCACCGACGATCACGTCATGAAAAGAAACCGGCTCCAGTGATTCAAGAGGAACAACAATGACTATTACAGTAATTTTATTGTTAGCCCTTGCGCTTGCGATTTTATTCGCATTTGCATGCCAAGCTAAAACAAAAGAGGCATTCCGCACAGCTTCTGAAGTCAAAAAAGTAAGCGAGACGCAAGATGGCAAGCTCGCTAATTTGCGCCAGGAATTAAGTGGTCTGCGTGAAGAATTGGCGCGAAAGAATAAAGCGCTCGATGAAGCACGCGACATGGCGAAAAAGAAGCTGCGCAAGCAAGCGCAAAAAGACGACAACGATGATGCGCGTGAGTTGTCTCTAGATTCGGCAAGTGGCGAAGAAAGCGAGCGTTTGAAGAAAACGCTTCAAGCGGTTGAGTTGCAAATGCGATCCATGCAAGAAGAGATCGAGAAAGCTAAGCAGGCTGCTCGTACCGAGGCCGCTCAAGAGTTTGAGCAGAAAGCGAACTCTTATAAGGAAGAAATTCGGCGTCTAGACAATCAGCTTCGCACACACTCGAACCGAGCGGCGAAAAACAAAGAAGGCCTACAAGAAGCTGGCTTTGCCATTGATCTAGAGGCACTGCCCGCCAATGTCGTTGCTGAGCTTGCTAAGCTTTATCGCAAGTCGCAGAACACCGAGAAAGTGTGGGGGCTAACCCAGGGCAAGTTGCAGATGGCGCAGGAGCGTTTTGCCGAATTGCAAAAGCGCTACTTTGCTGTTTGTCGTGAGCTTGCAGTGGTTGCAGGTCGCGAGCACTCGATTGCAGAAGAAGAAGCGCGCGATGTTGCGGAAGATATCATCGCTAAAGCCGAGGAAGAGGTGCAACCTGCACAGGAGCCAACTATTGAGGCTGAAGAGCACAAAGGCGAGGCTAACGGAGTGGCGCACTAATCTGCAACACAACACGCTCTAGCCATAGCCACCCTGGCACACGAGATGATTTGAGCTTCAAATCCAGCTCGCAAAGCGCCGCCAACTTGCTCGCAAACATCTTGGTGCTGTTTTTCTTCGCAGCAGCCATCACCGGTTTGAGCCGGTCGCCATAGAGCACTAAGGTCTTGCTAATCTCCTGCTCCGACTTGCGGTCGTCAAGCATGACCCGCGCACGCAGCACCTGTCGGAGTTGCCAAGCAAGCATTCCCACCAACTTGAGTGGCACCTCGCGCGCAGCCTTTAGTTTAGCGAGGCTAATCGAAGCTTGTTTGAGATCGCCAAGCACAACTGCCCTGCCCAGCAAAAAGGCATCTTCGACGCGTGTGCTTGTCACGTGAAGACCAATCTCGCGGGCGGAAACTCTGCCACCATCGACAGCAATCGCTAGCTTCTCCAGCGCGCGCTCGAGCATGGATACGTCAGCGCCGACTGTCATCGTCAATAGTGCAGCGGCATCGTCGTCTATATGCAAACCAAAGCGCTGTGCACGGTGGCGAATGAGCCCATGCATCTGATCATCTTTGGGGTGATCGAATTTGTACACTATGGCAAATTGATCGAGCAACTTTGGCATTTTTTGGCGTGCATCGAGTTGATCGAATACAAAAAGTAACACGGTGGTTTTGGTCGGCGATTTTAAGTAGCTTTCTAGTGCCACGAGATCGTCGGCACTTATCGCCTCAGCCTCGTGCAATTCGACCAAGCGCATGCTGGCCATCACTGGCAATGTATTGGCCTGTGCCAAAATCTTGTCAAGATTGGTGGACCTCGCTGATAAGCGATCGTGGTTGAAATCTGCCAGACCAGATGAGAGCACCTGTTTACGCACGGCCTCCACAGCCTCATCGACAAACGCGCGCTCGGCCCCACCTACCGCGAGCACCGGCGGGAATGTGTTCGTTCGTTTTTGCCAATCCAAATAAGTCTTCAGCAACGTATCCACCTTCACATCTTTGACAGGCACCTATAGTACAATCGTTTATGCTTATCGATACCCATTGTCACTTAGACGACCCAAAATATCACGGCCAAAACCCAGATGTTATCACCCGCGCACGTGCCGCGGGCGTGCAGCGCTTCATCACCATTGGATGCGATATTGCAACGTCGCAAAGCGCCCGAGCTGTCGCATCTGCAAATGCAGACGTCTTCTTTACCGCCGGCGTGCATCCCCATGAGGCGGCCAAAGCACCTGCTGATTTTCGAGAGCAACTCAAGGCCATCGCGCGCGATCCTCGCTGCGCAGGCATCGGTGAGTGCGGGCTAGACTATTACTACGACCACTCACCGCGTGAGATTCAGCGCCAAGTTTTTCTTGAGCAAATTTCTCTCGCGAAAGAAATGCACAAAGCGTTGGTCATCCACGTGCGGGACGCATGGGACGAATGCATCGACATCCTGCGCGAGCAGAACATGCCAAAAGAGAAAGTGGTGATTCACTGCTTCACGGGCAGCTGGGCACATGCGCAGCAATTTCTAGCGCTCGGATGCATGCTGTCGCTATCTGGTATTGTGACATTTAAAAACGCCAGTGAGCTGGCTCTCGTGGCAACAAACACGCCGCTGGATAGGCTGTTGATCGAAACCGACGCGCCCTATCTCGCGCCGGTGCCATACAGAGGAAAGCCCAACGAGCCGGCATTTTTGGTGGAAGTTATGAAGAAAATAGCAACCATGCGGGGGATAAGCGAAGAAGCAATCGCAGAGGCCACGGGGAACAATGCCAATAAGGTATTTGAATTACCCATCTAATTACCTTTATTTTTTCAATCATTTGCGATCTTCAATTGGCGTTGTTACCATTTACAAATATGTGGGGGTAATAAATGCCGCGAATCCTTGATGCAGCTTTCCATCCGGCCAGAGTCAGTCAAGCAGACCATGTGATTGGGAGACCACTCGCCTCTGGCCAATCGCATTGGGCAGGCTCAATGGATCGCTTTGAGCTGAGTGGACATCGCGAGCTTGACTTCCTTTACAGCAACAACACGCATGCGCCGTCTGTGTTTCAGCTCAGAGATGCGATAAGCGCCCTTGGCAGGGCTTTTGGTGCGCCTCGCCGCGTCGCTGACGGGCATATAGAGGTTCTGCTAAACCGGCAGATGGTTTTGGGCGAGATTTACGCTAAAGTTGAGCAATGGCGAGGCCATGTTCCAGAGGCAACTCTGGATGCCCTTGAAGGCTTTGCCAGCGTGACCAACCAGCACCTTGACGCTGTAGACCGCCGATTTGTAGGACAGCAACATTTCAATGACTTGAGTCAAAGACCCGATGCCGCAATTAAGGCAGCGCAGGATCTGGCATCTGCTCCACCGGCAGATCCCCATATGACGGAAGGAAGTGCCAATGCGGTACTCCGAATGTTGGCGAGACACACCAAAGCTCTGGTCGGTCCAGGCGGGACGGTTTCGGCAGCGAACAAAGCTCTCTTTGCCGCTTTGACAACCGCGACGACAACATTAACCACCCTGCGAAACAATCTTCGCCAATCTCGATACAATCCGAACATACGCCCACCGATGCAGCCTATGATCCCCAATCTGGCGACGTTGCCCACACCGCCACCTCCGCCAGGCCCGCCGCCTACCGACGACCCCAACGATCCGAATAACCCGAATAATCCGCAGGCCAGCACTCAAACTGGGACAACGACCGATACGACTAAAGTCTGACGCTGGCGATAATATCCGCAAGCTGCCGCACACCGTCTGTTAACGCAGCCGGTCCGGGCTGCAGAATGTCGGAGCTTTTGATCTCGTAGATGCGATTTTCCCTCACCGCGGTGACATTTTCCCATCCTGGCCGATTTTTAATCTGGCTAATCTTCACTTTCTTGCCACACCAGCTAGCCACAATGACATCTGGGTTCAACCTCACAACATCATCTGCTGCTACGATGCGCCCTTTTGCACCTTGTTCCGAACGGCGCTCTTTGAAAATGTCGTCTCCACCAGCAATCTCTATCAGCTCAGATACCCACCGGATGCCACAAATCAGAGGATCATCCCACTCTTCAAAATACACACTAGGCCGCCAGGGAAATTTCCGTGAATTTTTCTCATACCTCAATAGATCGCGTGCGAGCTTTACAGCCAGCGCTTTGCCTTTGACAGCCTCGCCAACAATTGCCCCAATCACACGAATGGTCTGCAAAATTTGTACGACCGAGCGCTGGTTAAAAATATAAACCGGCACGCCACGCTTGATCAGCTCACGCGCAATATCCGCCTGCAGATCAGAAAATCCAAAAACGACATCGGGACATAAATCCAAAATGCGTTCGAAATTAGCGTCGAGAAAAGTGCTCACCTTAGGCTTTTGGCGAGCCTCCTTGGGGCGCACCGTGAAGCCAGAAATACCGACAACGCGATCACCTGCACCAATGGAATAAAGAATTTCCGTCGGCTCTTCAGTGATGCAAACAATTCGCTCGGGATACAGCGACACATGTTTATACATAGACTCTCGATTGCTCTCTGGATAATTTCGTTTTGCCTTTGCATGCCCCTATATGCCTCCAATTCCACGGCGACAACCGAGGCATGTGCGAAGGAAAATTCGGGTTGGTCAAACATAGCCGGCATCAGCGCTGGCGTTATCACAGCTGTTGCAAACTCACCTTTCGTTTACCGCGTCTACAGCACAAAAGACGCAAGCCCAATTTTTTTGCCCACCGTTTCGCTCTTTACTGTCGCGTCGCTGATATGGGCGGGCTACTCAGTAATGAAAAGTGATGTCTTCATGCTTGCAACAAATGTCTTTCTCTTTGCTAGCAATGTGGCACTAATTGCGGCAACCTATCTGTATCCCGTGAACGGAGATTACACCGCCCTCTGAGTGCCAGTTATGCCCGTTTTTCGCTTAAGTGAAGAGCATATTTTTCCCCCGGCCGAGCTTGCTTCAGAAGACGGCGTTCTCGCCGTGGGCGGAGATACAGATCCTGATCGGCTCTTGTTGGCTTATCAAAACGGCATCTTTCCATGGCCACATGAAGATCTCCCTCTACTCTGGTTTTCCCCCAATCCAAGGTTTGTACTCGAGCCCAAAAAGGCCAAGATTTCCCATTCATTGCGCAAAGCTCTCAAACAAAAGCCCTATCATATTTGTGCAGACAAGGCTTTTGACAGCGTCATAAAACGTTGTGCAACTGTTTCTCGTCGTGGACAACATGGCACTTGGATTACCGATGACATGATGGCTGGCTATTTTCAGTTGCACAAAATGGGCTACGCACACAGTATTGAGGCTTATCTCGGCGATACGCTGGTCGGTGGCCTCTATGGCGTGTCTCTCGGTGGCGTGTTTTTTGGCGAGTCCATGTTTGCTGACATGCCGGACGCGTCAAAAATCTGTTTTGCGGTGCTCTTGAAAAACCTCGTGGCATGGGGCTTTGATTTGGTGGATTGCCAATCCTACACGGATCATTTGGCTCGCTTCGGTGCTGAGCATTGGCCACGGATAAAATTCTTACACGTGTTGCAAAATTCTTTAAAAAAGCCCACAAAACGGGGCGAATGGAAACTTGACCCAACGTCCCCTACGCAAAAAGCGCGCTTGCACCACACATTTCCGAGGAGACTCTTGAGTTTCATTATGGCAAACACCATCAAGCCTATGTCACGAACCTTAACAATCTGACGCAAGGCTCGGAGCTGCAGAACAAGAGCCTAGAGGAACTCATTACGACGCAAAAGGCAGGTATTTTTAACAACGCTGCTCAAGTATGGAATCATACGTTCTATTGGCACAGCATGTCACCAAAGGGTGGTGGTGAACCATCTGGTCGATTGCTCGAAGCGATTTCATCCAATTTTGGCTCGTTTGCGCAGTTTCGTGAGCAATTCACCAAAGCTGCAGCGGGACATTTTGGTTCGGGATGGGCGTGGCTTTCTCGTGACTCTACCGGCAAGCTGGTGGTTGAGTCGACGTCAAATGCCGAATGCCCGCTGCAAACAGGTAAAACGCCGCTGATCACTTGCGACGTGTGGGAACATGCGTACTACATCGATTACCGCAATGCGCGGCCCAAGTATTTGGAAGCTTGGTGGAATTTGGTGAACTGGGAATTTGCGGCGAAAAATCTGGGGTGATGGCGTCTCCCACCCTCACCCTTGGTTCCTCTCCCTCTGAGCGGGAGCCTGTAAGATCATCTCTAATAATTTCCCTCTCCCGCTGAGCGGGAGAGGGAAATTATTAGAGATGATCTTACAGGCGGCTCATCAGATCATTCATCTGGCGCAGAAATACTTTTGACTCAGGCAAAAGATCTTCCTGCACGCTGTTTGTGGCGAGCTTTTGTTCTAGCTGTCTTTTAGCCGTTGTGAGCACTGCAAGTGCATCATCATTGCGATCCAGTGCCTTCAAAATCATCCCTTTTAGCAAGAAGGCATTGAAATACTCAGGACCTACAGCAATCGCGGCATTGATATGGGTCAGTGCTGCTGCAGGATCATAGAGTCCAACCAGTCGCATGTTCGTGCTTCGCACGTAAATGGCGGCCGCCAAACGGTGCATTCCACCACCTTCGTAGTTGGGATCCACCCGCAGACCGTCAGCGAGCAGTCCTTTCAGCTCGTTGACATGAAACATGGCCGTCCATTGCGAAACAGACTCCCCCCACAAAGCAAGGCATGCAGTTTTCCAGTAATAGTAGACGGCGGTTTCCGAATGGATATTGTTGGGATTAATGTGATCCACATATTCCTGACATTGCGTAAAAATGCCAGCTCGCTTGTCCTTATCATCTGGCGATGTCAGAAGATCACCTTCATAGTAGGCGAGCTTCGCCAACCGCTCCACGGCGTAAATCAGCTCCTGGCCCTGAACCTGGCCCAGTGCGGCCGCATACAATGTGCGTGCCTGTGCAATATTGGCTGGGCTATTTTCCCGCGCCGCAAAAAGCCTGTCGGCACGGCTAAAGTCATAGGCCATGGCAACATTGCTCAGCGCAAAGGCCATCAGCGCAGCGAAAATGGGCAAACGCAAATTCTTCATGATATCTCCTCATGGACTTGGTAATGAGGGTGGTATCAAGAAATGTTGGTGTTTGACTTCAGCTGTCTGACCGATTGAGATCTACTACAACGCGATTTCCACCTAAGCGTTTGGCCGCCGCAAGCGCGCGATCAACACGGCTGAGAAGCGTGGTTAGATCGTCGTCCTTGCCCAAACTGGCAATGCCAAGCGATAGCTCAACGCGCAATGGAACATCATCGATCAACACGGCTTCTTTAGCAAAGGAAGCCCTAAGCCGCGTCGCAATTTCAAGCGCGTGCTCGGCAGGTGTCATGGGATGCGCAAGCAAGAAGGTATTTTCTAACATGCGTGCAGAGAAATCTGTTTGCCTTACTTCAGATGCAATGCGCCTGCCAATTTTATGCAAAATACGGCGCATCTTTGAATCTGCAGAATTATGTTTGAGATAATTAAAACCATCGATATCGAGCAATGTAACGGACAATGATGCCTGATATCGCCGCGCGCGGGCAGTCTCGTGGGCCAGCAGATCCAAAGCAGCTTGGCGATGATAAAGTCCAGTAACTTCGTCGCGCAAGGCACTCTGATAGATCGGGCCGCGCTGAAGATCCTCTGCGATCGCGGTCGCAATAGCCGACAACACAGGGTGATCAGCTTCGCGAAAAGCCCCTATCTCTGCACGTGTCGCAATCAGAATCCCGAGAGAATGACCAAACGCATGCATCGGCACTGCCGCCAAAGAAACCATTTTGGTGCGACGACCATACGGGCTTTGATATAGCATGTGCCGGGCCACGTCGTTTTCACAAATCCAAGATGGCGGCTCGCCAATCTGCTTGAGCAGGCGTTCAGCGATGAGCCAATTGAGAATCGGCATGTGTTATTTGTAGAAGACATCGTCGATACCGGGCTAACCGCAAAATATCTTTATGGGAACATGCGCACACGTCCGGAAGTAGCACAAATGCAACTGCATCCGCTTGCAACAAGCCTGCCACCTGCCTGGCAAGCAGCGGCAGCGCTGCAAGCACAGCCTCCCGATCTCCCACCGACAAGAGCGATTGCGAGGTGCGAAACAAAAACCCGTTCAGACTCTCCACATCCGCAATGTCAGGAAATCGCGTCACCACATCGTGGAAGTAAGAAGCCCCGGTGTCTTTCACACATCACTCCCCAAAACACCGACATAAGGCAAGTTGCGGTAGACGCCCGCCAGATCAAGACCATAGCCAATGACGAATTCATCGGGGATGGTAAAACCAAGGAAGTCTACTTTGACTTCGCCCTTGCTTTTGCTTGGTTTTTCGAGCAACGAGCACAGGCGTAAGCTTGCTGGCTCACGTGTGCGCATGTTCCCATAAAGATATTTTGCGGTTAGCCCGGTATCGACGATGTCTTCTACAAATAACACATGCCGATTCTCAATTGGGCGCGTCAAATCTAAAGTAATTTGCACCGCACCGGAGGACTTGGTCGCTTCTCCGTAAGATGACACACCCATAAATTCCAATTCAATAGGCATATCAATTGCACGGCACAGATCCGCCATAAATAAAACACTGCCCTTCAAGACGCCCACAAGAATCAGTGGATCCTTGATATCACGATAAGCATGCGTAATCTCAGCGCCAAGCTCTTTGACGCGTTTTTCAATTTGCTCCTTGGTCAGGAGCGCTTGAATTTCTTTTCCTTTAAAACGATTCATCATAGTCATCCATTTTTTTAGCAATAAGAATTGTTCATTAACTCGCCAAAGCCACCGCCACCGGGAATTATGTATTGCATATCCGTAAGTCCGATTTCTTCTTCCCAGCGTACGCCTGGCCTTTCCTGCAAGACTGCAGGCGAAGAACCTCCTCGATCGAGCCGAATCGCGTAGACTATGAGGTCCGGGTGCTCACGGGTGAGTCTTCGAATATATTCCGGCGTGATGATCAGATTCAGTGCCACATATTTCTTGGCTTTGCCCTCTACCTTCTCTTTGTAGTGGTGAATCACGCGGGCAATCGATCCGCCTGTGGCCCCCATGGGATCGGGAAACAACACGATCGCCCCATCAACCGAGCCACCAATTTTGCTGTCACCAAGATGGGTGCCAATAACCTGCCCGCTGGCATTTGTTTGGCGCGCCATCACGACGTGATCTTGGCGGATCAAGCGCGGATCGAGCGTCTTGTTGAGATAATCAAAACAAATTTGGCTTGGCAGTGAACCTGCTCGCAGAATATCCACCGTCACTGCAGGCGTTTTCGCGTCCAGCACGTGGCCAGTCCATACGCCGTGCTGGGAAATGCTTGCCATGCGCGTGCGAATGTGACGCTCGGTCATTGGAAACTCGCCGTTAAGAACAGCGCGCAAAAGAAAGCGATAGAGGTCACAAACAATTTCGTTGAATGCAGGTTGCGTCGTTGCTTCCTCACAGAGTGTGCCAAGACGCGTTAGCAAAAATGTGTCAGATAAAATGTGAACATTTGGCCCATAAGCATGATCAAGATATTGCTCGTATTGACTCATTGTAACTCCAATTCTATCCCGCAAGTTCTAGGTGCCCGATGTCCTTCACCGGCTCTGCCACGTCTTGTACATGACACAAACGGCAACGCGCCTCATAAGTCTCTATGGCGCCCACCTGTACTTGCGCATGGGTTGACTCTCCCCGCAATCGCCCTTTGACACGTTGCGTTTTTCCCGCCGGCGCGCCGCAAACCAAACAAATCGCGTACTGCTTAGACACCAAATCCGCGATGGCCAGCAAATGGGGAATGGGGCCAAAGGGGTTACCCAAATAGTCCTGATCAAGCCCTGCCACAACGACACGCAATCCACGATTGGCGAGATCGTCCACAAGTTGAATCAGACCATTGTCAAAAAACTGCGCCTCATCAATGCCCACCACATCCACCTGATGGTGGATATCTGTGAGATGTCTTTTCATCGCTGCAGTATCCGCAACCGGAATGGACGGAATTTTTTGGGCGGTGTGGCTTACGATTAGCACTTCATCGTAGCGTTTATCGATTTGCGGCTTAAACACGATTGCTCTTTGTCGTGCGATCTTCGCTCTTCGCAGGCGGCGAATAAGCTCTTCTGTCTTTCCCGAAAACATAGGGCCACAAATGACTTCAATGAGGCCGGCTTTTCCTCTTGGGTAAACTTCCATGGTGTGAATCTTCCTTTTCCTACTAAAGCGATTATGGCATACACATTGACAATAAATCGAGCCGAGGTTTTAAAAATGACGAACGACAGAGCATCTCCGTGGGTACGCATTTCTGACATCGCCACCCATGCGGGCCAACAAGTGACCCTCAAAGGGTGGCTCTACAACAAACGCGGTTCGGGGAAACTACAATTTCTGCAACTGAGAGACGGCTCCGGGTTTATCCAATGCGTCATGAGTAAGCAAGACGTTCCGGAAGACATCTTCAATCTTGCTTCAGGCTTGACACAAGAATCATCTATTATCATCACGGGGAAGGTACACAAAGATGATCGAGCGCCATTTTGTGGGCATGAAATCCACGCCACCGGGCTCGAGCTAGTCAGCGCTTCGCACGAATACCCCATCAGCAAAAAAGAGCACGGAGACGCGTTTTTGATGGACCACAGACATCTGTGGTTGAGATCCCGTCGGCAACATGCGATTTTGCGCATCCGCGCAACGATTATTCGAGCGATCCGAGATTATTTCGACAACAATGGGTTTTTGCTCGTCGATAGCCCAATTTTTACCCCAAACGCTTGCGAGGGAACAACCACACTCTTCGAGGTGCCGTGGTTCAACAACGAAAAAGCCTATCTCTCGCAGTCGGGGCAGCTCTATCAAGAAGCGACCGCCATGGCGTTTGGTAAGACCTATTGTTTTGGCCCAACGTTCCGAGCAGAAAAGAGCAAAACACGTCGACATTTGAACGAGTTTTGGATGGTCGAACCCGAGGTGGCTTTCTTCGAACTCGAAGATGACATTGCGTTGGCTGAAGATTTCTTGTGCCATGTCGTTGAGCGCGTTTTAAATCAGCACGAGAAGGATCTATCGGAGCACCTGGAGCGCGACCTCACTGCACTGAAGAACGTGACAAAGCCTTTTCCAAGACTCAGCTATGACGAAGCGGTCAAGATGATTCAAGAGATTCAGAGCACCGTCACCGACACAGAGTTGAAAGAGCAACTCCAAATTGATTGGGGTATGGATTTTGGAGCGCCGCACGAAACAGAGCTCACCAAGCGCTTTGATAAACCACTCGTCGTCTATAACTTTCCTGCGCAGGTCAAAGCATTCTACATGAAGAAAGATCCGAGTAACCCGAAGGTTGCGCGCTGCATGGATATCCTCGCTCCGGAGGGCTATGGCGAGATCATCGGTGGCGGGCAACGCGAAGACAATCTCGATTTGCTTCTCAAAGAGATTGCCCATGAAGGCCTCGACACCAAAGACCTCGAGTGGTTTTTGGATCTCCGACGTTACGGCTCCGTACCTCACGCTGGTTTCGGTCTCGGCGTTGAGCGCACGGTCGCGTGGATATGCGGGCTGCACCATGTGCGGGAGACAATTCCTTTTGCACGCACACTCGATAGGCTGCATCCGTGACGATGCCCCGGGTAGCCGCACTCTATGTCTATCCGGTGAAGTCCTGCGGCGCGATTTCTTTGCAAACTGCCGAGCTCGGTGCACGGGGGATATTGCATGATCGCCTGTGGATGGTTGTGAATGGCGAGACCAATCGTTTTGTTACGCAGCGAGATTTCCCGCAGATGGCGTTAATTGGATGCACGCTTGGAGATTCCTTGACGCTGTCTGCTCCGGGCATGTCCTCGCTCCGACTATCAATCGCAGGTGTTCCGAACGCGGGTTCTCGTGAGATCAGCATTTGGAAAGATACTTGCCTTAGCGCTGACCAGGGCGACGAAGCAGCGAGCTGGTTTCAAGACTATCTCAAAGACAAATCTTTGCGCTTGGTGCGCATGCCCGACAACACGATTCGCCCCGTGCAGCCTCGAGGAGCTGCTCCTTTGTCGCAGACTGGCTTTGCTGATGGGTATCCGCTCCTGGTCATCTCCGAGGCGTCGCTCGCTGATCTCAACAGTCGCCTCGACGCTCCGATTCCAATGAATCGCTTTCGCCCTAACCTTGTCATCTCCGATTGCGAAGCATTTGCGGAAGATGCATGGGACCATGTCAAAGTTGGAAGCACTCTGCTTTTTCGTGCCAAGCCATGCGAGCGGTGCGTTGTAACAACAATCGACCAGCGTACCGGAATCAAACAACTGAAAGAGCCGCTCCGAACTCTGGCGAAATATCGCAACACTGAAAAAGGCGCAATATTCGGGCAAAACTTCGTGCATAGTGCGCCAGGAACGCTATCGGTCGGTGATGTGATTGACGAATGCGCTCTAATTGTGTGAGCTGCGGCCATGAGAAACTCTGGTATTGGCTATATTTTATGCGCGCTAGGCTTCGTAGGCATTGCCGGCTTGCACAGGTTCTATCTTGGCAAGCCAATGAGCGGTCTCTTGTATTTTATGACGGGTGGTCTCTTTGGTATCGGCACGCTCTTTGACCTGCTGCGCATGCAGACGCTGGTGGATGCGGCGAATTTTCACGTGCTCGTTGGCAAGCAACTGACGTCGCCAGAGCGGGATATTTTACGTATAGCAAAAAAGAACAACAGTGTGGTGACCGTTCAAATGGTGGCCATGGAATCTAATTTGTCGCTAGCCGATGCAAAAAAAGAACTCGATACACTACGCGTGCAGGGATACTGCACGCATGATGTCGATGAAGATGGCGTGGAGATTTACTGTTTCCAAGGGCTCAGAGCAAAGAGCCCATTGACCCAGCAAACCACCTAATCACTCGCCACCTGTCCGATTCATCAGCAAGCACGAAATAGTATCATCCTAAGCGAAGGATGACCGCCTGATGCAATCGCCCAAACTAGAGCGCAACCAGATTTTCATCTTGGCCAGCGTGCTCTGCGCTATTTTTCTCGCTGCCCTCGATCAAACTATCGTTGCTACTGCGCTTCCGCAAATTGTCAAAGACCTCAACAGCTTTGACTCCATTTCCTGGGTCTTCTCTTCCTACATGCTCGCGTCCACAGTCACGATTCCTATCTTTGGCAAGCTCGCTGATATTTACGGTCGTCGTCGATTTTATTTGATGGGCATCGTCGTATTTCTGGCAGCCAGCGTTGCTTGTGGCCTTGCCCAATCCATGAGCGCACTCATTGCCTTTCGGGCACTGCAAGGTCTTGGCGCCGGTGCCATCATGGTGAACTCCCTGGCCATCATTGGCGATTTATTTTCACCGGCAGAGCGCGGCAAATGGCAAGGGGTGATCAGCAGCATGTTTGGCCTCGCCAGCATCATTGGGCCCTTGCTCGGCGGGTGGCTCTCTGACTTCGCCAGCTGGCGTTATGTTTTTCTTGTCAACATCCCATTTGGATTGGTGGTGTTGCTCATCATTCACTACAACTTCCCACACCAGCCCAAAGAAAAGCAACACCACACGATAGACTACCCCGGTGCCGTGCTTTTGTCTCTTGGATTGCTTTCTCTCCTATTTTCGGCTGTTAGCGTCGGGGAGCGACATCGTTGGCATTCGCCACAGGTTCTTTTTCTGCTCCTGTTGTCATTTCTCTTGCTTGCCGCATTTGTTCGGATTGAACTGCGCGCCAAGGCACCGATTTTTCCTTTGGAACTATTCTCGAATCGGGCTTTCAACGTTTCCATCGCCGTGATCTTTTTAAACGGGATGTGCATGTTTGGTGTGATTTCCTATATCCCTATCTTTGCTCAAATTACATTGACCAGGTCTGCTAGCGATTCTGGATTGATACTCATCCCTTTGATACTCGCATTGACCTTAAGCAGCGTCATCAGTGGGCAGATTGTCAGCCGGACGGGAAAATATAAAATCGTTCTCATTATAGGTAGTCTAATGACTGCTATAGGCATGTATCTTTTAGCTGGGATGGGGAGCGAAACGACATCGCTGCAATTACTTCAAAGCATGGTTTTGATGGGAGCCGGATTTGGCACGGGCATGCCGATCTTTATTGTTGTGACGCAAAGTTCGTTTCCGCATAGCAAACTGGGAGTCGTCACTTCATCGACGCAGCTTTTTCGCAGCATTGGCAGCACGCTCGGCATTGCTTTTTTGGGTACATTGATGACGGCCAAATTATCAAGTGCGATGGCGACGATAGACCCTTCCAAATTTGGGTTACACGACATTGATGTCGCGCATTTTCAAAAGTACTTTACGCCTGCTTTTCAACAACATGGAGCGCCACTGCTAAAGTTGCTTAGAGATGATTTTACGCTCTCTGTGTCTTATGTTTTCTCTGTGTGCGCGGTGCTTTCCGTTGTCTCATTGTTGTTGGTTTTCTTTTTGCCGGAAATTCCGTTGCGTAGGAGAAACGAGGTGTCGATGCCATTTTTAAACAAGCCAATTACCGGGTTATCCGACCAATCGTAAAGCAAATCCCACACTGATTCTCCCCGCAGCAGACACAAATCCGCCTTAGCCCCCACGCGAATTTGCCCAATGTCGCTCCGACCAAGCGCTTTCGCAGCATTTGCTGTTACTCCAAGCAGCGCCTCCTCACAAGTTAGTCCACAACGCGTCACAGCAAGGCGTGCAGCGAGATGAATATCATTGCACATCGCTGACCCTGGATTAAAATCCGTCGCCACAGCGACATCCACACCGGCACCGATAAGCGCCCTACCTGGCACTGGCTGCAGATTCAAATATTCTTGCGCAATCGGCAATATTTCAGCCACGACGCTGGCATCTGCCAATCGCTTCATATCCTCGGGGGATACAAACTCGAGATGGCTTGCGCCTTGTGCCCCAATCTCTGCAGCTAGTTTCGCTCCGCCAAAATGGCTCAGTTGCTCCGCGTGCACACGTGTCAGGAGGCCAACCTGCTTCGCCGCTTGCAATATCCGTCGACCATCCTCAACCGTGAAAGCACCGCGCTCCACAAATACATCGCACATCGTTGCAATGCCTTGCTCGGCAATCCGGGGAAGCATGTCGTTGACAACATGATCTACATATTGTTCGCGCTGCCCCTCATATTCTGGGGGGATCGCATGCGCGCCAAGAAAGGTGCAGAGGATTTCAATAGGTTGTAGCTTTTGCAAAGCTCCGAGTACCTCGAGTGTCTTGAGCTCGTCGTTGAGGGATAGCCCATATCCGGTTTTCGCTTCGATGGTTGTCACGCCTTTTTTCAGCATCGCTTCTAGTCGAGGCAAGGCCAGATCGATGAGCTCTTGCTTCGAGGCTGCGCGCACTGCGCGCATCGTGCTCCGAATGCCGCCACCGTTTTGCATAATCTCTTGGTAGGTTGCGCCACGCGATCGCATTGCGAATTCTTCAGCGCGGGAGCCGGCGAATACCAGGTGGGTGTGGCAGTCGATTAGGCCGGGGAGCATGGTCGCTCCGTTTGCATCGAGGGAAAATCCCCCTTTATCCCCCTTTTTTAAAGGGGGAAATTGTTGCCCGATGAAGGTGATCTTATTGTCATCCCAACCAACAACAGCGTTGTCGATTGCCCCGAGTGGATTGCCCGGAGTGCTTACCATGGTGTAGAGCGTCTTGATGTTATGAATCAGCTTCATGATGGATTCCATGTGAGCCCAGGAATTTTGACCCTTTGCTCTTTGGCGCAGGTGATTGCCTCATCATAACCAGCATCGGCATGGCGCATCACTCCCAGTGCCGGATCGCCAATCAACACACGTTCAATGCGTGCAGCAGCCTCATCGGTCCCATCTGCCACAAGCACCTGCCCTGCGTGCATACTATAACCCATACCTACGCCCCCACCCTGATGAAAGCTCACCCACGACGCACCATTCACAGCGTTGGCAAGTGCATTCAAAATAGGCCAATCGGCGACGGCATCGGAACCATCCTTCATGGCCTCTGTCTCTCGATTTGGACTGGCTACCGAACCACAATCAAGATGATCGCGCCCAATCACAATCGGAGCTTTGACTTTGCCCTCCTTCACCAGCCGATTAAACGCAAGCCCAGCCAAATGGCGCTCTCCGAGCCCAAGCCAACAAATTCTTGCTGGCAACCCTTGGAAAGCGATCTTCTTCTCCGCCATATCCAGCCACTTCAGCAAACTCTTGTTATGGGGAAATAACTCACGAATCGCATCATCAGTCACTTGAATATCCTGCGGATCTCCAGACAGTGCCACCCAACGAAAGGGCCCAAGGCCCTGACAAAAGAGCGGACGAATATAAGCTGGCACAAACCCCGGATAATCAAAAGCCCGTTCACAGCCGCCAGCTTTAGCCTCAGCCCGCAGATTATTGCCATAATCAAACACTGGCACACCCATATCCAACCATCCCAGCATGGCGTTCACCTGCTCAGCCATGCTGCGACGTGCGAGAACGACATAACGCGCGGGATCCTCCGCGCGCTTTTTGTCCACCTCGCCCGTTGCGACCCCGGTAGGCACATACCCATACATGGGATCATGTGCGGACGTCTGATCGGTGACAAGATCAGGCCGAAACCCCCGTTCCAATAGCTGCCTATGAATAATCGCTGCGTTGCCCAGGAGCCCTACACTGAGCGCTTTCCTTTCCTTGCGAGCCTGCTCGCATAGCTGCACAGCCTCATGCACATCGTTTGTCATAGAATCGAGATAGCGCGTGTCAAGACGTCGTTGCAGCCGGTTTTCATCTACTTCCACCGCCAGGCAAATTCCACCGCACATCACCACTGCAAGCGGCTGTGCACCGCCCATGCCACCTAGACCTGCAGTGAGAACCACCTTGCCAGCCAGGTCACCATCCGTGCCAAAATGGGTGCGGGCGGCCTGGGCAAAAGTCTCGTAGGTACCCTGCAAAATCCCCTGCGTGCCAATGTAGATCCATGATCCAGCCGTCATTTGGCCGTACATCATAAGGCCTTTTTGCTCAAGCGCATCAAAATGCTCCCAAGTGGCCCACCGCCCGACCAGGTTCGAATTGGCCAGGATCACCCGTGGAGCGTCGCGATGCGTTTTTATGACGCCAACTGGCTTGCCAGATTGAATCAACAGAGTCTCATCATTTTCGAGCGCTCGCAGGGATGCAACGATCGCATCATAAGCCTCCCAGTTACGTGCAGCCCGGCCGCGGCCACCATAAACAATCAGATCTTCCGGCTTTTCAGCAACCTCTTTGTCCAAGTTATTCATCAGCATGCGCAACGCGGCTTCTTGAATCCAGCCCTTGCAGCTAAGTTTTGTGCCGCGTGGGGCGCTGACGAAATGGGGGGGGGTCGTCATCGTGGCTCCTCCATATTTTTGCGATCAGTGTATTCATTCCACAAATACGCTTGAAAAATATACGGCATTCGTGCAGTATCGAAAAAACTTAGGCTTAACAATTTTTGTTGTTTTCAAAAGTCTCAGGTGCTATGTGACCGAGACTTGGCACAATAATAATGTTTTTGCCATAACTAAACTTTTGAGGTTTTTCCATGCAACGTCTCGTACTTGGTTTAAGTCTTACCGCTCTTCTCTTCGCCTTCTCTGCTTGCAAATGCAGCAAAGACGCAGAGGCTCCTGCTGAAGGCGCTCCTGAAGGTGCACCTGCAGAAGTGGCTCCTGCCGCTCCAGCAGCACCAGAGGCTCCTGCTGCAGCTCCTGCACCAGAAGCTCCAGCAGCTCCTGCTGCACCAGCTCCGGCTCCAGCTAACTAAGCTGGCGAGAGTCGCTTAAGTAAAGCGCGAAAACGCGCCTGTTTTGCATCTTTTTTTGAGCAAAATGGCGCGTTTTTTGTTGTTCAAGCCGAGGTTAATCAGGCTGGGTATGCGACCGGTTGCTCTTCTAGGTGAGACGGCTGCCGCTTTGCATGATCGATAGGCGGCAATCGAGCTTTAAGGCCCTCTGCAACGCTCAAACGGATTGCAGTGAGATCTTGCTGAACAAAGCTCTGCCCCAGTCTGCGCAGCAGAAATTTCTGAAAGAGGCTGTCAACAATCGCTTCAATCTCATCCAGCGCAGACATTCGGATGAGGACGCTTTCTTCGTCCGTCAGTTTTTTCTTCTTCGGCCCCTGGCTAGGCTCATCAAACCCGGCCAAATCCATCTTGCTTTCCTGCTCAGCAAATAAATAACGCGTCTTTACTTGGCTAAGTGATCCATCGGTGCCATTCACAGTAAGACAGTGGATGTGCTCACCCACAACAACGTCAAGCGCCATAGACTCCACATGGGCACCCGCACGAATGGCCTGCAGCACTTCGCCACTGTCGTCAAGCATCGGACTTAAAATCGCCACACGCATATCCGGATTGGCCAGTGGCTTGAGCAAGATACTCTTGCCCACAGTGATCCGCGCCTCGGGCTTTCCAGCTTTGATCTCGCCGCCTTCCTGATCGATGTAAAAATAGAGCCAAGTCAAAAACTCGGGTCCTAAAAAGGTCAAATCACCCATATGCTTCTGCCTCGACGCGTTGCTTCAACGCGAAAATCTCGTGCGGCCTTAAACCTTCTAACATACCTTTCTCTCGGAGAGAGAGCTCGGCGGATATTGCCAGATCAGCGAATGTTTTTTCCCGAAGCTGCATCGAGAATGTCTGCTCAAAGAGTTTGGTGAAACGCTCCACCACGCCTTTGCCGCGAGAAAAAAAGCGCAGTTCTGCACGGGAGTGATCCCACAATACATCCACTACTTTGCTTCTTGGCAAAATCTTCCGACGCAGCTCGGCACGTACAGCAAGCTCGGCTTTGTGTCGAATCTCACCATGCGGCTCAGCGCCTGTTTTCTCTCGATATTGATCGAGGCGCTGCGCGACCAAATCGCGCAACATGGGCTTTGGATAGGACATCACGTCTTCTCGAAAGGCAAACACCATGCGTTCACCAAAGAGAAAATGCGCGTTAGTGATGGGCTCATCGTCAGCAAAAGGCTTCTGCGCTGGCACCCAGCCTGCGCTATCGATATCCTCGGCCTCTGGATGAAGCGGAATGAACCTGCGCATTTCCATAGTGGATTCATATTGCTCGACGTAGTTGGATGGCACAGTGCCAATAACGGCAAAGCGCAAATAACTCATTGATCCGTGTAAAACGCCCATCTTTTCTCTCAGGTTTGTAACTGCTTCAGCTGTGTGTGGAACTGTTGCGCCAGACTCACAATGGGGATCTGCTCCGGACAGGCGCGTTCGCAGGCCTGGCAACCTTGGCATGCGGTGTTGGCAACGAAGGCTAAACTGTCGGCGACGTCTGGCAAAATGGGGCCACCGCGCATGCCGCTGATCACCAAGCGCATGGGGCCGAGAAAAATCCCCCTTGGTCCCCCTTTTTCAAAGGGGGAAATTTCTGGGCAGGCGGCGTCGCACATGCCACAGGTGGTGCAGCGGCCGGGCTCGTGTGCGATCGCGCGGAGCTCAGGGGAGTAGGAAGGCAGGCCATCGGGAAGATAGTTTTCTAAAAACTTCTGATAGCCAAAACGACTCCGCCAGGGCCAAAACATCAGCGCATAATGCAGCGCACCAAGAAAACCAAGACGTAGCTTGGCATACAACCATTTCCAGTTTGCGTTTTTCATATCTGTTTGGTTAACAACTTTTCTTGAAAATTCTGCCCATCAAACGACAACATCATGGGCCGATCTTCAACAGATGTCATCAAATGCACCGGCCGCGTCCAGATTGCGTGCACATTCTTGAGCGTCGCGCGACCAAATTGCACGTCCAGATCCACACCTTCATGCAAGTGCTTGAGCACAAGCTCCGCGCGATTTTCGTAGTTGCCATCGACAACATGAATTACCGGCTGCCCTAAATTGGTAAAAGAAGAGAGGAGCTTCTTTTTGACTTTGGCAAATTCACGCGACTCAATCACGTACTCTTGGCGCTTCTTATCGTAAGCATAAGCAAAAAAACCATGCTGCTTGCAAAAATCAATGGTAAAAAACTCGTCGAGAAAAGTCACATCGGTGTAGATTTTACGCACTTGAAAAATCTTCTCTCGACCAAGTCCAAGCTGCTTATCCCATAAGCGCTTTTCCGCCATATTGCTGCAATCATCCCACTCGGGGCCAAACTGGCCTTTGTTCCAACGTGATTCGATGTCCCGATAGAGCTCCACGCCAAGCTTGTATGGGTTCAGCTGGCCGGGTGCCATTTGTAGAACACCCGAGTGGCGATCGGCAAAATCAATAAGCTCCGACGACTCCATCACTTTTTCCGTCATGAGCTTGGAATGCCAATAGGTGGCCCAGCCTTCGTTCATGATTTTGGTCATCGCTTGTGGAGCAAAATAATAGGCTTCTTCTCGCAGCATTTCGAGAACATCTCGCTGCCAACGCGTCAGCGGCGCATTCTGTAGCAAAAACAAGAGTACATCTTGCATCGGCTCTTTGGGAAATCGCTTGGCTTCTTTAGCTTTCTTTTGCTGCTTGCGCTTTTGCTCATCCAAAAACTCTTCTGGATTCACATAGCGTTCCATATATTCTTTATCAGATGGCAAACGCACAACTTCGAAGCCATCACCGATCATCTCGTCGTCTTTTTCTTTTTCATCTCGCTGTCTGGCGATAAATGGCGCCTGGCAATCGATGAGGTTCTCGATGGATAGAACTTTGTCTATAAATTCTTCGACTTTGTCGACGCCATACCAATCCATATAGCGCCTAATACGCGCTGCATGGTTGGCCATTTCATCGATCATCTTTCGATTGGTATGCTGAAAGGCATAGTTATTCTTAAAGAAATCGTTATGTCCGGTCACATGGCACATGACGATTTTTTGATCGACGAATGAGTTGCTCTCGAGCAAATAAGCAAAGCAGGGATCGTTATTGATCACCAACTCGTAAATTTTACTCACGCCATATTCATGGCCTTTGGACAAACGCTCGTATTCCATGCCCCACTTCCAGTGCGGATAGCGCACGGGAAAACCGGTATAGGAGGCCACCATATTAATTTCGTCGAAATCGAGCACTTCGTATGAAGTCCTGAAAATACCAAGCCCATACCCTTGGGCAACTTCTTCAACACGTTGCTGCAATTCGACAAGTTCTACCGGAAGCGCCTTTGGCATTACCTTCCTCCCGCCAGAAAGTCTTTGATGGACTGATAGATGGCATCTTTGTCTTTGATCTCCGACAGCGCGACGGCGGTGTGCCCCTGCAAGTGCTCGCGCAAGTCCTTGATAAACTGACCCGAGCCATAAGGGGATTCTACCTGGCCATAACTAAACTGATTGACGTGAGGCAAAATGCGATCGCGGAGCACGCCGATGCACAGGCGCGTGTCATCCACTGACCAATTGTCGCCGTCGGAGAAGTGAAAGGGGTAGATATTCCAGTCTTGCGGTGGGTAGTCTTTCTCGATGATCTCAGCACACAAGCGATAGGCAGAACTGATCATCGTCCCACCGGACTCACGGGTGTGAAAGAAAGTATCCCGATCGACTTCTTTGGCCATCGCATCGTGAATGACGTAGCGTGACTCAATGCCGTCGTAGTGCCGCCTGAGCCAGGCATCGATCCAGAAGCTCTCGATGCGCACAATTTCCTTCTGCTCTTCGCCCATGCTGCCAGAAACGTCCATCATATAAACAATCACAGCATTGGACTCTGGCTTCTCGATGGTTCTAAAACTTCGGTAGCGAAAATCATCGCGGATCGGAACGATGCAAGGATTCTTCGGATCGTAAGTCCCCGTCATGATTTGCCGTCGGAGCGCATTGCGAAATGTGTGTTTAAAGTGACGAAGCGCCTCTGGGCCCACTTGGTGCACGCCAGAATAGCGAATCCGCTCAGCCTTTACACTATGCTTGCCTTTGGCCTCAATGCGTGGAAGCTCCAACTCTTCGCCGAGCATGTCCGCCAATTCCTCGAGTGAAACATCAACCTCGAGACTATGATCACCCGCATCGCTGCCCGCCTTCCCCGCCGCGGCCTCGCCGGGCTGCGGATCGCCCACACCATCGCCCACTTTGCCCTGCCCTTGTCCAACTCCGCCTTGGCTTTGCCCGCCAAAACGAAAGCGCGGTAACTCCACGCTGGGCACGGGAATGGTCAGCTTCTCATTGCCCTGCCGCGATATAAACTCACCTTTTTTGATATACTCTTTCAGGTTTTGCTTAATACGGCCGCGAATGATTTCCTTAAACCGGTTGTGATCATTATGGACTCTCAGGCTCATCGGCCACCCTCACCCCAGTGACCTAGTCACGTTTGACATCACCGCGGGCAAAAATGCTGGCCACAAAGTTGAGCACGTCGGTCGCGCTTTCCTCGTTGTAACCGTAGTTTTTAATAAGACGCTGCTTCACAATGTCGATCTTCTCCTGCGTCTCACGATCCACCACATTGGACACCATGGTGGTGAGCTTAATGGTATCTTTTTGATCTTCGAAAAGCTTAAGCTCCAACGCCTTGTGTAGCCGTTCATTGGTACGGTAGTCGAACTTCTTACCCTCAACAGCCAGCGCGCCAATATAATTCATGATCTCCCGACGGAAATCATCTTTACGGCTCTCTGGGATATCAATCTTTTCTTCAATCGACCGCATCAGGCGCTCATCAGGTTCTTCATCCTGTCCGGTATATTTGTTTTTGACCCGTTCTTTTTGCGTATAAGCCTTCACGTTATCGATGTAGTTGCTGCACAACTTAGCGATGGCATCTTCATCTGCAGAGATCGCGCGCTGCACTTCGTTCTTCACCACATCTTCATATTCTTGCCGCACCACTTGCAGCAGCTCGAGATAACGCTTTTTCTGCTCGTCGCTGGTGATCAGAGAATGGGTCTTCAACCCCGCCTCAAGCTCGTTGAGCACCATAAACGGATTGATGCTTGTCTCGCTCAAATCGCTCACCAATGCATTAGAGATCTTATCTTGCACATAACGCGGCGAGATACCTTCCATGCCTTCGCGCGTAGCCTGCTTACGCAGTTCCTTCACGCTGTCTTCGGTAAAGCCTGCCAAGCTCTTGCCATCATAAAGCTTAAGCTTTTGCAAAATGCTTAGATTGTAACCCTTGGGTGCTTCCATGCGTGACAGCACCGCCCACATCGCTGCCATGTCCACAGTGTGGGGGGCGATATGCTTACCGCGGATCTTCTTGTTGTTGTAATCGCGCTCGTAGATTTTCTTTTCTTCGGACCACCGTGTGATGTACGGGATATCGATTTTCACGGTCCGATCGCGCAGCGCTTCCATGTACTCGTTAGCGACGAGCTTTTTGTATTCGGCCTCATTTGTGTGCCCAATAATCACTTCATCGATGTCGGTTTGAGCAAACTTCTTCGGCTTAATCTTGTGTTCTTGCGTTGCGCCAAGTAGGTCATAAAGAAACGCGACATCTAGCTTCAGAATTTCGATGAACTCGATAATGCCTCGGTTAGCGATGCAAAACTCGCCATCAAAATTAAACGCGCGCGGATCGGAATCGGATCCGAACTCTGCGATGCGTCGGTAGTTGATATCGCCGGTAAGCTCAGTCGAATCTTGGTTCTTTTCATCTTTGGGTTGAAACGTCCCAATACCCACACGATCCTTCTCACTCAGCAGCAGCCGTTTGACTTGCACATGGGAGAGCACTTTGATCAAATCACCCTTGTAGTGCTCCATGAGCAGCCGGAAAATATAGCGGCTAGCCGGATTGAGATCGCCCTTAATGCGAACAGGATGGTGATCACCGCCGATACCCAGCTTGGCGAATACTTCATGACGCATCTCTGCCGGAATGAGCTTGAGCGGCTCTTCATGCATCGGATCTGGCATAACGCTTTGCCCACCAGAAACGCGGTGCAGCTCTTTGGGGATGCGCCATTCAAACGTAAACAACTTGCCTTCGTCGGTGCGCGAGTAACGCTCGAGGCCTTTTTTCATGAGCCGCGCAATGGTGGACTTTGCCGACCCCACTGGCCCGTGGAGTAAAATCACGCGCTTTTCCGTGCCATACCCCATAGCTGCAGACTTCACGACGTTCACGAGCCGCATGAGAGCGACGTCGAGGCCAAACACAGCATCTTTGCCGTTATCGATGCCATCGTCAAAAAATGGGTAATGCACGAGTCGCTTTTTGGAATCGATATACTCTTCGCGCCCGTAGGAGATCATCATGTCGTAGAGGCGTTGAAACGCCGTGCGGGTGACACGTGGTTCTTCGCGGATGATGCGTAGATACTCTTCGAAAGAGCCCTCCCAGTGTAGGCTCTCATATTCGGATTGGTTTTGCAGCGTGGCAACAGTACCAAGCAAAGACTCTGGATAGCTCACACTCGGCTCCTTGGCGGAAAATGATTAAACAATGCGTTGTCTAGTCACTTTAATCCAAGGTTCGGGAAAAATGCAAAGCGGCGAGGCAAAAGAAATCAAGCGGCGAGCTTTGTTACATCGAGATTCATGGGGGTGGGTTTGCCATTTGGCAAGATCTCGAGCTCAGCATAGAGCTTTGCCAACTCAACTGGCTTCATCCCAAGGCTAAACAGAATGAAAAGCCGGATGTCTTTTTCCAGTTTGCCATAGTTCCAGAGACCACCACAATTAAAAATCCCTCTTCTTGCTCCGAGCGCAAAAAGAGGGATTGTACGATGGCGAACGAGCCCAATCGCGTTAAGCGGCTGAGCGTTGTTCTACCTTGACGACCTTGTCACCCTCGACCGTCACGATGGTTGAGTTTCCCATAGAATTGGTCCAAGTTGCCTCGATCTGAGTAACACGTTGCCCGTCACGTTCAACAGTAACTTCTTTTATGCCGTTTTTGGGTGGGTTACCTCCCATAAAGTCCACCAGCGTATCTACATCCCAGCCCACTTCTGGTGCAGCATTCACATGCTGATAAAGCTTATAGGATCCGTACACCGCACCCAAGATCGCAGCATATGGCGCGACGGACGTAATTACCCCACCGGTAATGTAAGTGTCAGCCAAGGCCAATAACTCTCCAAAACCCACCACCTTATCTACAGCACCCACAATCCCACTCGCTACGCCATGAACCAAGCTACCTATACCAAAGATTCCCAAAGGCACAGTTGTCAATTGTTCTGCAAACTTAAACTGCTCGCTATATTGCGGCAATGCAAAGGCACCAACTTGCGTCGCTACGTGCACCCCACCTAAAATATCAATTACCGATGGAACTGGCGGCCACTGACGCCCCCAAGCGCTCGTAACAGCGCTCCATCCCATTCCCCGAACCGAGTTTGCACTCTGTATATTAGCCGCCCACTTTAGCGCTCGAAACGGACTTTGGGCTTCTGCAACGTTGCCAGAAGTAGATTGCTGATCAGAATCTGTTTTTTGCTTATCAGCTGCCTTAGCTGCCGCCACAGACGCTTCAACCATCCCTTCTGGAGCCTGAACATAAGTCGTGCCACACTTCGAGCCCGAAAGCACCACCACCGACAAACTCAACATCAACGGAACCGAAGCCAGCTTAATCATATTTTTCATATAATAAACTCCATACAAAATCAGAACAAAAAACGATTTCTTAGTTATATAGAAATTTTCACCCTTGTAAAGACCTTTTCGCATACCCCCCAGCCAAATACCCTGTCAACACAGAAACCCCCAATGCTGTCGCATCCTTAGCGGGCTCAAAGCCCCCCAAAACCGCCCCGGCTGCAAATAAATTGAGCGCAAATAGCTCCTTATATGCATTATATGGCCGCAACTGCTCATCATAAACTAACCCAGCGGAAAATAAAGGCTGTGCTTCAGCAGGCCCACCAGCAGTGAGATCTCCCACAAATGCTTCTGTAACAACCCGATCTTTCTCCCATATTGGCAAACCAAACACCTGCTCACGCAGCTGTCCAGTATGATTGGAGATCCCCCCACCTAAATACTTTCCTGTAGCCAGCACAACGGTTTTAGGTATATAAAAAATACCGCCGGCTTTCACACCTACGATTTTATGCGCCTCCAGCTCAAAAGACTCTACCTTGGCGCTACAAGTCTCAATGCCCAACGCTTTTAACCCAGCCTGCAAAGCGCTGGCCAAGCGCAGCCCGGGGACAGAGTGCGGCGTTGCTAAAAGCTCGCGCACGATGCAACCAGTTTCCTGCTCAAGTATGCCAATGACACCCATCGCGTTTTGCCTCGACAAAAAGGCTGGTAGGAGCAAATGCGTCGGGCTCCTCCCACAAGCGGTTATGGCTTCGCTCAAACTCTTTGCAAACGATTGCACAACGAGGGGATCATCGAGTGCCGCTGAAGCCTCTAGCGGCGATCGCCAAAGAGAGCCAGGTGATGGCGCAAAATCCACTTCCAGGGGCATCACATGAAAAGGCGCTTCCTCACCGGGAGCGAGAGAAAATCGCAGCATCTGTGCAACCGACTTCGCCGAAAAACCAAGGAGACCGCTTACACCGACAACGCCCACGACGGCGTCACTCCAAAGCTCGCCTAAGTCTAGCAGCGCCGATTTTTGCACCATGGCACATCGCTTTACCGTACCAAATTGTGTGGCCAAAAGATGATTGTGACCATCTTCACGCATGCACAGCGACACACCTTTCGCTACGTCCTGCAATAAGCTAAGCGCTGCGCGCATATGCACTCGCCCAGCTTCGCCCACACGCGCATAAGGATGCCATGGATTTTCCCGCGCAATATCCTGCATCGCATTCGCCCAAGGCTCAGCTGCCAATGAGTCAGCGACGTCAATAGCACCAGATGACAACGCACTTGCGCCTCCAGCTGGCGCAAGAACCACCACCTTCGAACCAAGTGCTGATGCGCGTGCCGCGGCAACAGCTCCTGCAACACCACCGCCAATCACCAAAACATCGACAGGAATTGTTTCGTGCATTTATTTCACCACAAAAATCCGCGCCTCGGGCAACCAGCGCAGCTTGTTTTGATTCTGTTGCCAAAAACGCCTGAATGATGCCATTTCCGCCGAGAAGGGCAAATCTAATTTCACGTGCGCTGACAAATGCTCATAGGCATCTTTTCGCACTTGCACCATCTGGCCAGGATCCATCATATCGATGAGTACCGGAATCCCTCGCTTATCACCAAGTTCTAGCAGCGCTTCGGCCATCTCGACTTTTAAGTAGGGATCTTTTTCTTTTTGCACGGCTTTTGCCAAGGGTTCAGCGCTCTCTGGCAAATTGAGATGTCGCACCGCGCGTAGTGCTTCTTCTCGCACATCGTCGCTTTCGTCGATAAGCAGCTCATATAACATGGGCAGACCCGATGCTCTGCCCTGGCTGCCTATCAGGCGCGCAACTTGCTGGCGAACTTCGGACTCTGGGTCATGGGCAAGTCGCTTCACCAAATCGTCGTATTCTCGATGGCCATCGACTTGCGTGAGAGCAACCAAGCGCTCGTTTTTGTTCGTGCTCTGCAAGAGCTCTTTAAGCGTATGCGGTTCTTCCTTGCGGCGAAAAGCCCAGGTGGCGCTTAGAAACAAGCACAAGGCTACCAAGCCTGCTAACACTTTTCCGAGCTGTAATAAGGGCGATTTGGCGAGCCAAATAAATCTCACTAGCGCCACAAGAACCAGTGCCAGAGCGAAGCTCACCACAATGGTTGGGCCCGATGGCAAGTCACCGGCGTAAGATATGGCGACGCCCAAGAAGCTTACTAGCGCACCGACGATCCAGCCGACAATCAATCGGCCGGTTAAGCTCTGCGCAAGTAGCATGGCGATGACCGCCGGAATCACTAAATAGGAAAATACGAGTAACACGCCGGCAATCGCGACAGAACTGGTCACGATGAAACCGAACGTGAGGTAGAATAGAAAATCCCACCATCGTACCGACAAGCCTTGCTGTTCGGCAAGTTCAGGGTTGAGAGATAGTTGCAAAAACTTGTGACGAAATAGGTAGTGAAACAGGCCGACCAATGCGTAAAGAATGGCCGTCGCAATCAGCACATCGCCCTGCACCCACAGGATGCTGCCGGCCAAAAGATCGCGTACTTCGTCTGCGCCGTGGGCGAGATTGGCGCTGGCTAGTATCGTCGCTGATAGCGCGCCAGCGTATGTGATGCCAATAATCGCTTCGTGAGGGATGCGCTCGTGGCGCATGCGCGTGAGGGAAAAAACAGCGGCACCGAGAATGGCGAACGCTAGAGAGAAGCCTTTGATTGCCCAGGCGTCATCGTGCATCTCGTAGCCGAGAAGAACGCCGTAGACGGCGCCGAACGCCGCGATTTGTGCGAGCGCTAAGTCGACAAAGATGACTTTGCGCGCGAGCACATGGATGCCGAGATAGACATGGATGCCTGCCAACAACAGACAAGCCAGGAACGGATATGTCATGGCGGCGATGAAATCTGACATCATGGCAGGCTACTTAGTCCCATTTAACTGGTCGAGCAAATAGTCTATCAAGCTAAAGTAGTCACCAGCCACCTTCACATACCCAACATCAATAGGCACCTGAATGACACGCGCACCCGTCTTGCCGGCAATATAATCCGCCGCCGACCGGTCATAATACGAGTCCACTACCAAGGTCTTCACATTGTCTTGCTTCACCAGCGCAATCACTTCATCGCGATACTTCAGCGACGGCGAAATCCCCGGCTTTTCTTCAATCTCAGTCGGCACTGTGAAACCAAATCGGTCCGCAAAATAACTCCACGACTTATGATAGGTGACGATTTTTTGCCCACGCAATGGTGCTGCTTTCTTGAACCAACCACCGAGCTTGCTTTCAAGCTTCTTGTCTTTCAAATATCTGAAAAGATTGCCCGCCTCACACTCCCTCGTCAGCTTTTCACCGCCTACCTCGCGCACCAGCTGCTCACCAAAAAGCGCCTCATCAATACGTTTTTGAAAAGACTGCAGATTGAGATTGTAAGTATCTCTGTGCGTCGGATCGACCAACGAAAAGCCCCTGGCAATATTCGCCGCAATTTTTTTTACCCGAATGGGATCAAGCCAAATATGCGGATTCCCATCAGGGTGCACATCGCCAAACTCACGAGATAGCACTTTCGGCACGTCCACCACCGCTATGCCGGCAGAAGCAACAATACGCCCAGGCTGGCCATTGCGCACTTTTAAGTTACCCGATTCATCTACAACCTTTTGCGCCCACAGCTCGAGGTTCAACCCGATCTCTATCAGTACGTCGGCCTTGCGCGTTTTTTTCCAAAGGTCAGGCCCCGGTTGAATAAAATGCGGATCTTGACCAGGTCTGCCAAGGCTCTTTACCTCGACGTCAGCTCCGCCAATCGCTTTTGCAATACTCTGCAAAATCGGCAGCGTCGTGACTACTTGAAGCGGCTTTGAAGCCCATAATGGAATCGCAAAAATAACAAGCAAAGCGAAGAATCGTATCACAAACACGTACTCCCTTATCGATTGACCCAGTAGGGTTCCACTGGATGAGAGCCGAAAACAAAATTGAGTTCAAACATCACTTGATTCTCACCTGCGCTCGCAACAACCCTGTCAACGAGGCGCTCATAACCAAAGCGGAAGCGCAAGAACTCCGTGGTGTAGTAGGTGAAAAACATCCCAACACCATGCTTATAATGCGTTCTGTCGATCAGATTTTGTCCATAGGTATAGCGCAGGCCAAGATACGCATTTTGATTGAACTGATATTGCGACCATGCAAAAAATCCAAAGGGTAAGTTACCCGAAATTTGGTCTGGAACATTGGCGAGAAATGCTTCTCCGCCAAAAAGGAATGATCGCCACTCTCCACGGTCAAAGGGTTTCCATTTATAGTTGAAATCACCACCATAGACTTGCACAGGCTTCACAGGCTTATTGTTTTGCGGTTCGACATAAGCCGACGCACCAAGCTCGAGGTCATGCCCGTCGGACAAATTGAAAAACCACCCGAGGTGCCCGAGAAATCCCGGCCAAGTGTGGTCTTCAATGGGACTCAATGCAATGCCACCACCACCGACAACCTCGATCGTCGCTGTCAATGCGTTATCATCACCTGGTGTCGGAATCAAAAACTGTGCAGAAACGCCATTACGGGCGAGTCCATGATCGCCAAAGAACGCTGTCATGATGAATGGCAATGTGGGTTGCGGTAAGTCGTGCAAGTGAATCTTATTGAAGCGGCCAAAACTTGTGAGAAAGCGGCCAGCTTTGAGTTTCAATCCAAGGGGCGCAGCATTGATAACTGGTAGCTGCCGCAAGGTCACATAGCCTTCCTCCACTTCCGCGCTAAATATACCAGGCTGCTCTTGTTCCAAAGACAAAATCAACACTGCATCTGCCCATGGGTCTACGCTCGCGCGAAAGTCCAGTTCGACTTCACGCAACCACAGCGAGTTGGGGCAGGCAGCGCCGTGGTGATGGCCTTCGTGTCCTTCGGCACCGTGATCGTGCTCAACCTCGTCGTCCGCACCGCCAAGACATCCGAAGAGATTGCCAAAAACGGTGATGCCCGGGTTAAACGTACTTGCACGCTCCTGCCTGGTATTCACTTGCTCCTTGAGCTGATCTATTTGCGCTTGCAATGAGTCGATTTGGTCGGCATGCAAAGATATCGATATTATTATTAATAAAGGCGGGAATAATTTCATCCGGAGGGTTTATCAGCTCGACATAACTTTGCAACTTGGTTGCTTCTGGGGCTGCAGGTGTCCTAGCATTTGGAAACCTAGTCTAGCCATCCGGAGGCATCCATGGTTTCCAAAATCGTCCCGATTCTTGCGTTGTTGATGCTGGTGGGATGCAGCCCTTCTACGTCAACCTCCACTAGTTCGCCAAGCACAACTGGCACAGCCACTTCTGTTACAACGCCGACGCCAACACCAACACCCACACTATCAGGCTCCCTAGATATGGTCACGGACCATTCCCTGGATGCTTTTTACAGTATGGACCTCTACGTCGGCGGCGAAACATTTCCCGACGTTCTTATTGATACAGCCAGCTCAAACCTCATTCTATTTGGCAACAGCACCGTGTGCCCAACATGCTCACAAAACACATTTCCAGACTTCACCCCTACCACCTATACCCCATCCAGCCAACCTCTCGACAATGGCCAAACCTTCACCATCAAATACGGAATTGGCCAGGGCACGGTGGCGCTATATCAAGACAATGTTGGCCTTTTGGCAAATGGACCAACAGTGAGCTATCCCATTGGTGTATTTGTGAGCGGCACACAAGTGCAGAATATTCTCGGCCTTGGCTATGCCGCGAATGTTGCCACCGTACAAGGGACACAGCCACCGTTGCCCTTTTTTGAGACATATGCCCAACAAACTGGTTTGCAAACCTTGTTCAGCATCAATCTATGTCCGGACGGCCAAAATGGCAGCTTCATGACGTTTGACACGATCGATAGCGCGGTACCCACAAGCTCCATTAACTACACCACTATTTTGCAGGACAGTTTGCTGCAACAACCAACTTACGACTATTATAATGTCTCCGCGCAAACGTTGTCGGCAGTATCAGCCAGTGGCCAGGTTACCTCGTTAGCAAGCTTTCCTACCCAACAATCAGATTTCTATTTAACCGTGGTCGATAGCGGAACTTCCTTACTCTATTTGACACAAAGTATGGTCAATGCCATTGCGACATATTATCAAGGCAAACCAGCCACATCGCAAATCCCGACCAGTTTTTGGAACTTGAACCCCAAAAAAGCCGAGACGATCACCCCCGCTCAATTTAGTACACTGGATAACCTGCAGATTACATTCCCCAGCCCAAATGGAGGAACATTTACTGTCACCCTAACTCCAGACACATATATTATAAACGCCAACACAGCAGCTGCTCCGGAATACGTATCGGGAATGACCGTGGCTGCCGCGCCAACCAATACCATGCCCGGAATCGTTTTGCTTGGCCAACCCTTCCTGCAAAACGTCTATGCGGTGTTTAATCAAACTACCCAACAACTCGGATTTGCGCCCAATCAAGCGCTCTGCAACTCTAGCAGTACTGTATCCGCCCAATCAGAAATGCGCGCACCTCTAATGGGTCGCCACCCACTTCATAAGCGGACCCACATTTCCAGTTAAGAAGTGTGTCATCTGATTGAGCTCCTCCGACGCAAGATTCGCTCCCTCGAGGACGTTACGTCTAGCCCTAAACGTAGCGTCCATCGCGGTGCGCAATTCACGCAGCTGGCTGCACGCATCACCCGCGCGTGCTTCTGCCCATACCTGGCTCGCGCGCATCAAGCAGTGGCATCCACCACACGCTCCCATAGCAAGGCGCGTACGCCCGCGAACATCGACTAGCTTGCGCACCAACTCCTGTGACGCGACGTGATTCAACTCAGCCTTTGTCACCGGCTCACACAAACAAATCTCTTCCTGCGCACGCGGGTCTTGCTCAACCTCATGCAAGATCTGTTCCGTGCGGCTGCCATGACGATATGCCATGCGCGATACTGCCAACCTTGACACTTGCAAAGCAGATGCTGCCTTCGCAACGTCGAAGGGACGATCCCCGCCCGGCAATGGTTGCAAATGGGTTTGACAGGGCGCGTGATTTCCAAGCCGCTTCGCCACCATGTCGCTGACTTCTTCGGAGAGTTGCCGATAAGCAGCAAGCTTGCCCCCGGTTACTGAGAGCAACCCCGAAGCACCATCGGCAGCGTGATCGATCACAGCATGCTCTCGGCTCAACGCATCTTCGTTCTTGCCCCAAGCATAGATTGTCGGGCGCACACCCACGTAGGTATTGTTCTTCCGATAGCGATCGATGCTTGGAAACACCCGACGTGCGGCTTGCATAATATATTTCACTTCGTCTTCGACAACCGGCGGCTCATCCATGTCGCCGTAAAAATCGTCATCGGTGGTGCCGATGGTGGTGCCCATCTCATGCGGCAAGAAAAACATTTGCCGGCCATCAACGCCATACATGATGACGCCATAGTTTGTGACCCGATGGCTTAACACAAGATGAACGCCCTTCCCCTGCCGCAGCTTATACGGAACACCCATCCGAGCAGCAATCTGTGGCCCCCAACCACCGGTCGCGTTGATCACCAACGGCGCACGATGCTCTTCGTGGGCATGGCGAATGCGATCGAAAAAGCGAACACCACAAATCGCATTGGCGTGGTCCCGGATAAAATCGGTAAACATCGCGTAGGTACGGACGTCTGCACCATGACTATGGGCGTCGACGGCGTTCTCGACCACCAGCCGATAAGCATCGATGCCCCACTCATCGAGCGTCACCGCCCCAATGATATCGGGTGACAAA
>JABDBI010000002.1 GCA_013288705.1 Methanobacteriota archaeon | reverse complement strand
ACAAAAAATATATAGGGGAACATCCATCGCGTAAGCGAAATGGTCAGTTCATATTTTTGCGGATCTTCAGCAAACCCGCTGGCCAACGCATAGACCATGGGGCGCGCAGCTAGAACACCACCAAGCGTCAATAGCACGAGCAGAATCAGCAACAGTCCAAGGGTCGCGCGGTAGAAATCCTTTGCTTTGTCGTCGCCCTGCTTATGCCTGACTTCTGTATAGACGGGAATGAACGAAACAGTCAGCGCCCCTTCTGCGACGAAGCGGCGCATCATGTTGGGGATAACAAACGCGACGTTAAAAGCATCAGAGATGGCCGTGGCGCCAAAAAGATGGCTCATGACCAAATCACGCGCGAGGCCGGCAACCCGCGAGATGCTGGTGAAAAAAGCCACCACACCTGCGCCGCGGGTTATTTTGCCGGCTTCAGCCGCATGCGCGTCCACAGGCGCGCGCACTTCATCGATGCCTTGCCCCTCCATCGTGGCGGCCTTTATTCTTTATCTTTGTCGGAAACAGCATTCATGCTCAGCTTGTCTTTAAAAGCCTCGCCGAAAGTTCCCATACCCTTGCCATTCTTCATCGGTGCAGCAGACGGCTTCTGCTGTGCCAAATATGAGCGATAATCAACACCCTTCTCAGCCTTGGAGATCGCCTTCATCGACAAGCCAATCTTGCGCTCTTCAGAATCGATATCGATGATCATCACTTCGACTTCATCGCCAGCTTTCACGAAGCTATATGGATCCTCTATGTGATCCTCGGAGAATTCCGATACGTGGCAAAGACCATCAATACCTGGCTCAATTTCCACAAATGCACCGAAGTCTGCAACCTTGGTCACTTTACCCTTCACACGCGCACCACGTGGGTACACATGGGGGATACGACCCCAGGGATCTTCGTGCAGCTGCTTAATACCGAGAGAAAAACGCTCGTTTTCAGCATCGATATTGAGCACCACAGCTTCAACTTCGTCGCCCTTCTGGAACATTTCAGATGGATGCTTCACACGATGTGTCCACGACAAGTCGCTGATGTGCACCAAACCATCGATGCCATCTTCGATGCCAATGAAAATACCAAAGTCGGTAAGGTTACGCACCTGGCCACGGATAACCGTACCCACGGGATAACGCTCTTCCAACAAGGTCCACGGATTGGGCTCTACTTGCTTCATGCCGAGAGAAATACGCTTGTTCTCTTGGTCGATGTCGAGCACCAGGGCTTCCACATCATCACCAATATTGACGATCTTCGACGGATGCTTCACACGCTTGGTCCAAGACATTTCCGATACGTGGATAAGACCTTCCACACCCGGAATGAGCTCGATAAATGCGCCATAGTCGGTGAGCGAAACAACCTTCCCTTTCACACGGGTGCCTACCGGGAAGAGCTCTTGCGCCTTCAACCAGGGGTCATCTTGGGTCTGCTTCATACCAAGCGAAACGCGCTCATGCTCTGAATCATATTTCAGCACTTTCACAGTGACCTTGCTGCCCACCTGAAAGAGCTCGCTGGGATTTTGCACGCGACCCCAGCTCATGTCGGTTACGTGAAGCAAACCATCTACGCCGCCAAGATCGATAAAGGCGCCATAGTCAGTGAGGTTCTTCACGATGCCTTCCATCACTGCGCCTTCATGCAAGTGCAGTAACGTCACGCCACGTTTTTCTTCGCGTTCTTTCTCAAGAAGAGCGCGGCGGCTGAGCACAATGTTGCCACGCTTCTTGTTAAACTTAATGACTTTAAACTGAAATCGCTCGCCGATCAGCCGCTCAAGGTTGCGAACAGGGCGCAAATCCACTTGGCTGCCTGGCAAAAAGGCGCGCACGCCGATGTCTACTTGCAAACCGCCCTTCACACGGCCCACCACAGTGCCTTCGACCACTTCGTCGCGCTCACAAGCTTCAGAAATATCGTCCCACACTTTCACGCGGTCGGCTTTTTCTTTACTGAGCACCATGTGGCCTGTCTCATCTTCGCGAGACTCAACCATCACATCGACACGATCGCCCACTTTGATTTGGGGCTCACCGTTCACACTGGGAAATTCGTTGGTGGCAATCAACCCTTCTGACTTGTAACCACAATCAACCAAGACAAAATCTTTGTTCACGGATAAAACGAGCGCCGATACAATCTCACCTTCAATGACTTCATCACGGGCAAAGCTCTCATTCAACAGATCGGCAAAAGACAATTCCTCTTCGTTTTTTCGTGTCACTGGGTTTTGTTGTGGTTCCATATATCTTGTTCTACCTTCTTTATCATTTCTGCGATGACCTAAAGTGCATAAGACGCACTTTCGTCATGAACGGGTTTCGTAAAGGCCGATTTTATCGTTCATTTGAATCCATTTGTCAAAAGGGATTCGTCGTATTAAGCCCGCCACATGACCCATACACACTTTCAATATTTCACCACAGATTCTCCACGCGTCGGCATTCTCATGGGTAGCCAAAGCGACTTGCCGGCTATGATGCCTGCTGCGACTGTGCTGGAGGAGCTGCAAATTCCCTTTGAGATCAGGGTACTTTCTGCCCATCGCACGCCCGATCTCACTTTCGCTTATGCACATGAAGCAGCGGGGCGTGGCTTAGCTGTGATCATCGCGGGTGCTGGCGCGTCAGCTGCGCTTCCTGGGGTGCTCGCAGCCAAGACTTGGCTACCGATCATCGGGGTCCCCCTGAATGCCACTGCGCTAAATGGCATTGATGCTTTGCTAGCCATCGCACAGATGCCAGGTGGCGTGCCCGTGGCGACGGTTGCCATCGGACAAGCTGGGGCTAAAAATGCCGGTCTTTTGGCGGCGCGAATTCTAGCCGTGGGCAATGCGGAGGTTCGCAAGACACTCACCCATTGGATAGGCCAACAAACAGCCAAAACTGCGAGCGTTCAGATCGACTTAAGCAGCGCCAACTCTCTTTGAAAACTTCGGCGCTGTATTTTCAATGAGTCACCTGGCAAATGGCTTGGCCATGGCAGAAAGGTATCGGGAATCTTAAAGCGCGCCACATGCTGCTCAAGATGGCCACGCAGTGTATCAGGGGGAAGATCATGGCTGGCGACAGCTTTTACAAAAGCGACTGGTCTTTGCCCATATTCGGCATCTGGTTTGGCTACAACTACGGCTTCTTCAACACCTTCATGTAGGCGAAGCGCAGCTTCAATTTCTTCTGCTTGAATATTCTCGCCCCCCGAGATCATCATGTTGTCTTTGCGACCACGCACATGCAAAAGCCCCTTTTCATCAACGAAGCCCATGTCTCCAGTATGAAAAAATCCCTGTGCGTCAACGGGTTTTCGCAAAACCGCTCCTTCGACGTAGCCAGAAAAGAGAGATGGGCCTTTGACGCAGATTTCGCCATCAACAATGACGAGCTCACGGTTGGCAAGTAACCGCCCAGAAGAAAGCAATTCCTCTCGCGATGCCCCAGGCTTGGTCGCCGCCACCTGAGACCCCATTTCGCTCAGCCCATAGGTGGTCATCATGGGAAGGCCATGCCCTAAGGCAAGATCCACAAGCGCTGGCGATAGTGGGGCACCGCCGACGGTAATGACTTTTAGCTTAGACAATGCACGCAACGCATTGTCATCGCGCATCATACGATACAGCTGGGTTGGCACCAAGGACAGATGTGTCACTCCCGCGGCCTCTTTTCTAGCCAAGTTACCGCCGACCAATGCAGCCCTGATGACCACACTCAGCCCACCCACATGGTAAAGAGGTAGCGATAGCAGAGCGCAGCTATCCGCAGAAAATTCTGCGTTGGTCACCGCCGATTCTGCGTTGGCAACAAGCTGGGCAAACGTTAAACATACCGCCTTCGGAATTCCTGAACTTCCCGAGGTGGGCAGAATAACGCACGCCTCATTTTCTTCTGATTGGAAAGGGGACAGCTCGGCAAGCCATTGGCGTCTAATGTGGTCGGGGTCACGCGTGGAGCAAAGCGCAAAGACTTTTCTCTTACTACGTGGCATGCGGACCTTCCCGCAACGCATGCACAACGGCATCGAGCACTTCGGGATCTTTTAACATTTGGTGATGCAACGTGACGTGAAAACTCTTCACCGTCGAGTTTGGTAAAATGGAGTTCTTTGCCGGAAACACAATGATATCGTAGGGCGTGTAAAAACTATACAACTCGACTTTGCCGAATGGATCTTTATCGCGCTCGAGATCCTTTAGAAAGTTACTATTCGGCGCCATCTCCCGCACAGCGACGTGAAACATGCGCACATAGGCCGACCAGGTGCCAAGTTGCGGCCCTGAGATGGAAATAAACTTACGCACAAAGGTCTTGCCGCCCAAGCGCTGAATCACATAGCGAGCTGCAAGCGCGCCCATGCTAAACCCGATCACATCGATCTGCTTGCTACCAGTATCTTTCATGAGTTGTTGGGCAACTTCTTCCGCTTGCTTGGCCACAAGCTCGATACTCTCGGTGCCATGCCTGGGTGTAAATGCCGCAACACGCACATTGGCAAAACCCTCATTTTGCAGCTTCTCTTGCAAGGGTCGCAGCGCAACATCTCGATGATCGAGACCGCGAATGAGCAGCACTGGCAACATTGCTCCCGCGTGCGCAGAAATCGCCACACACAATGCCGCTACAAACAATGTTATTTTGGCCAAGTCCAACTTGTACCCCATTTCGAAGCGCTGCTTATGTCCACTCGCCCTCTAAATGGCCGAAACGGAGGCTGCAAGAGGTCTTTCTTCAGCCACTCATGAGTCGCAATACCGGCAAACACATCTCGCGTATTCGCCATCGCCGCCAACTCAGCCAACGCGCTCAATCCAAGCCCCGACTCAAACGTCGCGCTCAAAACACATGAAATGCCCAAGCTATTCGCCTGTTCCATTATCCCGAGCACTTTCTTCAACGACCCAACCACAGTAGGCTTCACCACCAACGCCCCAATCGCCAAAATTTTCCCCCTTTGCAAAAGGGGGACCAAGGGGGATTTCTCTTCAAGCATCGTCTCATCGAGCGCCACCCTCACTCCCCCTCGATCATAAAACGCCTCAATCTCACCGGGATCACGCAACGGCTCCTCGACGTATTCAACTGAAGCTCGTCGAACACCTTCTGCAAACGCCACAGCCTCATCTAGGGTCCATGCCCGATTAGCATCTGGCCGCAAACAAATCTGTTTGCCCACCATTTTGCGAATGGCGTTTATCATCTCGATGTCGTGCTGCACAGACGCCCGGCCGACTTTGATTTTGAGCGCGCGATAGCCTTGTGTGGTGCTTTGGATGGCGGTGTTTACCGACTGGTCAAAGTCGCCATCGATGAGTGCATGTAGATCGACATATGGGCGAGACTCGCGCCCGAGTAGAGTGGCGAGAGAGATACCGCGTTGACTTGCTTGCAGGTAGGCTTGGGCGATGTCCAGACCGAAGGTGACGGTTGGGGAAATCCCCCTTGGTCCCCCTTTTTCAAAGGGGGAAAATTCTTGCAGTGCTTCGAGTTGGGCTTGAGCTTCTTCCAAAGTTTCTTGGTGAAAGCCCGGCAGCGGCGCTACTTCGCCGAAGCCGACATGGCCCTTGTCGTCGCGAAGCGCAATAATAAGGCCTCGCCTCACAAGAACGTGATCCGTCACACCACGCAGAGCGAATGGCTTTACCAGAGGAAGCTCATACGGATAAATATCAAGTTGGGCATCGGTCACAACAGCCACCCAACCGAGAAGGCAGCACTGAGCAGCAACACAAATTGACCTGTGCGCGCAAGCAGTCCATTCAGCTCAACCGGCATCTGAAATGTCCATATTTGTTTGACCAAAGGTATTGCTATCAGAGCAAGCGCAATTGCAGTGAATGGCAGGTAAAACGCTAGAATCAACAAAGCGACCACAAGACAGCCGGTGTATTCCATTTGGGAAAAAAGCACACCAAAACGCACTGCCAGTGTCTTCTTGCTCGCCTTGGTATCCTGTTCGCGATCGCGCAGGTTGTTGGTCACGAGGAGTGTCGTTGACACAAGCCCGGGGCATAGTCCAAGCAAGATCGCGCTGGTGCTCACGTGGAGTGCCTGCACGTAATAAGTCCCAGCCACGGCGACAGGGCCAAAAAACACGATTACAAGTAACTCACTGAAACCGATGTAGGCGAAAGGAAAAGGCCCACCGGTGTAGAGTATCCCACAAGCGATCGAGAGAAGACCAAGCATCACAACAAGCCATCCGCCTCGATAAGCGAGATAGCAACCAACGAGGGCTGCAAGAAAGAACATCAATAAAAATGCCTTACGCATTTGCTCCGGCTGTATTAATCCCGCTGCAGTTGCACGCACCGGACCAATGCGTTCGGCGGTGTCGGCGCCTTTTTGATGATCAAAATAGTCGTTGGCAAAATTTGTACCGATTTGAATCAAAATCGCGACCAGCATCGCGGCCACAAAAGCGGGGGCATAAAACACACGGTCACCGTAAGCAAGAGCTCCTCCGATCAATACCGGCGCAATTGCCGCTCCGAGTGTTTTGGGCCTTGCTGCTAATAGCCAAACTCTCATGGGCGCCTCGGGAATTGTGAAAAGTCTGGCTTTCTGCGCTCGAGGTAGGCATTACGACCTTCTTGCCCTTCCTCGGACATATAAAACAACATCGTCGCGCAACCAGCAAGCTCCTGCAAACCTGCCTGCCCATCACAATCGGCGTTCAAAGCTGCCTTTAGACAGCGTAACGCAATCGGTGAATTGGCGAGCATTTCTTTGCACCACTTCACGGTTTCTTCCTCGAGATTATCAAGTGGTACCACATGATTCACTAAGCCCATCTCGAGAGCTTGCTGCGCATTGTACTGCCGGCACAAAAACCAAATCTCCCGCGCTTTCTTTTGGCCAACGATGCGCGCCATGTAGCTCGCGCCATAACCGCCATCGAAAGAGCCCACTTTAGGGCCCGTTTGCCCAAACACAGCGTTGTCGGCGGCAATCGTCAGATCGCACATCATGTGCAGCACATGGCCACCACCTATTGCATACCCCGCTACCATAGCCACGACGGGCTTCGGGCAGGTACGAATCTGGCGCTGGAAATCGAGTACATTCAGACGGTGAACGCCCTGATCATCTTTGTACCCAGCATCGCCGCGCACTCTTTGATCTCCACCGGAGCAAAACGCAAGTCCGCCGTAGCCGGTGAGAATCACCACACCAATCGACGCATCATCACGTGCATCGTCGAGAGCCTTGCTCATCTCCATCACCGTGAGTGGTCGAAAGGCGTTTCGCACCTCGGGGCGGTTGATGGTGATCTTCGCGATTCCTTCTGCTTTTTGATAGAGAATGTCGCTAAATTCTTTGGCTGTTATCCAATTGGTCGCGGTCACGTGAAGTCCTCCAACATTCGAGCAGAAATGGCAGCATGACCCGCACGAGCGCGCTGGGATCCTCGATATGTACAACATGCCCGCAGCGAGGCAACACGACTAACTCACTCGAGGGGCACTGCGCGTGCATTTGCGCTGCCAATCCTGCAAACTTATGATCCAGCTCACCGCAAACAAATTGCAGGGGAACCGAGATGCTTTGGAGCTCTTCCCATAAAGAAGGTTGCATGCCAAGCCCCAGTTCGCGAAGTTGTCTTGCATAATTGCTGAGAGGGCCCTGCTTTCTGCGTGCGAGAGCCTCGGAAAAACCTGGAGCTCTTTTGAAAGATGCAAATAAGGGTTGTTCATACCATTCAGCAAGGAATGCATCGAGTCCATTGTCTTCAAGTTGCTTCGCTAAATTCTCATCGTGTTCTCGTCGGAGCACGCGCTCTTCGTCGGTTCTTAGTCCCGGGCTTGCCGAAATAATCACTCCGCCCCAAAAACGTTCCGGATGACGAAGCAGAAGTTGCAACGCAAGGCGACCACCCATAGAGTAGCCAATGATGCCACAGCGATCGGTGCCATGCGCAGCTGTCTCAAACTCCTCAGATAAACCAGCCTTCACTTCAGTCCAGTCTTCGGGGCAGCCCAAAAAGCCATGCAGAAATATGAGCCGCGGCTTCATCGAAGCACAGCGTCCTTCATCTTTTCATGAAATGTAAAATTGCGCGCTTTATCAGAGACCACCTCAATTACACGGTGGGTTTGGCCAGCCAGCGCATCTCGATAACATGCTTCGAAATCGCGTTGCGTTTCTACTCGCACATGCGCCACGCCAAATGTGTTACAAAGCCCTTTCAGCATAAAATTATGCGGCGAGTCCACAAAGGGCGTCAACACATCCGGATGCTTTGCGACGGGCAGAAAATGAAACATCCCGCCACCCTGATTGTTGATCACTACAATAGTCATTGGCACCGATGTTGATCGGAACAAAGAAAGCCCATTGCTGTCATGCAAAAATGCCAGATCACCAATCAACAGTGTTGTAGGTTTCTGTAACCCAGCAGCAAAACCGCAGGCGCTACTAATTACGCCGTCGATCCCACTCGCCCCCCGGTTTGCTCCAATATGCGGCATTGCCCCGACCTTAGCAAACATGAGCATGTCGCGAATAGGCATACTCGCCGACAAATAAAGCCCCATATCATCGGAGATGTGCTTCGTAATCGCACGCGCCACCCCACACTCATGCGCAACGCTTTCCCCCTCGAGCAACGCATCAATCCGACGCTCCACTTCTTGTGAGTAGCGAGATAATTCTTCTCCCTCTCCCGCTAGCGGGAGAGGGCGGGGTGAGGGTGCCAACCTCCCACAAAAATCCCCAGCGAACAAACTCAAATCCCCCCACACCCGATCCGTCACCGTATGCCCCGGATCCAACCTATCCGGATGATTATCAACAAATATATGCCGCTCCCCCGCCCTCCCATCCAAAAACGCCTGCAACCGCTTCGACACCAACCTCCCACCAATCTGCAGCACGACGTCAGGCATTCGCTTAAACAAATCCCCCTTCAACAACAGATGATCAAAGTTCGCAATATTCTCCCGCCCACTAAAAGTGCGCAGCCCCGACAACACATCCGCAAACACCGGCCACCGAAGCTCTTCACACAGCCGCACAACCGCCCGCTGCTCCTCCTTACTCCGAATCGCCCCAAGCACCACAAGCCCATTCTCGGCTCTCTTCACGACGTCAACAACCACATCCAAATCCCCAGCCGATACCCTCACCTCCGGATGCCCAAAAAAATTCCCCCTTTGCAAAAGGGGGACCAAGGGGGATTTCTCCGAACTCTCGCCAAGCAACGGCTCCCGAAACATACAATTCAAGTGCACCACCCCCTTCGGAAACCCCATCGCCTTCGCCACCGCCTCCCGAACCGTACTCAACAACCCCCGCTCCGACGCATACCCATCCGGGGGAACATCAACAAACCAACGCACATAATCCCCAAACATCCGCGCCTGCCGAATCGTCTGATTCGCCCCGACATGATGGAGCTCCGGCGGCCGATCAGCAGTCAACAAAATCATCGGCACCCGATCCATCGCAGCTTCCACCACCGCAGGATACAAGTTCGCAACAGCCGTCCCCGACGTCACAATCACCGCTGCAGGTTTTCCCGTCGCACGCGCATATCCAAGCGCGAAGAACGCCAAGCTACGCTCATCGTAACAAATTATGTGCCGTGCATTCTCATTTCTAGCAACCTGCGCCGCGAGAGGCGTAGATCTAGAACCAGGCGCAATACAAAAGTAGTCTACCCCGAGCCTTATCAATTCATTTATCATTCTAGTAATCTCGTCCAAATACGCATTTTATGATCAATCTCGTCCCATTCCGCCTTTGCCTGCGAGCCCTTCACAATTCCAGCGCCGGCAAAAAGATGCAGCTGATTGCCACAAATCAACCCGGAACGAATCCCCACTGCAAACTCACTCTTTTTCGCACCGACATAACCCACTGGTCCTGCATAATGACCACGATCAAACTGCTCATAATGCGCAATCGGCTCAAACGATTTCTCCCTCGGAAAACCACATACCGCAGAGGTTGGATGCATCGCATCAATAATATCTTCATCGCTGATACCCTCGCGCAGAACACCTGAAAATCGCGTACGCAGGTGTTGCACATTAGGCAGCTTGATAATCTGCCGTTGGTCCTTCACCCCATGGTCGATACACAGTGTGTGAAGAGCCGATTCGATTTGCTGGCGTACAAGGTCATGCTCCCAGCATTCTTTAGCACTATGCTGCAACTCATTTGCGAGCTCTGTATCTCTCTCTTCATCCACATCCCGACGGCGTGTGCCTGCGAGACTCTCCGTATCAATATGCAAACCGTCGCGCATGAAAAGCTGCTCCGGAGATGCGCCCAAAAATGCCAACTCGCCACCCAGTTGAAAACAAAAATGATATGCGCCCGGAGCACTTTCCCTTAGACGCTGCATCAAATGTGAAGCATCCTTTGGGTGCGCAAACGTGTACGTCTTCTTGCGCGCGAGTACAACTTTCTCGAGGTGTCTTTGCTCCAGTGCAGTCAGGCAAGATGCAATTGCCTGTTCCCATCTGGGCCAATCGGGAAAACTAGTTCCAGGTCCTACGGTGGCAAGAGCTAATGTCGGTGATGTGTTTGCCCTTACAACACCATCGAGATTCTCGTGAATGCTCTGTATGCATGCATCCCTTTGCGATTCATCGAAGTAAGTACCGTTGCCAATCAACTGACACTTGTTGCCAACGCGACGGAGCTCGATAGCCGGCAGCATAAAACATGCTTTGCCAAAAGGCCCCCAAATGTCATCTGGCGCACGCCGATCATCAAAGCGCATGCTGCCATAAAAATATCGTTCTGTGTCACCGTCACGCAAATGGAGCATAGCGTTTTCCAAAGAATCTACACGTAGCGCGACGCCAACTCCCGCTACTTCGAAATCCCCATCACGACTCGCCCAATATAATTTGGCAGCGTGATCCTGCCCAGCCAACCAGCCCAGCGGTGACGCCCCTTCAAATGGAATCGCAACGCGCAAGAAAGACGGCTCGCTCATGGACGATCGCCCTTTTCGCCACAATAAATGCTCGCGACCCCAAAAGTAAGAGGATTACACTGCACGTCGTGAAAACCAACGGTACGCATCATACTGACAAAACGCGCACCATAAGGGAAATGTTCGACGGATTGATTCAAATAACGATATGCCTCTTTGTTACCCGAGATAAACCCACCCAGAACAGGCAAAACGTGACGAAAATAGAAAAGATAGCAACATCGCAACAGAGCATTTTCCGGTAGCGAAAACTCCAGCACAATCACCCTGCCCGACGGCTTTAAGACCCGGTACATCTCCGAAAGCGCCGCCTTGCAATCAACCACGTTGCGAATACCAAAGGCGATGGTCACCGCATCAAACGATTCATCCGCAAATGGAATCGCCATTGCATCGCCTTTCTGCAGCGTAATCTTGCCACTCTGCCCCGCGCGCAACACTTTGCGCTTGCCGATCTCGAGCATGTTGCCAGAAAGATCCAGCCCAACAACCTCACCTATAGCGGGCGAATATTGAACCATCGACATAGCCAAGTCTCCGGTTCCAGTCGCCATATCGAGCACGTGCATCGCTCGCCTTGGAGGCAAAAATTGCAACACACGTCGACGCCACCCTTGGTCTTGCCCAAACGACAGCAAGCGGTTGAGCAAGTCATAGCGATGGGCAATGCGATCAAACATCGGAGTGACCGTTTCAGCGGCCATTCAACCCTCCCCAATTGGGCGTCCAATACTTGCCACCAGAGGTGATTTGCTTCTGGAATGATCCATCGAGATTGCTGATGAAAAGATCCCTTGCTCCACTTCTGGTCGAGCTAAACACAATCAATCGACCATTTGGTGCAAATGATGGCTCCTCGTTGCTACCCTGATTTTGCGTCAAACGCGCGAGCGTTCCCGATTTCACTTCGAGGGTAAAAATATCAAACACGTTGTTTTCATCGCGGCCACAAAATACGATCAAATCGCCTCGTGGGCTCCACCGTGGGGTCTGATTGTACTTCCCTTGAAACGTCATGCGCTTTTGATTGGTACCATCGATGTTCATTGTGTAGATGTGCGGATTGCCCGACCGTGACGATACGAATGCAATCTGCTTTCCGTCGGGACTAAAAGAAGGCGACGTGTCGATTCCCCAGGAATTCGTGAGGCGCTGCAAATTCTGCCCTTGACGATCTATCAAGTAAATTTCGCTATTGCCGTCTTTGGAAAGCGTCAGGGCAATTTTTCTCCGATCCGGCGAAATGCTAGGACCAATATTCAGACCCGGCCGTGTAGAGATAACTTGTGTTTTTGTGCTTCCCAGATTCATCTCAAACAAGCTGGGATTGTTGTTGAGGTAGGATGTATAGAGAACCGAATTGCCTTCAGGAGTCAAGATCGGGAGCAGATAAGGACCTTCGCCTTGAGTGAGTTGACGTTCATTCTGGCCATCTGCGTCCATCATGACGACCTGCTTGACCCTGCTCACCTCTTTGATCGCAACAATGTGCGTGGAAAAAATTCCCGGATCACCCGTGAAAAACAAGTATGCATCGTTGGCGATTTGGTGACCAAGCAGCACTGGCTCCGCCAATGTCGCCTTGTATGTGGTTGACTTCCCGCTCTTCATCAGACCGACCTGAGACATCTGCGCATGCGCTGCTGCTCCGGTGCCACCGGTCTCAACGCTGGCCTTAATTACACCCTCGGCCCCGATGTTAACCCAATCCTCCATTTTCTTATCGCTGATATACGAGCGCGGATCCAATACCGTGAACACGCCGGAGAGTTCTAGATCTCGACGCACCGTAGATGTCACCTGGCCAGCAAACTGCGTCAACGCAGCGCTCGTCGGTGCGCTCACTTTGATGTCAGGCACAGCAATCTGCAGGGGCCTAAATCGGGCTCCTTCAATCTTGAGCGCAGCATGCAATGGTGGTTTGGCGTCGGCCGAAAAGCAAAACAACAATAGGCCGAACAGCTGCAGCCACTTTGAAAAACGAGACACTTGTTCACTCTCCTTTCGGACACTCAACAGGGCAATAGACCAACAATAATCCTTGTCGCGCGTACACATCGCGGGACAATAGGGGAGGAGGCCCAAAATCCTTGATACTCTTTGCGCCAACGACCACCGTATTGTCAAATATGGCAACACCAGAGGACTTTTCGATCTTCACGCGAATCAGCGACCCATTCGCCGCAATGTAAATTCTCACCCATAGCATCAGTTGCCGATACTTGTCCTGCATCATCATCGGTGGCAGGGCATAAGATTCTTTGATGCGCTCATAAACTTGCTGCGTATAGCTCTCTGCAAGCTCACCCTGCAAATTTTCACCACCTTGCACGCCGCCTTTCATACCTTCGTCGGATGGCTTACCAAGGCGCTTCTTGAGCACGTCCAAAAGATCTTTCTTTTTTTGCGTTGGTTCTTTGTTGACGACTTTTTTGACCTCTACATGCTGCTCGGTTGGCAGTCTTGGCAAAAGTGTTTTTTCTCTTTCCTTGCCTGCTCGAATCAACGTCACCCGAATTGGACGCTGATCTAAATTCAGTGGTGGACTCATACGAGAAAAAAACATGTAGGCAGCGATCACTAGCACATGGCCAATGAGACTAAAGAGCAAAGCGACTGCAAAGACAGACCTATCCTTCATGCTCTGGCTCGGTGATCATGCCAATATTTTCCGCGCCACCATCTTTGGCCATGGCCATGACCTTCATGACAAAACCATAACTCAAATGTGCGTCGGCTTTCAGCAAAACTTCTTTATCGGCTTTCACTTTGGCATTATTGGCCAGAAGATCTTTGAGTTTGGCCAGCGGCACTTCGATATCGCCAATTAACACACGGTGATCACGCATGAGGGTTAGCACCAGCTTTCCTTCGGCGTTGGCGACTGGTTCGGACTTGGTTTCAGGAAGTTGCACCTGCAGGCCCTGCACCATCATCGGCGCTGTAACCATGAAAATAACCAAGAGCACCAACATGACATCCACAAAGGGCGTCACATTGATCTCGCTCATGGGGGGGAAGGAGCCCCCGATACCTTTACCTGTATTTGATGAAAATGCCATTTGAGTCTTCTTTTCCCGTTTGCATGCGACACTATTGTGATATCTCGGCTTTGCAAAGGAGACAATTATGAATTTACGCAGCAGGCTCCTACGAGTCGCTCTTGTGCTTTTTGCACCGATGGCTCTTCATGCCGCCACAGCTGAAATCAAAGTGAAAGGCATGATCTGTTCTTCATGCGAGCAGAAAGTTGAGCAGGCGGTGCGCCTACTTAACGGCGTCAGTCGGGTCAAAGCCAATCATCGAAGCACCAAGGTAGAAGTAACTTTTGATGAGCATCAGGTTAGCCGAACGGAAATTGTCTCAACGATCAATGCGCTTCCCGACGGCTTTTCAGCAAGCTGAGCATGATCCGCGTCAAGCCTTAGGCGGATACAAATGACACGCCACCTGCCGCCCCTCGCCAATGGAAATCAGCGGCGGAGCCTGATGGCGGCAAATCTCCATCACCTGCGGACACCGTGGATGAAATTTGCATCCCTGTGGCGGATTAATCGGACTCGGCACCTCGCCCTTCAACATCACACGCTGATGCTTACGTGTGGGGTCCGGCAATGGCACCGCACTCAGTAGCGCCTGCGTATAGGGATGCTTCGGATCTGCATAAAGCGCCTTCGCCGGCGCCACCTCGACAATATTACCCAGATACATCACCGCCACACGCGTGGAGATATGCTTCACCACCATCAGGTCGTGCGCTATGAACAGATACGTCAACCCAAGCTGCTCTTGCAAATCTTGCAGCAAGTTCACAATCTGTGCCTGAATAGAGACATCGAGTGCCGAAATGGGCTCATCGCAAACAATAAATTTTGGCTCCACTGCCAAAGCTCGCGCAATGCCTATGCGCTGACGCTGCCCGCCAGAAAATTCATGTGGATACCGCTGCATCGCCTCCGGTCTCAAACCAACGAGCGACAACAAATCGAGTACCCGTTTTTCACGGCTGCTCTTGTCTGGAAACAATTTGTGAATCTGCAACGCCTCACCAATGATATTGCCCACAGTCATGCGCGGGTTCAGTGAAGCGTAGGGATCCTGAAAAATAATCTGCATGCTGCGTCGCAATGATCGAAGCTGCGACATCGGCAAGTTGGTAATATCTTGATGATTATAACTCAACTTGCCTGCTGTGGGTTCATATAGGCGAAGCACCGTTCGCCCAAGCGTCGACTTCCCACAGCCAGACTCACCCACCAAACCGAGCGTTTCGCCGCGAAAAATATCGAACGTGACGTCGTCTACTGCACGCAACTGCTGCGTGACCTTACGAAACGTCCCCTTGGTTACGGGAAAGTACTTTTTGAGGTTTTTCACTTCGAGAAGCTTGTCGGGTTGCACGCTCGTTTCCATCTTCAGCTTCTCCGTCAATTATGCGGCACGGGGTTATAGCAGCGAGCAAAATGCCCCGGCGACATTTCTTCAAGCTCTGGCTCCACTTCTCGACAACGCCCAATTACCCGCGGGCAGCGATCTTGAAAACGACAACCCTTAGGTAAACGCAACAGGTTTGGCACCAGCCCCGGGATCGTCTTCAAGCGCGTCCCCTCTTGGTTAAATCCCGGAACAGAATTCAACAAGCCATGGGTGTAGGGATGAAGCGGCTTTTGAAAAATCGCATTGACGTTCGCCTCTTCAACCACCCGACCGGCATACATCACCGTCACATCGTCACAGGTTTCCGCTACCACACCTAGGTCATGGGTGATGAGAATGATGCTCATCCCCATCTCTCGCTGCAAACGATTGAGAAGCTCCATGATTTGCGCTTGAATGGTCACATCAAGAGCCGTGGTCGGCTCATCGGCAATCAGTAAATCTGGCTTGCACGATAACGCCATGGCGATCATCACACGCTGGCGCATGCCACCCGAAAGCTGGTGCGGGTAGGTTTTGATGCGCTCTTCCGGCACCGGAATACCAACGAGATGGAGCATATCGACCGCTTTATCCATCGCCTCCTTCCTGCTAACACCTTGATGTAGACGCACAGCCTCGGCAATCTGATCGCCGATGGTAAACACCGGATTGAGCGAGGTCATCGGCTCCTGAAATATCATCGAGATGCGATTGCCTCGAAGCGCACGCATCTCCTTCTCAGGCAGATCGCGCAAATTGCGACCTTCGTAGTCGATCACGCCGCTGGCAAATCTCCCTGGTGGCATGGGGATCAAGCGCATGATACTCAAAGCCGTCACACTCTTGCCACAGCCAGACTCACCGACCACACCGAGCGTTTTGCCTTTCTTAATCTTCAGATTCACGCCATCGACAGCGCGGATAGCGCCCTCATCGGTGGCGAACTCAACCGTTAGATCTTGGATTTTTAAAACTTCTTCGAGCATAATCCCTCAACTAGCTCATGGCGCGGGCAAAGAAAAAGCTTCTTTTGGAAACAGAGGTCCGTTAATTTCAATTTCCTTCGCTTGCAAGATGAGCTTGATCTCATCAACACCATGCCTCGCCCGAACAATCCATCGATGCGCAAACATCACACCCTTCTCGTCTCGCATATCTTCATAATCGACGTGATAAATCATGTCACCCCTTGTATCAAACATGGCAGATGCCACCATCAGCCCATCGGAGGGACGTATCCAAATGACGGCTTTGCGCCCATCTGGTTGCAGTAAGCTCAATTGGAATTGGCTCCCGTCTGTCAGCGCATCCGTGATCTGTGCGTCTACAATTGGAGCCTGGCCAAGCAAGAGCCCGGTCATGTCACTTGGTGACACAGCAATCGGCAACATGCCCTCAATCGATCCCGATCGCGCGCTGCTGCGCAAGTAGAGGGGCTTATTGACATCCGCGAGATCAAGCAACGTCGATGTTTCACCATCGCTCGCAAATAATTTGCTCGGCTGCGAAAAAAAGGAGCGCTGCGCAACATAAATTCGCGAAGGCGCTTGGGCGATGATATCGATTTCGACACTTCCCAAAAACTGCTTTAAGCCAGAGAACCTGGCCTGAAGCGTACCTTGCACTTGATGCCGACGAGCATTTTCTTTGGCAAGCAGCTTCAGCGCAATCTCAACTTCTTGCTTAGGCAAGGCGACTGCCGGAATATGTCTAGGACAGCCAGCAAGCAGAAGAAGACACAAGGTAGCAGCGAAAGACTTACAGCAAAAGCCCACGATAGGTATCCATATTCTCGAGCACTTGCCCAACACCATCTACCACCGCATAGAGTGGGTTCTCAGCAACATAAACCGGGATCCCCGTCTGCTCAGAGAGCAATTTATCGAGCCCTTTGATCTGTGCACCACCGCCGCACAACACAATACCGCGATCAATAATGTCCGCAGATAGCTCTGGTGGCGTTCTCTCGAGCACAGATTTACAGCACTGCACAAACTTGCGCATGCTATCCTGCAACGCCTCGCGCACCTCAAAACTGGTCACAGAAATGGATCGCGGAACACCGGTGATCAAATCTCTGCCCTTCACTTCGATCTGCAATTCTTCTTCAAGCGGCACAGCAGAGCCGATCTTAATCTTAATCAATTCTGCAGTGCGCTCGCCAATCAAAATATTGTGACGCTTGCGCACAAAGTTCACGATGGCTTCGTCGAGTTTGTCACCCGCTACACGCAAAGTCTGCGATGCCACGATGCCGTTGAGAGAGATCACCGCCACGTCCGTCGTTCCACCGCCAATGTCGATAATCATGGAGCCACGGGCATCACGAACAGGAAGCCCCGCACCCACGGCTGCCGCCATCGGTTGCTCGATGAGATGCACTTCGCGCACACCCGCACCCATCGCAGCCTCGCGCACAGCTTTTTGCTCAATAGACGTAATTTCTGCGGGCACCGAGATAATCAAACGACCGCGCACAAAAAAAGAACGTTTCGTTGCTTTGGCAATGAAGCTCTTAATCATCGCTTCTGTCACGGTAAAATCTGCGATGACGCCGTCACGCATGGGCCGTATAGCGACAATATTTCCGGGCGTCTTGCCCAACATTTCTTTCGCGTCTTTACCTACGGCGAGCACTTTTGTCTGATGCCCATTTTTAACAATCGCCACCACGCTGGGTTCATTGAGCACAATCCCCAAACCGCGCACATGCACGAGGGTATTGGCCGTACCTAGGTCAATGGCAAGATCGATACCAAACATGCCGAAAAATTTACCAAACACTTTTGCAAGCCCCTTTTTATCTCTGACCCATTCATCCTTGACCAACGCCCGCCAATTGCATAGGGGGATCTGAAACTTGTTCCCGAACCCATGCGTGGCGATCGTTGGCCATCTTCTGCAGCCGTTCCTGACCTACCAAACCACCGATACGCCAATAGGTCCTTGCCAAATAGCCGCGCACCAGATGATCAGCATCCTGCTCCAATTTTGCAAAAGTTGCCATCGCACTCTCGTCGAATGCATCTCTTCCATCTACCAGTTCTGCGATGGCGCGCATCACACGTGCTCGCGTATCCGCAGGGGCCGTGAGATCAAGGGCAGCTTGATACAAGGCCGGCAAAGCTGAGCGATCAGCCTTGGATGCAAGCAGAAGAGCCGCCCGACCGTCAATTTTCGACATTTCCACCTCAAAGGACCCTTTCCCTTATCATATTGGCACGGTAGAATTAACCTGTGATCACGCTTTCAGACAAACATGTTCTGGTGGGAGTTGGCGGGGGTATTTCGGCCTACCGCACGCTTGAGCTTATTCGCCTGCTCAAGAAACATGGAGCATCTGTGCGGCCTGCGCCAACTAGGTCAGCGCTGCACTTTGTCACGGAACTATCTTTAGAAGCGCTGTCTGGCTCAACTTGCCTCAGCAAACCCTTACAAGTCGAGGGAGGCATCATCAGCCACATCGAAGAAGCCTATAGGGCCAATTTGATGGTAGTCGCACCGGCCACCTGTGATCTTTTGGCCAAAATGGCCCATGGCATGGCCGATGAAGTTTTGCTGCAAACCCTGCTCTCGTTTCAAGGTCCGGTCATTGTAGCGCCGGCGATGGAAACGCATATGTGGCAGCACCCCGCGACGCAAGAAAACGTCGCTACACTGCAAAAGAGGGGCGTCATTATTGTCGGTCCAGCAGAAGGTGATCTTGCGTCTGGCAGGACCGGCATTGGTCGCATGGCAGAGCCCGCAAAAATACTGGAAGAAATTTTATACCAACTCGCACCCAAGGACTATGTGGGCAAGCGTGTCATCGTCACCGCTGGTCCAACGCTCGAAGAAATTGACCCTGTTCGGTTTATCTCCAATTACTCCTCCGGTAAAATGGGCGTTGCCTTGGCACGTGCCTTCGCCCACCGCGGCGCGCAGGTCCACTTGGTTCATGGCCCTTTGCAAGTAGCGATCCCAAAACTCAACCAGCTATTCTCTTACGCAGTTAAAAGCGCAGAACAGATGTTTGCACAAACCATGAAGCTTGCAACCCACACAGACATTGCCGTCCTGTGTGCTGCCGTGGCAGATTTCCGGCCCGTTCATGTAGCCAAAGAAAAAATCAAAAAGGCAGATCATCCCACCCACACACTAGAGCTTGAGAAGAATCCCGATATTTTAGCGTCGCTGGGGCAGTTGACAAGTAAGCCTTTTCTTGTTGGCTTCGCGGCGGAAACTTCAAACATCATCACAAACGCTGTCCAAAAATGCCAAGATAAAGGGGCCGATCTCATTTGTGCGAACGACGTCAGCGATAAGAAAAATGGCTTTTTATCCGACACCAACGCAGTAATTATCGTGAATCGTGAAGCGGTCGTCAAAGAAATTGCTCAGGCGAGCAAAGATGAGGTCGCCGACCGCATCCTCGACGTTGTATTGCAACAGGTTTTGCGTTATTAATTTTCGCGATGACAACGCATTTTCAGCGTGCAACGTGCACGCTCTTGCTAATAGCAATCGGTTTTTTTTGTTCTGGAGTTCGCGCCGGGGACGTTCATGCAACGCTTAAGCAAAGCGCGAAAGCGTTTGAGAAAAACGATTGCAAGCGCGTCATAAGCCTCCTGAAGCCACTGCAAGATACCCATAATTTTGACGATGAAAACCAGTTTGCAGATCTCTACCACATGCTTGGCGTTTGCTATTTTCAGCAAGGAAAAAAAGATCTAGCAGAAAAGGAACTACGTGACCTGCTTTTTCTAAAACCAGATTATGTCCTTGACCCCTTCGCGACGCCACCGCAGGTCCTCAAGTTGTTTGCCGCGCTCAAAACTGAAACCCACGAAAAACTGAAGGAAATAGAACAAGCACGCGAGAAAGCTGCCCACGAGGAACAAGCACCAAAAAAAGAACACGCTGATGTAAAGACTGAACAGCCGGAGAAAAAGAGAAGCCGCAACAGTGCCGTGCTCGCCGCTTTTGTTCCCTTTGGATTTGGTCAATTTCAAAATGGCGAGACCACCAAGGGCGCCCTAATCGCTGCGTCAGAAGGGGCGCTGCTTGCCCTCAACATTAGCGCCTATTGGTGGAAAAACTCCTACGTCACTTCTGGCACATCTGGCGTTGCGAGCTCTTCCACAAAGACTTCCTATACGATCGCACAATCTGTCCAATTCACAGCGCTTGGACTCTTCTTGGGCGTGTATATATACAGCGTCACAGATTCTCTGCTAAACTTGCCAAGCAGCCCGCCTCCGAGTGACAATATCAAACAACAAACCGCGGAATTTCTGCAAGAACTTGACCGCCATGCCGTTCCTGAATAACAAGCCCCTGTTTAAGAGTTTGACGACCATCGGTTCGGATAAAAGCGCCGACTTCCACATTGACAGCAAAAGCGTTCCCAATGTTGCAGCTCGCCTAAGCAAAAATGCGAACACCATGACGCTTGTTGCGACCGATAAGCGCTGCCCAGTATACGTTGGTAAAAAGCCTGTGTTGCAACACACGCTTTGTCACGGTGATGAAATTCATATCGCCGACACGATATTTCATTTTCTTCAAGAGTTGCCCCCCCAGCAGGCGAAGCAAAACACGGACGAAGGCAGAGAGGTAAAAGCCTATTTGCGCCTTCTTGAATTTTCTCGTCGACTCGCGCTTGAAACACAGATCCCCGAACTACTCAATGCACTGATGGATGAGATCGTCGCCATTTCTAGCGCAGAAAAGGGACTTCTTGTCTTGATTGAAGAGGGTGCTCCAAAAATTAAAGTTGCACGAAATTGGCGCCAAGAAGCACTGACTCAGTCGGAGGACGCGTTAAGCGATTCAATCCTACAGAAGGTTCTTCTAAACAAGAGTCCTGTCGTCGTGAGCGATGCGCAGAGCGATGCAGAGTTTAAGTCTAGCATGTCGGTCGTCAGCTACCGTCTGACTTCTGTGATGTGTGTGCCACTCATTCACCAGGCAAACCTGTTTGGGGCCATTTATGTGGGCAATAATTCGTTTACCCACGCCTTCGACCAAGCCAGCCTGGAGATATTGATGGTTTTTGCTGCGCAGGCATCTCTTTTGGTTCAAAACGCGTTTCACATTAACGCACTCAACGCGGAAAAGGATAGTTTAAAGGCCAGCTTAGAATATACAAAGTTCGGCAGCATCATTGGCAGCTGCAGCGGTATGCAAACCGTGTTCCGTGCCATCGACAAGGTTGCGCAAGCAGACATCAGCGTGCTCATCACCGGTGAAACTGGAACAGGTAAAGAGCTTATCGCCCGTGAGTTGCATCGAAGGTCCAACCGAGCTGATGGTCCTTTTGTCGTCATCAATTGCGGAGCAATTCCAGAGAATCTTCTGGAAAGCGAGTTGTTTGGCCACGCGAAGGGCTCTTTTACCGGCGCTACAGGCAATCACATCGGTCGCTTTCAGGCAGCGCACGGGGGAACACTATTTCTCGATGAGATAGGTGAAATGCCGCTGCACCTGCAAGTCAAGATCCTGCGCGCGTTGCAAGACCACTGTATTACGCGTGTGGGCGGCACAGTGCCAGAAGAAGTCGATATTCGCATTATTAGCGCGACCCATCGCCCTCTGCTTGCGATGGTCAAGGAGAGCTCCTTCCGTGAGGATCTCTACTATCGCCTCAACGTTGTGCAAATCGACGTTCCGCCCCTCAGGGAGCGCGGCAATGATGTGCTGGTGATCGCCAACTACTTCCTGCAAAAATTGGCGCAAGTCTATGGTAAATCAATCACAGGGTTAACGGAAGAAGCGCAAAACGCACTACTCAATTACAGCTGGCCGGGCAATGTGCGCCAATTAGAAAACCGATTGCGGCGCGCCCTCGTGATGTGCGAAACGAACCGTATTGGACCATACGACTTGGACATTGCCGAAGACATCATGGCCAATGTCTTACCTCTATCCGCCGCACTGGAACGATTTCGCAAGCAATATATTTTAGATGCCTTGGAACGAAACGCAGGCAATCGCACAAAAACGGCCAAAGAACTGGGCGTTGATCCACGTACAGTCTTTCGGCATTTGGCAGAACAAACCGTATGAGAATTTTGGCACTGTTCTTGCTTACTACTCTGGTGTCGTGTTTAGACTACCATGAGGGTTTTGTGGACAGTTCGGTCAATTACCCACCGCTCATCGATAAGCGCTACGTAAATCCGCAGCCAATCGATACATTGAGGCCCATCAATATTGGCAGCAACTGCGCAGGGCCCACCTATCAGGTTCCGCCGATTTCCGATGCCAACGCGAGCGACAACCTTTATTATCTTTGGTTCTTCGATAGCAAGCTGGTGACTTCTGGGATCATCATGCCGCAGGCACGCAGCAGCGCTGTAGTGTCCATCACACTTGATCGCGCGACACTAGAAAACCTGATTGGAGCAAAGCTCTCAACTAATTTCTTCGGGCAAGCACACTTGGTCGAGTTCTTTGTCGCTAACCGCCAATATCTCATTCCGGCAAACAAATATCTCGATAGAGACGCGCTTGAAGATTACGTGCATTGGGCTGCTTCATTTACGGACAATCCTTGTTAGCTGGGGGCGATGATCATGGTGAAAACAAGAGCGGTTTTGATTTTGGCATCATTGATTCTCAGCGTGAGCTGCGCCAATAGTGCCGTAACCAATCTTCCGTTAGCATCTCCAGTGCAACCAATCTCACCACCGCCGACACCATCAGGAACTGCCGCTGTACAAAACCCACTGGCCGCTCCAACAAAATATGTCAGTGTGCAGGTTGAACCGCCAAGCGACAGCGGGCTGCTCAAGCAACGCATCGATAAGCTTGCGCTAGGAAGCTCTTCTCCCGAGCTCATCCAGCTGCTCCCGACCATTCATTTTCACAGCAAGTATACCAGCAAACCCGGCAGCAACGTCACGATATCTGACATTTCTGCCATCTCCCCTGACATTATTGCCATACCTGACCCCACAACAAGCCTCACCAATGATGTGATTGCACCAATCAGCCAGGATCAAAGCGGTTTCACATTCGCTTTCATTGCCGACCAACGATACCGAGTCGCCGTCAATCAACTCGGGAAAAACGGCAAGCCACCGGTGTTCTTTTGGGCGCAAAACAATGCGGACTTTGAGCAAAACGTTCCACTTTCCTATTCGGGCACGATGGTGAGCGGCCAGATCACCAGCAGTGGAGACGCGATCCATGTCGAAGATTACTCTACACAAGTTCAGGTCTCCATTTTGCAAGGTTCGCGATTGGTTTCTGCTGTTGCCAGCCCAGACGGAACTGGCGCATTTTCAATTCAACTGGCGAGTCCACTCTACGATGCCGATCCATCGAAGTCACTGATCTTGCAGATTGAGCCCTTATCAAATTTTTCCTATTTGCCGGTCATCCTGCAGCCCCTCACAATTAACTTGCAAAAACCAACAGCGGATCTCGGTGTCATTTCTCTGGGCTCTATCGCTGGCCTCCATCACATAAAATTCTCCGTCCTGGCGCCTGATCAGACGCCGTTGCCCAATATCCATGTCAATCTGCAAGGCAGCGTCGGCAAAGGAACATCGCAATTGCAGATGGACACAGATGCAAATGGCGTGGCAGACTTTGTGCTTGCGAATGGGACCTATTCGATTTCAGCCATTCCTCCAGGTGGAAGTCCATATAAAGTAATGACGAATACGCAATTCATCGTCGATCAGAGCATTTCAACCAAAACAATCACATTGGCGCCAAGAGATGTCATTACGGGGACCCTTGCGAGCAAAAATCTCCAACCGGTAAACGGCGCACGTCTGCAATTCAATCGCCTGGGCCCGCAAAATTCTACGGAACTACAACCTATCGTTGGCAACAGCACCTTACTCATTGAAGCTCAAACAGATGCTTCAGGAAACTTCTGCAGCTCAGCGGGGCTTAATCCTGTATCTGCGTGTGCTCCAGTGCAACTTGATGAGGGCTTTTACATGCTTAACGTGACCCCTCCCGCCGGGTCTCAGTTACCATTCTACTCAACGACATTCAATTTTCCTGCTGACCACGCACTCACCGTCGTGCTGCCTGATCCGGTGACGATCTCCGGTCAAGTCGTAGATTCCACCAACCAAATGCCAGTAAAGAAGGCCTTTGTTCACATTGTTCAGGCGGCTACAATCCTTGGCCAAACCATTACAGATGACCAAGGCAACTTCACGGCATTCGTCTCGCCACAGTGAAGTACTTGCCTTATTGCCCATAACCTCTATACTGAACTGGAGAGCCAAAAAACGCCTGGAGGTTTAGGGTGACTTCACAAAAAAGCGGTGGCGAGGAAAATCATTCGCTGAATTTACCTGCCGAATTGCCCATCTTGCCATTGCGCAACAGTGTGTTTTTTCCAGGCGCCGTCATGCCCCTGACGATTGGACGCACCAAAACAATTCGCCTCATTGAAGAGGCCACCCAAGAAAAAAGCCTTCTTGGCATTGTGACCCAGCGCGCACCAGAAATTGACGATCCTTCTGCCGAAGACATGTATCAGGTTGGCACTGCTGCCCGCATTATTAAGCTGGCACGCACCGGCAAAGATGGCTTCAACATTGTTGTCGAGGGCGTTTGTCGATTTCGTGTAGACGCGTTTACGCAGCAAGACCCCTTCTTCTCTGCGCGCATTACACCTTTGGTCGACGAAGGTGCCTCCGACGTAGAGGTAGAAGCGCTGTCCATGAACTTGAAGAACACGGCCCGAGAGGTAATTGACCTGCTGCCGGAAATTCCTGTCATGGCCAAGCAATTGCTCGACTCAATTTCTGCACCTGGCCATCTGGCAGATCTCATTACAGCGAATATCGACGCTACCATCGAAGAAAAGCAAGATGTTCTCGAAGCTGTAAGCCTGAAGCGCCGTCTCACCAAAGTGTTGGAGCTGCTCAATCGACAATTCGAAGTGCTCAAACTTTCCAATAAGATTAACTCGCAAGTAAAAGGCGAGATGAGCAAAACGCAGCGTGAATACTACCTGCGCCAGCAACTTAAAGCCATCAAAGAAGAGCTCGGCGACAAAGACGAAGACGAGAGTGGCCTCGAAGAACTTGAAAAGCGCCTAAAAAGTGCAAACTTGCCGGAGGAAGCCGACAAGGCTGCAAAGCGCGAACTCAAGCGCATGAAGAACATGCAGCCGAGCCAAGCGGAATATACGGTTGCCCGCACCTATCTCGATTGGCTTGCGGAACTTCCATGGGCAAAGAGCAGCAAAGACAATTTGGATCTCGAGAACGCCAAAGCGCATCTCGATGCAGATCATTGTGGCTTAGAGAAAATTAAGAAGCGCATCATAGAATATCTCGCCGTACGCAAACTCAAGAGTGACATGAAGGGACCCATTCTCTGTTTTCTTGGTCCCCCAGGTGTGGGCAAAACATCTCTCGGACGTTCGATTGCCAATGCGCTTGGTCGTAAATTCCACCGTGTTTCACTTGGCGGTGTGCGTGATGAAGCAGAAATTCGTGGTCACCGGCGAACCTATATTGGAGCATTGCCCGGCCGCGTCATTCAGGGAATGAAAAAAGCTGGTACGAACAACCCAGTATTTCTGCTCGATGAAATCGACAAACTCGGCCACGATTTCCGAGGCGATCCTTCTAGCGCCTTGCTTGAGGTACTCGATCCAGAGCAGAACAATACTTTTAGCGATCACTACCTGGATGTGGCGTTTGATTTGTCCAAAGTTCTGTTTATCGCTACAGCCAATCAGAGCGAGACGATCCCAGCTGCGCTCAAAGATCGCATGGAGATCATTGAGCTACCTGGCTACACGTTTGAAGAGAAACTCAATATCGCATCACAGCACCTGATTCCAAAGCAGATAGCAGAGCACGGTATTACCAAAGATCTGATAGAGATTCCCGATGAGACCATTCTAAAGATCGCGACGACATATACGCGTGAAGCTGGTGTGCGTAATTTGGAGCGTGAACTGGCATCGATCTGTCGGTCGGTTGCTGTGGAAGTGGCGAAAGGTAATCAACCTAAAGAGACTTTTCCAAAAGAGATTATTACCGTCGACCGGCTCAATAAGATTCTAGGGCCCGAAAAGTTTTACAACGAATCAGCCGAGCGTACCTCCGTGCCTGGCGTTGCAACAGGGCTCGCGTGGACTGCAGCAGGTGGTGATTTGCTTTTCATTGAAGCCACCAAAATGGGCGGCAAGGGGCAACTCATTCTCACTGGGCAGCTTGGCGATGTCATGAAGGAATCGGCACAAACTGCTTTGAGTTGGGTGCGCAGCCGCGCAATGGACTTAGGCCTTGCGGGAAAACTGGACGAGCATTTTCTTGAAAAGACAGATCTCCACATTCACTTTCCTGCCGGCGCCATTCCCAAGGATGGTCCATCAGCCGGTGTGACCATCATCTCTGCTTTGGTATCATTACTGACTGGCCGTTGTGCTAAACCCGATACCGCGATGACAGGCGAAGTCACCTTGCGCGGGCTTGTGCTACCTGTTGGCGGCATCAAGGAAAAAGTCCTAGCGGCTCATCGGGCTGGAATCAAAAATATCATCATGCCAGCACGTAATGAGAAGGATTTGGTTGATATTCCTCCCAACGTGAAAAAAGAGATCCACTTTATTTTTGCCAAGGTGGTTGACGACGTTTTGGATGCTGCGCTACAAAATGGAAGTCCGTCCAAGAAGGAATCTGCCGCATCACGACGGGCACAGGCGCAGGCCTAGAGGTATCAGGTGGAGCCCCTCAAGCTGTTTATTGGTGGCGAATTTGTCGATGCTGCGCGTCACAAGTCTTTCGCCACCATCAATCCGGCTACTGAAGAGGTTATCACTTCTGTTGAGCAGAGCGACGAAGCTGACGTCGACCGTGCTGTCAAAGCTGCAAGAGCGGCACTGAGGGGCCCCTGGGCACAATTTGATGGCGCAAAACGTCAAGCGTTGCTATGGCGACTTGGCGAGCTCATTTCTGAACATAGCGACGAACTCGCTCTCTTAGAAACGCTCGACACGGGTAAGACGCTCTTTGATTCTGGCAAGATCGAGATACCCTTTGCGGCCGAAGTGTTTAAATATTACGCTGGCTGGTCTACCAAAACCCATGGAACAACCACATCGTCACCCACAGCACTCAAGTGCACGCTGCGCGAACCGATAGGCGTCTGTGGCATCATTACACCGTGGAACTTTCCGCTCATGATGGCAGCATGGAAAGTTGCACCAGCGCTCGCGATGGGAAACGCGGTGGTGCTCAAACCAGCAGAGCAAACTCCACTCACAGCATTAAAACTAGCGGATCTTTCGCTTAAAGCGGGGTTTCCTGCTGGCGTATTCAACGTTGTCACAGGCTTTGGAGATGCTGGTCAAGCTTTGGTAGACCATCCCGACGTCGATAAGATCGCGTTTACCGGTTCCACCGAAGTGGGCCGCATTGTCATGCAGCGCGCGGCTGCAACGCTCAAGCGTGTGACGCTCGAGCTTGGCGGCAAGAGCCCACAGATTATTTTTGCTGATGCTGATCTCAAATCCGCATTACGTGGCGCCCTCACCGGAATTTTCTACAACAAGGGCGAAGTGTGTGCTGCAGGCAGCCGACTATTTGTTGAGCGCAGCATCTACAACGACGTGTTGTCTGGGCTAGTGGAAGCTACGGCAAAGTACACGCTCGGGGATCCCCGCGAAAAGACCACGCGCATGGGCCCCTTGGTCAGCCAAGAACAAATGGATCGCGTTCTCTCCTACATCGACAAGGGCAAAGCCGGCGGTGCGAAAATCGCCATCGGTGGAAACCGTGCAGCGCACGTAAACGGCGGCAAAGGTTACTTCGTCGAGCCAACTATTTTTTCGGCCGTCACAAACGAAATGGCGATTGCGCAAGAAGAGATCTTTGGCCCGGTGTTAGCAGTCATTCCATTTGACAACGCCGAGGACGCGCTGCAACAAGCAAATGCTTCGCGCTACGGTCTTGCTGCTGGCATATGGACAAAAGACATTAAGAAGGCGCTCAGACTTGCACAAAATATCAGAGCTGGCACAGTGTGGGTGAATGCTTATAACCTATATGATCCAGCGTTGCCCTTTGGGGGCTTTAAAGAATCCGGATTTGGCCGCGATTTAGGCCAGGCTGCGTTGGAGCAATACACCGAGACGAAATCTGTATGGGTGGATCTTTCTTAAGTTCGATTGCAATTTATTGCCAGCCTCGTTTAATTGCGATTTTTTTTCTGGGGGTTTCAAGCGGGCTGCCGCTTCTACTTACCGCTAGCACATTGAGTGTATGGCTCACCGAAGAGGGTGTGAATCGCGCTGCTATTGGTGCGTTTGGTTTGGTTGCACTGCCCTATACGTTGAAATGGTTGTGGTCGCCACTCGTCGATCGTTTGCCCATTCCAGTGCTCACACGCCTGCTTGGACGCCGGCGTGGGTGGATGGTGTTCACGCAAATCGGGTTGGTTATTTCTTTGCTTGCGCTTGGCACTGCTAAGCCAGTGGAACATCCCATTATGGTTGTGTTGCTGGCTTTGATGGTGACGTTTTGTTCGGCTAGCCAAGATATTGTCATCGACGCGTTTCGTGTGGAAATTTTGGATGAGAAGACCTATGGCGCTGGGGCTGCCATGGTGGTGTTTGGGTATCGTATTGGGATGTTGATTGCAGGGGCGGGGGCGCTTTATTTGGCGACGTTTTTTGGGTGGTTTGTAGCTTACGCATGTATGGCGGCATTGGTGGGGATTGGGCTTGTCACGGTGTTGTTGTGTAGGGAGCCGGTGGCACGGCCCCCTCACCCTGCCCTCTCCCACAAGGGGAGAGGGTTCAAAGAACAATTGCGGGAGGCGGTGGTGGAGCCGTTTCGGGATTTTATGTCGCGGCCTAACTGGGTTTGGGTGTTGGTGTTTATTTTGTTGTTTAAGCTTGGCGACGCGTTTGTCACGCGTATGAGTAATCCGTTTTATTTGGCGATGGGATTTAGCAAGATTGAGATTGCTAATATTTCGAAAGTGTTTGGTGTGATCGCGACGATCTTGGGCGGGTTCACCGGCGGTGTGTTGGTGAATCGGTTTGGCATCATGCGCGCGTTGCTTGTTTGTGGGCTTATTCAGATGTTCTCGAATTTGGTGTTCGCGGTTCAAGCGATGGTTGGGCATGACACCAGCATGTTGATGGTCACGATTGCGGTAGAGAATATAGCTGGTGGCATGGCGACGGCGGCATTTGTGGCTTATCTATCGAGCTTATGCCATATCTCTTATACAGCGACGCAATATGCGTTGCTTTCTTCTGTTGCAAAATCGGGCGATACGATTTTGGCGAGCGCGTCGGGATTAATGGCGCAGAGTATGAGCTGGGAGATGTACTTTGTCGGAACATCGCTGCTCGCAGCGCCGGCGATGATTGTACTGCTATGGTTGATACGGAAAGGCGGCGCTATTCGTAATGCGTCCACATCCTCAGAATCTTAACGATGTGCTCCTTCTCTAATACCTGATAGACCAAGCGATGCTGGATATTGATGCGTCTTGAGTAAGCTCCACTCAAATCACCCACTAACTTCTCATAAGGTGGCGGGACCTTAAATGGGTTCTCTTGCAATAAATCCAGCAACGTAAGTGCTTTTGCTCGTAACCCTGCAGAGGCAAGTTTCTTAGCGTCCTTTTGTGCATGCTTTGAATACACCAAAACCCACTGAGGTTTTACCACTTCAGCGCCTTCGACATCTTAGATGGAGGTATACGCATACCATCGCGAATAGAATCAGCCATTCCTGGAATGCTCGTCAAATAAAGCGTTTCCTCTATACTTCGCCAATCCTCTTCGCTGATAAGAACTGCGCTATGCCGTTTCCCTGTAACGAAAACCGGCACATGATCTTCGCCCACTTGATCGACAAGGCGATAGAAATTTTTGCGCGCTTGACTGGCTGTCATGATTGACATCGGGTGGAACCTCCATACACAGATGGTACGCTATTACGTACGCGATGTCAATCAGATCTCGGGCCATACTTTAGAACCCGCACGTTTTCCATAGTCACCATGCCCCCGGATATCATCTCATCCAATATCGGCATGAGTGCATTGATCTTTTCTTTCGTATCGACAACTTCAATCAGCACCGGCAGATCTTCCGAGAGGCGCAAGATGCTCGCAGTATGCATGATGCTGCGCGCACCAAAACCGGCTGTCGCATGAAACGCCGTCGCCCCGGCAAAACCCTCTGTTTTCAGCCGCTCCAATAGCGCTTTTCGCAAGCTTTCACCTTGCCACTTACTGGACTCGCCAATAAAGATGCGCACCAAAACCTGCTCTCCATCGAGGACTCTCATGTCTTCTCCTTCATGCGTCAGCTACCCACAAGCCGCCTAGCAAATACCAATCCCATCCAACCTGCAACGACACAACAACAAACCATGACCAGCAGATTGAGCAAACCTCGGAAGAGCTCGCCCTCTTGAAAGTACTGCATTGTCTCATAGTTGAAGCTTGAATAGGTTGTAAATCCGCCCATCACGCCCACGGTCAAAACAATTCGCGTCGTCGGCGATAATAGTTCAGTCGACAGCCCAATGTGCATAATCGCACCGATCAAAAACGACCCAACCAGGTTCACCGTCAGCGTGCCATATGGGAATGCTGTTCCGAGCATGCGAAGCATGAACCCAGAAATCAGGTAGCGTGCCCAAGTACCAACCGCGCCGCCCAAACCGATCAAAAGAAACTTGCCCATGTCAGCCGCGGCTCCCAATTTTTCTTATCCTGAACATCAGCCTGCCTGTACAACACTAAGTTACTTGGCCAGTACACTCAATGGGTGTTCGATGAAACAACACGTGATAAGAATCGCACTTTTGTTTTTCTATTTGCCAATCGCGATGAGCCAAGCAGATGAACGGGCACCTGTCTGTTTGTCCCATGGGCAAGAGTTGCCGGTCGATAACGCGCGCGTGCTCGAGTTGAAGCGGGATACCCGAAATCAATTCCATGCGCGCGCCCATATCCTCGGTACTCTGGTGCGAAACTACCATGATCACAGTAACCACCACCATCTCGAGGTACGAATTGCCGATTCCGACGATGGTACTATCGAAATTGTCTACAACGAAGATTTTGGGTCGGTACCAGATTTAAGGCCTGGGGAAAAAATTGAAGCGTGCGGAGACTACATCACGGCAGATGCTAGAACAGGGCATTATCCGCCATCGCCGGATGGTGCGATTATGCATTGGGTACACGCTTCTCCTTCTTCGAGGCATGAGTCGGGATTTTTGGTTATTGATGGCGTTCTGTGTGGACAGCGCACACACATCGGCGCGGAGCCTATACCGGATCCTGAAGATTGATGGGTGGCGTCGCGACAGTACTCCTGTTATAGGCTGAATCAACAGGAGTACTAATATGCGAATTCAATTGCGAATAATCGGGTTAATTGCGTGTTTCTTGGCACTTGGCGCCAGCAAAAATTACACGGATGATCCAAATCTCACGTATATCTATGATATTGAGCCGCAAGATTTTGATGCTGGATATGTTGATTCGCTGAGGGAATCGCCGTGGGAGTCGCTGTTCAATATCAGCAAACCATTACCACAGCATCAAATCCATTGCCCTGCACTATCGGCTATTAGTAAACAGGTCACTGCTGACCCTTTTGGAACAACAGTTTTATGGTTTTTTGACCCAACCGAGATCGGTCCAACGGAGACTGCAGCCCTACAGTTCGGACTTTTGGTTCAAGAACGGGAAATGGAAGCGCTCATTCGCGCCGCTATAAGCGACTTGATCGACGACCCGGTGGCCATCATTGTAACGGAACCAGAGCGTTCTCCTGAAATTGGAAGGTACGTAACCTGTCAGTACAAGCTCAAGAAAACACTCGTCGATGCTTTAGCAACTAACCCAGAGTATCCCACGCCTTCGACGACTGAGATCTCGCTCAACGTCAAATCCGCCTGCGATCCAACCAATCTCCCTGGCTTTGAACAAATGCCAGACATCACTCCACTCCATACTAGCGAAGATTTCGGTGAAGCCACTTCGTTGATCAAATACATCAAGAAATGCGAGCCGGGTACGTCGGCAGCATGTGAAATCACTTGTCCGATAGCCAATTGATACCGCACGCCACTACTAACCATGGCACCCTCATAGGAAACATGCCATGGTTAGTAGACACCCAATTTCTTTCCTCATCGCTGCATTCACCCTCTCATCCCACTTTGCCCTTGCGGCTCCGAGACCTACGGTTCCGGAAATCGTTCTCGAGAAGTCTTGGGTCTTAAAAAGTGATGGCCTCACGCAAGGCGAAGAACGCGCAATCCTAACAATAGGGTCGCACCTGAGCGATAACGAATACAAAGTATCAGTCGGCGATGCATTGAGCGTAACAGCAACACGCACCATGAGCGGACCACTGCGCGTCGAACTGCCCATTCAAGATCTGGGGCCAGGCGACTATACAGTCAATGTAAAAAGCAAACCCAGTTCGAGCATCGTCGCAACGACAACGCTCCACGTTTCATACCCATTGTACGTCGTCGTCTCTACCGACTGGGATGACACACGTACCGACAATACGGTACTCAATTGGATGGAAGACTTGCATCAGCGCTTTCCCAAACTGCGCATCACCCAGTTCTTCGCGCCGTATCACTATACTGATCCAGAAATCACCGAAGCCAGGCGACAAGAAATCGATACATTTATCAAGCGGCAACGTAATGTATACGGCGATGAACTGGGCGTTCACATCCACGGCTGGTGTCATTTCGTAAATACCACGGGTGTAAACTGCAAAACCAAAGAGACGTTTGGCACTGACGACGGTACTGGCTACACGACGATTTTGGCAGCTTACTCGGAAGAGGAAATGACAAAGATCTTGCAAACATCCATCGAAGTTTACGCCAAACATGGCCTCGGGCGACCAACATCTTTTCGCGCGGGTGGATGGACTGCGAGCGACACGGTGTTTCGCGCACTGATCAACACTGGATTCAATGCGGATTCATCAGCAGTACCAGCACATCGACTTATTTCTTGGCTGGGTTATCCGTTATATGATTGGAACATGGCGCGTTGGGCGGGCATTACCGAGACCAGCCAACCTTACTATCCGTTTCCGTCACTGCTCGAGGTGCCAGACAACGGTGTGTTGGTAGATTACATCTCTGCGAAAGATATGATTCAGGTGTACGACCAGAATCAGCCTGAGGGTAAGCCACTCAATCGATCTACCGTGTACCAGATTGGTTTTCACCCCGTAGATTCGTTCACGCATGATCGCTTTGTGCGCATGCAAAAGGCGATCGACCACGTGGAGCAGCATGCATATTATCGGGACATGGGACCGGCGGTATATGTGACGCTTGGAGAGCTGACGCAGGTGTTTAGAAACTAGCCCTTCTTGCAATTTCCGTCATTTTTGCCGTTTTTTACAAGCAAAAACCGTCAAAATTGACGGAAATTACAAGTTACCTCTCCATTGTGACCATTGTAAATGACTCCCGCCTGCTCTCCTCAATCACTTTCCATTGTCCCCAGTTCACGTTCGGAAAATACGTATCCCCATCATATTCGTGATGGACCCGGGTCAAATAGAAACGCGTAGCAATCGGCAAGAACTCCTCATAAACCTTCGCCCCTCCGATCACCACAACCTCTTCTACATTTCCCGCCGCATGCAAAGCCTCTTCGACCGAATGCACAACTGTACATCCAGGCGCCTCAAAATCTTGCGCGTGCGTCAATATGATATTGTGCCTCCCGGGCAGCGGCTTACTATTCATCGACTCAAACGTCTTGCGACCCATAATAATCGGCTTGCCGAGCGTCACCCGCTTAAAATTCTTCAAATCTTCCGGCAATCGCCAAGGTAGCGCATTGTCTTTGCCAATCACTCCGCTCGGCGTCATCGCTGCAATCAAAGAAATGATCATGCTGTTACACCGAAATAGGCGCCTCTATCCGAGGGTGGCTTTGGTAGTTCACAAGGCTAAAATCTTCAAATCGAAAATCAAAAATCGATCGTACCGACGGATTAATCTGCATTGTAGGAAGCGCATATGGCACTCTCGCCAACTGCTCTTTCGCCTGGTCAAGATGGTTTAAGTAAAGATGCGCATCCCCAAACGTGTGTATAAATTCGCCTAGCTGCAGTCCGGCCACCTGGGCAACCATCTGCGTGAGCAACGCATAAGAAGCGATGTTAAATGGCACGCCCAAAAAAACATCCGCGCTGCGCTGATAGAGCTGGCAAGAAAGCCGCCCATTGGCGACGTAAAACTGAAACAAACAATGACAGGGTGGCAACGCCATCTTGTCCAACTCTGGCACGTTCCAAGCGCTCACGATAAGCCGCCGTGAATCCGGATTGTTCTTCAGCATGTGAGTCAAGTTTGCAATTTGATCCACTTCACCGCCATTTCCGTCGGGCCAAGAACGCCATTGCTTGCCATAGATGGGACCTAGTTCACCATCTTTATCAGCCCACTCATCCCAAATCGTCACTTTGTTCTCATTCAGCGAACGCACATTGGTGTCGCCCCGCAAAAACCACAAAAGCTCGTGGATAATCGACCGCAAATGCACTTTCTTCGTTGTGAGCAATGGAAAACCAGCGCTCAAATCAAAACGCATTTGGTAGCCAAACACGCTCAACGTACCCGTGCCCGTTCGATCCGCTTTTTGTGCCCCATGCGCAAGTATGTGCTGCATCAGGGCCAGATATTGCTGCATGACTTATGCCTTGCGTTGATTTTGTCCTCGCCAGTACAGCATAGCAATAATTGAAGCGCCGACGACTAAAATTGAAATAAATTGACTTGTCGACAACACGCCAGGGATCACATAGCCACGTGCCGCATCACCACGGTAGAGCTCCAGAATGGATCGCATCACCGAATACAATATTGCGTAGGTGAGCAGCACCTGACCGTGAAACCACTTGCGCGTTGAAACAAATAGCAAAACAAAAAAGATACCGGCCGCACCAAACGCTTCTGCAAGTTGAGAAGGAAAAAGTGGTGGTGTGGTGCCAAGATTGTGCATGACTTCCGTGAGCTGCGGACTCGCTTTCTCCAATAAACCATTGTACGCGAGCGAACCCATCGGAAAGCGCATCGCAAGCGGCAAGTCAGAAACAACCTTGCCAACTGCATCGATGTGATAATAAGGAGAACCGTAACAGCAACCCGCCGCTACACAGCCAATACGACCAAACACCTGGGCGAGTGGAATGCCAATAACCATTAAATCGGCAAACTGGGCTTTGGGCAAACCACGCTTTTGGCAAAAGATCCAAAACGCAACCGCACCACCAATCATAGAGCCCCAAAAGACGAGGCCACCTTGCCACAAGGCAAACACCGCGGGGATATTGATACCTAGCGCTTCTACTTTGACGAAAGGCCGCTCGATAAAATAAGATCGCCATTCCACCATGATGAAGACGATGCGCGCGCCGAGAATGCCGCCTAAAAGCGCCCAAAAGCCAAAATCCAAAGCATCATTGTAGAGCATGCCTTGGCGCAGACCCTGCCTGTATGAAATATAGAGGGCGGCTAAAAAGCCGGTGACCATCATAACGCCATAGGTATGAACAGGCAAATGAATGATTGGCAAACGAAACAGTTCAGGCAACATAGCGACACGCTCCGACGATAGACTTATTTTGCTGCGCAGCGTATCATAAAACACCACCAGCATAAAGGACCAAAAACCATGGTCACGCTTGCGCTTACACCCGGATGTCCGGCGGGCATTGGGCCAGAACTATTTCCCTTAGCAATCGCTGCAGCTGCGTTGCCCGTCGGTGCGCGCTTCATGTGGTGTGGCAGCGCTGGGCATCTCATGCGGTGCGCGGGAATGCGGGAGGTCAAGGCGGAACGCAATGGCCATCTTGTTCTGATCCATGGGCGTTTTGGTCCGCAGATGGTCTACTGCACCAAGGAAGACAGCGACGATCCTGCACTTCTCGTGACACCCGGCGCACCTCCCGATGGCAACGCACTCGTCGCGCAAAAACAAGCGCTTCTCGAAGCCATCAAGCTCGCACAATCTGGGAAACTAACGGGAATTGTAACCGGGCCAATACGCAAAGCTGCGCTCAAAGATGTGGAAGGAAAGTCGTTTGCAGGGCAGACAGAGCTTCTCCATCACTATTTGAAAAGCGACGATGACCCGCCGCTCATGTGTTTTTATGGGCCAACTTTTGCGCTTGGGCTCGCGACTATTCATGTGCCCATCAAGCGTGTGTCCGAGGAAATCACCGCTGACAAGATATACAAACTCACGATGCGTTTGCGCGATGCGGCGTCTGACCTTTGTGAAACGCCGAGTGGAGACATACGCATCGTCGTGCTTGGGCTAAATCCCCATGCGGGCGAAGGTGGCCTTATCGGTACGGAAGAACAGGATATCATCATCCCGGCAATACAGCGTTTGCAAAGCGAAGGACTGCACGTCGAAGGTCCTGTCCCAGCAGATGGTTTCTTTGGCAACTTGCATCGCGTGCACAAAGACAAGTGGCCACATGCTGTGCTGGCAATGATGCATGATCAAGGGCTTGCGCCCTATAAGCTCGTTGCAGGTGGTCGCGTGGCGAACATTACGTTTGGACTTACGGTACCTCGCACGAGCCCGGCTCATGGCACTGCAGATGATATTGTTGGCACTGGCACTGCCGACGCTGATTCTCTCACGGAAGCGATATGCCTGGCTTCATTACTCGGATTACACAAAGAAAGTGCGAGATTGCATAAGCTCTTTCATCCTTGAAAAGAGATCAGCACCCAACCATTCTCTTCTTCTGTTTGCAGATGCAGCAACCCTTGTGCTTGATAAGCGCGGCGCACACCTTCTGCTTGATCGCGCAAGATACCACTCAAAAGCAATCTGCCTTTAGGCTTGAGTGCGCCTTTGATTTGAGCGGCCATGTCGATGAGTGGCTGCGATAAAATATTGGCAACCACGATGTCAAAAACTTGGCCTGCGTAGTCTGGCTGCGCATCGGTGACTTGAAAGCGATCATCGCAAAGATTCACTTTTGCGTTTTCCATCGCTACTTCGAGTGCCTTGTGGTCTATATCGGTACCGACGACGTCTTTCACGCCGAGTTTCAAAGCGATGAAAGCCAAGATACCGGTGCCAGTACCCACGTCGAGCACACGAAGCGCTTCTGGCCTACCATAATTTCGAACTGCGTGAACTAAACCGCGCCCGCAGAGCGCCGTAGTTTCGTGATGGCCTGTGCCAAAAGCAAGCCCAGGATCGAGATAGAGAACAACGGTAGCGTCAGATGGCATACTGAATTGTGCCTGCTCCCACGAGGGCACAATCCAAATCCCTTCCCCGAGAGAAAACGCCTTCCACTCCGCCCGAAACCGATCCTCCCACCCCTGATCGGCAATCTCCCCCCACCGATACGAGATAACTTCCCCCCTTTGAAAAAGGGGGACAAAGGGGGATTTCCCGCTCGAAAACGTCGCCACAATCTCCGCGACATGCCGCGCCACAAACGGCTTCTCCGGCACAGCCCGCGTCTCGTCATCGACAACTTCGAGCCCAAGCGCCCCTTCCGCAAGAAGCAGCGCCTGCACATCTGCACTGAACTCCTCGGCGACGGTAATCGATAATTGTCGCCAAGTTTCAGTCATTTAGTGAATGTTACCCGACAACATAATGGCCATGACCAAACCAAACAACACCAGCGACTCAATCAGCGCCATACAAAGAATCATCGGCACGAAAATCTTACCCGACGCCCCTGGATTACGCGCAATACCCTCGAGCGCTGCCGAAGCCGCACGGCCCTGGCCGAGTGTGCCGCCCAAGGCGGGCAAGCCAATCGCCAACGCTGCAGCAATTGCATAGAGGCCGAAGTGAGAAGAGGAAGCACCCTCTACCCCTTCAGCAGCAAACGCAGCGGAAGCCATTGTTAGAGTTGCAATAAAACCAAAAAATTTCACACCTACGTTTTTCATGAACCTTCTCCAAAAGTTTAGTGGCTAGCTTCCTGCGTATGCAAAGAAATATAGACACAAGTTAAAAGACAAAAGACCACCGTTTGAATGACAGCGACCAATAGACCCAAAGCAAAAAATGGCAAGGGCACCACAAAAGGCACCAATCCAGCGAAAGCCAAAAGCACGCGGTGGTCGCCGATCATATTGCCGGCGAGACGAACACCGAGGGAAAAGGGCCGCACCAAGAGTCCAATGGCCTCGATGGGGAACAGGAGCGGCGCGAGGAACCAGCCCCACCATTCGCCGATTGGGTTGGCCAAGTGGGTGATGTGGCCAATGCCGTGGGCTTTGAAGCCTTGGACGTTAAAATAGATAAAGACGACAAGACCACACGCGAGCGTGGTGTTCAGATTGTCGGTGGGCGGGATGAATCCGGGGACAAGTCCGAGCAAATTGGAGAATAGAATAAATAGCGCAAGTGAGCCGACGAATGGGACGTGACGTTTGTAGTCGTCGCCGATGACGTCGCGCATGAGGTTCATCACAACTTGCAAAATCATTTCAAAGAAGTTGAGGAGATTAAATTTTGGTGATGGGATGACGGCTTCTTCTAGGTTGCGCAGGCGGGCACGCGCCATGAGCGATAGTACCACGAGGGTGAGGATCACGAGTACGCCAGCGACCAAGTGATGGATGGTTTCGAAGTGGCCATGTGCCGGCATAATGCCGCCGTTGAACACGACGGTGCCGGCGAAATTGTCTTGGAAGTAGTGGTAGAGCGCGTCGTACCAAGGCAAAAAGTTGTACCAGGAGTGGTGATGATCCATGGGTGACGAATCTCGAGCGAGGAGTTTAGAGCAGCTTCATGCCCCAAAACACACCCAAGGTCAACGGGTCTAGTTTCCCTTCGATTTGTCCGATGTCACCGCATACAGCAGCCCAAAAATCAGCGGGCTAGCTAACCCGAGCGCAACGCCAAGCAACAGCTTCTTGAAGAAAATCACCACAAACCAAACCGCCACGCCCATCAGCGCAAACGACAGCAACGTCCCCGCCACCGCCCTGCCCGCTGCCTTCTGCTTATAAATCAACGACGCAAAAGACCGCCCAAGCAAATGCAAGTTCCCAATCGACAGCGACGCGCCAATTACGAATCCCACCAAAATCGGAAGCATGCTAAAGAACAGATTCAGCAACGCCAACCCAACGACCACCGCTACCACAGCAACAACGGCCCACTTGGTCAGCTTCCAAAGCTCTTGTCGTCCTTCCTCAAGTTTATCCGTCATTTTTCATCATCTTGGTTATCTTTGAGATATTTCTTCGAAAACGTATAAAGCGTCTTCCCCGCCGCAAGCACACCAAACACAAACCCAATAATAGATCCCCACGGTTTGGTCCCCGCATAACGATCCACCGTATGGCCTAAGAAAAAGCCTACAACAATGCTGAGCCCCACTTCAAGGCCGATTGCACTTGTCCGGATGAACACCCGATAGGCCTCGGCGTCCTGCTTCTTCATCAAGCGAGCGCCTCGGCACCACCAATGATTTCCATCAACTCTTTGGTAATCGCAGCTTGCCGCGCGCGGTTATATTGTAAGGTCAGCGAGCCAATCATCTCTTTGGCATTGCGCGTCGCGTTATCCATGGCCGTCATACGTGCGCCATATTCCGAGGCAACTGATTCCAAAAATGCCTGAAAAAGCTCTGTCGCAAAATATTGCGGCAATAATTGCTCCAAAAGTTCGCCCTGCGCCGGCTCATACAAAAAGTCGACCGGCGACTCGCCCTGCGGCGCCACCGCAGGCACGATCGGCAGCATCTGCTTCACCACCACTTTCTGCGAAATGGCGCTCTTAAACTCGTTATAAACAAGCCAAACAGCATCGAGCTCATCGGCCACGTAAGAAGCACAAACTTCTTTAGCGATCTCGGATGCTTTCTTAAAGTTCACCTTCTCAAGCACGCCGGTATAGTTTGTGCGAATTGGGAGACCTTCACGCGTAAACGCATCGAAACCCTTTTTACCAAGTGTGGAGATGCGAATCTCTTCATGGCTAGGCTTCATGTCGAACAAAAAGCGCTGGGTACGACGAACAATGTTGGAGTTAAACGCTCCGCATAGCCCACGGTCGGACGTCAGCACCAATATCTCGACACGCTTCTTCTCCGGACGATCGAGCAACAAGGGATGAGGCGTCTCACCCTGCGACGCCACACGCATGGCCAGGTGGCCAATCACTTCCTCGAGCTTCATCGCATAAGGCCGTGCCTTGCGCACTTCTTCCTGCGCGCGGCGCAATTTCGACGCCGCCACCATCTTCATGGCTTTGGTGATTTTCTCGGAGCTCTTCACACTCCGAATGCGCTTTCGTATGTCTCTAAGCGACGCCATATTAGTTCGCCTGTTTCACTTCAAAGATTTGCTCAAATGCCAACAAAGCCGTATTCAAACGCTCACGCATCGCATCGTCGATCTTACGCTTCGGATTGCTGCGGATATCAGTCAAGACATCCGGATGCTGCGCGCGCATAAACTGCACCAGCTCCACCGCATAGCGTGGGATCTCTTTGGCCGGATAGCGCCGCACAAAAGTCTCATTCGATTCTTTGCTACGTGGCTGCGTAGCAGCAAAAATCTGCACGATCTGCTCTTCGACGCCGATAGGCGAGTATTGCCCTTGCTTCAAGAGCTCGAACACGCGCTCACCACGAGCAATCTGCTCTACCGTGGCCTTATCAAGATCAGAACCAAACTGCGCAAATGCCGCCAATTCACGGTATTGAGCCAAGTCCAAACGCATGGTACCAGCAAGCTGCTTCATCGACGCAACCTGAGCCGCACCACCTACACGAGATACCGACAAACCAACGTTCACGGCTGGGCGCTGACCCGCGTAAAATAAATCGGTTTCCAGATAAATCTGACCATCGGTAATCGAAATCACGTTGGTGGGAATGTATGCAGAAACGTCACCCGCCTGTGTCTCAATAATCGGCAATGCGGTCAAACTACCGCCACCCTTTTTGATCTGTGGATAGGCCGCCAGTTCTTTCTCATTGGTCGTGATCTTCGCAGCACGCTCTAGCAAACGGCTGTGGAGATAAAACACGTCGCCAGGAAACGCCTCGCGGCCCGGCGGACGACGCAAGAGCAGCGACAGCTGGCGATAAGCAACAGCTTGCTTCGACAAATCGTCATAGATGATGAGCGCATGCTCACCATTGTCTCGCCAATATTCAGCAAGCGCGCAGCCTGTATAGGGAGCCAAAAACTGCAATGGCGCTGGGTCAGATGCCGTCGCAGAAACCACCACGGTGTAATCCATAGCGCCATGCTTACGCAACTTGTCGACGACCTGAGCCACAGTAGATTGCTTCTGACCAATAGCCACATACACACATTTTACGCCAGTAGATTTCTGGTTAATGATGGTATCGATCGCAATCGCCGTCTTGCCAGTTTGGCGGTCACCAATGATCAACTCACGCTGACCACGACCGACGGGAATCATGGCATCGATGGCTTTGATACCTGTTTGCAAAGGCTCCGACACCGGCTCACGGGCAATAATACCCGGGGCTTTGGTTTCAATATGACGTCGGCCTGTCCCCAAAATCGGGCCTTTGTCATCAATCGGATCACCAAGACCATTGAGCACACGGCCCAGCACAGCATCACCCACGGCGACATCGGCAATGTTACCGGTACGCTTCACCACATCGCCTTCGCGAATATTGGTATCGCTACCCATGATGGCAATACCGACGCTATCTTCATCGAGGTTGAGCACAAGACCCTTGACGCCACCGGTGAACTCCACCAGCTCACCAGCCTGCACGCGCTCCAGCCCATAGACGCGCGCCACACCGTCGCCTACAGACAACACCGTGCCAGTTTCCGCCACTTGTGTCCGCGCATCAAAGTCCTTAATCTGGTCTTTAATGATTCTCGAGATTTCTTCTGCTCGCAATTCCATAAAACCCTTCTCCAAAAATTCTTAAACCGGGGATTCCGCCAAAGCTTGCTTGAGTTTGGCTAGCCTGGTCTGCAAAGTGCCATCAAATAGGAGGCCACCAATATTGGCTTTCATTCCACCCAGCACCGACGTATCGACTCGTACTTCGGGCACAACTTTCTTACCCACACGCTTTTGCAACGCATCCGCGATTGCTGCCACAGCATCTTGCTCCAGCGTCGTAAAGCTGGTGATACGCGCACGCACACGCCCCAGATGTGCATCCATCTCACGTAAAAAAGCTTCATGCACCGAGGGCAAATATTTAGCGCGACCCTTCTCGACCAATAAAACCAAGAACTTCTGCACCAGTTCATGCACAGCAAACTGCTGGGCAATCTGCTTAATCACGTTGACGCGATCTTCCTTGCTAAAGCTTGGATTCTCCAACAGCTCATCAAATAAACTCTTTTTCTCGCCGCAAAGCTTGGCAAACGCCGCAAGTTCGTTCTCGATGCGGAGCAGCAAAGCGTCATCAGTTGCGACCAGCATCAGCGCCTTTGCATAACGTTGTGCAATTTTTTCTTCACGCATGGGTTAATGCCTAATCTCTTTCAAGTCGTTGACGAAGGTGTTGCGAAATTCTCTCTGCATATCCGGGCTAACACGATGCGCCAATTCTTTGGTCGCCAAATTACTCGCGAGCTCCACAGCTTCCGCACGGAGCTGATTTTTCGCTTGTCGCAGCTCTGCAGAAATTTGCTCCTCAGCGTCTTTGCCAATTTGCTCTGCAAGTTTCTCGGCTGCTTTCAAAAGCTCTGCCTTTTCCAGTTCGCCCTGCTTGGCAAAATCGGCGCGCATTTTCTCGAGCTCTTGGTCGAGCCCCGCAAGACGACCATCATATTCTTTAAGCTTTTGATCCGCGTCAGCCTTTGCGCGCTTAGCTTCTTCGATAGCAGTTCTAATATCTTTGGAACGCGCCTCAAGATATAGCATCAAAGGTTTGCGCACGGCGTAAAACAGGATGATGACAAACATCAAAAATGTAAGAGAGTACCAACCAAAAGCTGGCCTATCGGCAAATTCGCTCCCCATTTGCCACCAGTTGATCTCGTTGCTGCTATGCACTTGAGCACTCCATTTTCACAACGCGCTGTGTAGAAGAACCCGGCGTCATCTCATGTTCACCAAGAACTTTTGCGAGCAGGAGTTCTGAGATTTGCTTCACTTCACCCGAAAGTTTCGCTTGCGCGCCTTGGCTTTCGTGGGCCAGTATGGCGCGCGCCTCAGTCAGCTTCTCTTGCGCACCAGCGCGCGCACTATCAAGAATGTTGCGCTGATGAGAAAGTCCCTCAGCTTTGAGTTCTGCCAACACTTGTCTGGCCTCGCTTTGCGCGCTCCTGACCTTTTCTTCTGCCATTTGCAACTTTTGCTGAGCTGCTTCTTGCAGCTCCACTGCTTCATGCTTAGCGCCTTCAATACGGCGCTCGCGCTCATCGAAGAGGCGCATAAAAGGGGCGAATAGGAATTGCGATAGCCAGCCGAATAAAAACAAAAACAATCCGATTTGGATCAAAATGGTGATGTTAATTTCCATGGCCGACCTCTGGCCACGCATCTACCGCCAAACCGGGTCTAAGTCAATATCCAACCCCAAGCAGCGCGGCCGGATAAGATTCCCCCTTTAAAAAAGGGGGCAAGGGGGATTTTCCGACCTCCCACACTGCGGGAAGTGCCTTTATGCTTGATGAAAGATATCAAAAATGATATCAATTCTATATGAGCAAGATCGAAAAGTTAATCAGGAAAATTCTTGATGGCAGGACGATTTCTTACCAAGAAGCAGAAACTTTACTCAAAAGGCTTGGCTTTGAGGTCGAAGTCTGCGGCTCCCACCATGTATTCCGCAAGAAGGGTTATGCTCGAAACGTTTCCATCAAAAAAAGAACAGAACTGTTGCCCTATCAACTGAACGATTTAAAGGAGGTATTACAAGACCATGACTACTAAAAATCTCAATTATTATCTTCATTTGAAATGGTCGTACACAATTGAACAGGCGTCTGACAATGGAGAGGATTACTTCATTATCAGAGTGAATGAATTACCTGGTGTATGCACCGACGCAAAAACTATTGAAGAGGGAATGAAAGAGATTAAGGACGCCTTAAGAGCATCCATCAAACTTTATCTCAAGCAGGGAGACCCCATCCCTGAACCCATCAATAAAGAAGCTTACAAGGGCAATATCGCTTATAGAACGTCGAGCGATCGCCATTATCTTTTAGCGAAAGCTGCAAAGCAGATGCACAAATCGGTGAGCAAGGCACTTGATGCTATTGTTGATGCGGGGTTGGACCATTTACGTCTTGGCAATCGGAGTTAACCTGTTCCACCTTGAAAAGGGGACGTCGCTGCGGCAACATGTGAAATCCCCCTGCCCCCTTTTCCAAAGGGGGAATTTCAATAACCAAGCCATGCCCACCAAGCCGCGCCAGCGGTGAGCCAAATCACAATGTTAACCACATTCATGATAAAACCCACCCGCCACCAGTCCTTTACCGACTCCACCGCTCCTTCTCTCTTTTTCTAATTTTTCGCTATACCTTGGAAAGCAAACAAAAATCCTCTATGAGTACTTGTATGCGCTCAAGAAAAAATGCGTCACAGGCCAATCAAGATCATGAAATACATGATGTCGACATCTCTCTGATCGCGATCAACTTACGCCTTTCTTACGAACAGCGCATTCAAAAGCACGACGATGCACTCCGATTCATGCAAGCCCTGAAAAACGCGGGAAGGTTCTTAACCCATGCAAAGCCTTGGCAATCTGCTTGAACTGCTGTTAAACGCAAACATCAATTTTGTATTAATCGGTGGATTTGCGAGCGTTGTTCACGGATCCTCAATGGTCACTCAGGACCTTGATATCTGCATGCTAGTCGATCCAAAGCAGGTTGAAGAGATGCGCCGCTGCCTCTCTGCTTTTCATCCTGCCCATAGAATGACGAGCAAAAAACTGTCGTTTTTGCAATTTCCAACAGATACAGCAAATCTGAGGAACATTTACCTTGAGACAGATCTAGGCGTGCTGGATGTAGTAAGTGAAGTCACAGGTGTAGGATCATTTGACCGAGTGTGTGCACAGGCGGACGAGATTGAAATCTTCGGTAAAAAATGCAAGGTGATTTCGCTCCAAGATCTTATCACCTCGAAAAAAGCTCTGGGCCGAGCCAAAGATTTGGCAGTCGTGCGTGAGCTGGAAATAATTAAAAAGACTGCTAGGCTTGCTGACTAGAATGCGAAATCCCCCCGCCCCCTTTTCCAAAGGGGGAATTTCAATAACCGAGCCATGCCCACCAAGCCACACCAGCCGTGAGCCAGATCACAATATTGACCACACTCATAATAAAGCCCACCCGCCACCAATCTTTGAGCGACACAAAACCCGCGCCATACAAAATCGGCGCCGGACCACAACCATAGTGCGTCAACCCACCAAATAGATTGCTTGCAAAAGCAAACGCCAATGCAGTCATGAGTGGCGGTGCACCAAGTTTAATGCCGACTAACAAGAACGGGAGATAGAGCGCCCCAACATGCGCAGTGCTGCTGGCAAAGAAATAATGGACATAGAAGTAAATCAAAAACAGGCCCAAAACCGCCACGCCCCAATGCGTACCACCGAGCAGTGCAGCCGCCCAATTGCCAAACCATGCAGCGAGGCCAAACTTATTCAGCCCATCCGCAAGCGCAATCAACGCACCAAACCAAATGAAGGTTTCCCATGCATTGTGCTGCTTCAATAAATCCTGCCAGCTGAGCACGTCTGTCACCAACAAAAACGCTAGACCTAGCAGCGCGGTCGTCGTCGCGTCAATTTTCACCAGAGGGCCAAAAATCCATAACGCTAAAAGACCAACAAATCCGACGGCCATCAACTTTTCAGCCCTGCTCATTGGGCCCATCGCATGCAACTCACGACGCGCATGCTCCACCGCATGAGGCGTCGCCTTAAGCTCGGGCGGATACGCCCACATGATCACCCAGGGCATCACCGCAAGACTCAAAAGCCCAGGCACCAAAGCAGCAAGCGCCCAATTGCCCCAGGTGATTTGCACACCGGCTTGCCCAGCTAGTTTCGCAGCCAGTGGATTTGCTGCCATCGCCGTCAAGAACATCGCGCTGGTAATCACCGTCCCATGAAATGCAACCATGATGAGGTAGGCACCAATACGCCTCGCCGTGCCATCCTCAGCTCTGCTCTGAAATGTATACGCCAACGACTGCGCAATCGGGAAAACCACCCCACCTGCCCGCGCAGTCACGCTTGGAATAGCAGGCGCAAGCAAAAGATCGGCAAACGACAGACCATATGCAAGACCAACGGTTCTCTTGCCCACCAACGCCACAATCCAATACGCGATGCGCTTGCCAAGACCCGTTTGGATAAAACCATGTGCAATAAAGAAAGCGATCAAAACTAGCCACGTGACCTCGCTCACATAGCCCGAAAACGCTTCTTTAAACGGCATCGTTTTGGTGCATACTGCGACCGTTAAGCCCAGTAGGGTACCCGCGCCCATCGGCAGCGCATCGAGCACCACCGTCGCGATCGTGCCCACAAAGATCGCAAACAGCTTCCAGCCATTGAGATCAACACCCTCTGGCGGAGGCAAAAACCAAATCATGACGCCGACTAAAACAGAAATTAAAAGATTACGTTTACGAGAATTTAGTAACATGTCACACTACCATCCATGAAACATTTCATATTGATACTACTGCTTATAATGGTTGCTTGCAAAACAACAAGCGAATATGAGCGGCCAAAGCCCGTACCGCCTGTTGCTGGAAATTCGTTGGTCAACCAAATCGATTCCTGGATCGCAACAGAAGGGCAAAATGCGCATATCGGTGTGCTAATCAGTTCCGTGCAGTCCGGCCAGGTGATTTACGCGCACGATGCCGATCGGCTCTATACGCCAGCGAGCACGCTGAAATTGGTAACCGCTGCTGCAGCACTGCAAAACCTCGGCCCCGGTTTTCGCTATACCACCAAGCTTGCCACCCAAGGGTTCAATCGCAAGAAGCACATCGTTCAGGATCTGTTTCTGATTGGCCAAGGTGACCCCACACTCACCGACATGGATTTGGCAACGCTCGCCCATGAGCTCCTGCAGCTCGGAGTCAAGAATATCGAAGGCGATATCGTGATCGATGCAAGCGTCTTTGACGACGTCTATTATGGCAATGGCTGGATGTGGGACGACGCTTCCCATGGGTTTTCTGCCCCAATCAGCGGCGTTAACGTCAATCAAAATCGCTTTGTCGTGCGCGTCAATCCGGGCAATCGCGTGGGCGAGAAAGTACAGGCTATCTTCGAACCCTACTCTAATTTTATTCGACTTGATGTCAAAGCCAAAACATCACAAAACTTAAATGACCTCCGCGTTACCACTGCTGAGCAACAGGGACTCATAAAACATGATGCCATCGATATCAGCGGTGAACTCCCTGTTGATGCTGCACCCGTCTATAAAACGTTCGCAGTCTCAAATCCCAATCTGTTCGCTGGCCACATTTTGCAAGAGAAGCTCAAAGCAGCGGGAATTCGTTTTAACGGAAATATCCGCGTCGAGAAAACACCCCAGCAAACAGTAAGGTTAACAGAACACGTTTCACGCCAGATGAGCGAAATGCTCATTGATTTCATGAAAGCCTCCAACAACCACGGAATGGAATGCTTGCTCAAAACCATGGGTGCCAAGACTGGACCATTGCCTGGGACATTTGATGGTGGGCTTGAAGCTGTGCAGAGTTTCCTCCGTAATAATGCTGGTGTTTCCCTGAAGCACGCGTCGGTTGCCGATGGGTCTGGTGCATCACGCTATAGCCTGATGAGTCCTACCCAAATGGTCAAGCTGTTGCTCTACGCGTGGAATGACTTTCATATCGCTCCGGAGTTTATCGCGTCACTGCCGCTTGCCGGCCTCGATGGAACTCTAGCGACCCGATTCTCACAGGAGGACATGAGAGGGAAAATCCGCGCCAAGACCGGCTCGCTTTCTGGAGTAAGTTCTCTCGCAGGATATCTTACCACCCCGGGTGGGGATATTCTTGCATTCGCCATCATGGTCAACGGTTTCACCGGGGCGAAATCGCCGTATCTAGCGCTACAAGAGAAAATTCTAGCCCTCCTCGTCGAAGATGCTAAAAAACCCAACCGCAGTTTATAAGCTGAAGGATTTTCCTGCCCAAGACCTCGGGTGGTTAGCAAACCACTTCTCCCATTTGCATATCTCTGAGCTTCTTTCGAGAGCCGATTTCAACAAGGTCAGCGATAAGCTAGGTGGCGAAAAAAAGCTGCGCGAACTGTTGCATGGATTGGCAAAGCAAAATCCATCTATGGGCTTGCTCACCAATCCGGCCCCGCCTTTTTTGGAAGCTTCGATCGACAACCCATACTGGCGAGATGTACTTGAGAGGGGAATGCTATCAAAGCACCTTGCCCTCTTTGACCTTCCTCGGATTCGGGGCACGGTGCTACCCATTGCATCACCTATTCTTGAAGAGCCCATCGAAGGATCGATTTGCGCGGGAAAGCTGCGTTTGCAGTGCAACGCCAAACATCTGTTCTTCTTCAGCTACAAAAAACATCGGTTGCCAATTGCACTCCATACCTACGCCGAGATTCTCAATCAGGTCTATTACGCTTCGGTCGCGAGACCCATCGTGCGCAAAGAAGAATATGACGCGCTTTTGGCTATCAGCGCCAAATTTGAATTTGCTGTGCTCAGAAAGTTTGCAGGGATCGAAGAACTCAAGATTGAATTGTCCAGGTGGATATCAGCTAGCCCAAATCGTTTTCGGGTCTTTGAGAACTTTTTTAGCGCTTGTGGTGCAAACTTTTTATGGGCGCTTCTCGATCAACAGCACTTTAGCCTCGTCGGGGAACCATCCCCTGCTGACGTTTTTCAACTACCAATCAACGTCAATAGTTCAGCGAAGCTCAATCAACTCAGTGATTCTGCTCATGGAACCTTACAGGTATTGAATGACTCGCCTTGCGATACCGACGCGCAGTGGACGCAAGCTGCCTTGCAGCTTTTCGTGCATCCGGATGGGTTGCGCACGCTGCGTAGGCGACACCTGCATCTACGAGGACACCCAGCTCCGGGAAACGCCGTGAGGCACTTTCATCTGCTTAACAAAACGCGGGGGAAGCTACAATCGCTTGCGCTGAACATCGTCGGTGAGCAGCCTCTTATAGAAGATGGCATTTCGCTCGATCTAGCGTCCGAGTTCATCGAAAAAAAGAGAGTCAGCTTCTTTGCCGAAATCAACAAGACGTCTATGCTGACGCTGCAAATTCTGTCGCCACAAACGCCCTGCCTCGATGACATGCAACTCGACCTCGCGCACAAGTTACTTGCGTTGCGTCGCTCCTCGGAAGATCTATTTATGCGGGGCGATTATGTACCGCTTTCATTCTCCGGAGAGAGCAGGAATCATCTGATTGGATTCATGCGCAGGTATCAGGGAACTGCCGTGATTGTTGCAGTACCCCGATGGATTTCCCATTTGCGGCCACGTCACAAACTTGGATTTGACTCAGAATTTTGGCAAAAAACAGCGCTGAACTTGCCCAAAAACTCGCCGCGAGAATGGACCTGCTACTTAAGCGGCGAGACTTTTGTGTTCAACCGAAAATTCATCTCGGCAGCCACACTATTCCGCCGATTCCCCATCGCCGTCTTTGTACCACTCATGAATCATGCGCGCGATCTCTTTGCCCTGAGCAGCCGACGAAATGTTGAACTTTGACTGGAACATATATTGATCGCCGCGCTTGCGATACCGCCGAATACTGATTTTGGGATCTCGGTATTCCTTGGTCTGCGGGTCCATCTCCACATACAAAAACATCACAGTGGCCCAAGCACCCTTTGAAAGCACGTGTTTGGCAACCTCTTTGACTTTGAGCTGGCCGTCTTCTTCCCAGTTAACTGTTAGTTCATCAATTGCTGCCGACATATTTATCCTGCCTTATTTCTATTTCTTCTTAGGTGCTGCTGCCGGCTTGGCTTTGGTGCCTGCTTTGGAAGCCTTCATTGGATTCTTGCTGGCTTCTTCAACCTGCGCTCCGCCTACGCCATGCAATGCTCTCGGAGCACGATTCGACACGCGAAGTTCAACCACTTTTCCCCTGGAGCCGGGCACTGCACCGCGCACCAAGATGAGGCCTTCTTCTTCCATAATTTGTACAATACGTAGATTCTTTTGCGTCACACGCTCATTGCCCATTTGGCCAGCCATGCGCTTACCTTTAAGCACCTTGCCCGGCTGCGCGCGCATACCAATGGATCCACCGTGGCGGAAGTACTCGTGGGTACCGTGGCTACCTGGAAAGCCAGAAAAGTGGTGGCGCTTCATTACACCGGCAAAACCCTTACCCTTGCTGGTACCGCTTATATCTAGAGATTTCGCATTGGCGAAAAACGCAGCTCCTAGCGTTGTACCGACGGCAAACTCTGCAAGCTTGTCTTCAGGCACCCGAAACTCACACAGATCACGCATTGGGCCCGCGCCAGCTTTTTTGCTGTGGCCGATTTCTGCCTTTGAGAGGAGCTTTTCACGAATCTCGCCGTAACCAAATTGAATAGCGGTATAACCATCGCGTTCCATGGTTTTGTGTGCCAAAACGACGTTCGGCTTCACTTGCAAAACCGTCACCGGTACGCGCACACCCTCGTTCACGAATATTTGCGTCATTCCAACTTTAGTAGCCAACAGACCCATTTTCATCAGTATTGCTCCCAAGTCATTCACAGCTCAGCTGTCAGAGGACTTATTTTGTGAACGGGCAACATGTGGCATTTTAAAGTTTTGGTCAACACCGGTCTTGACAGCCCAATGCACCATCCGTTAGATATCGGGCGTTCATGGTACAGATTTGTTTTCGGGCTCGTAGCTCAATTGGCAGAGCAATGGACTCTTAATCCGGCGGTTGAAAGTTCGATTCTTTCCGGGCCCACCAAATCATCTGTACTTGATCAAACCGCTCTAGACTTGAGTCCGGTATTATGGTACCCCGGTCTGCGCGTAAAGATTAAAACTGGGGTCCTGTCATGGCAAAAAAAGGTAACCGCGAATTGATTAAGCTTGAGTCCACAGCTGGAACAGGCTTTTTCTATGTCACGCAAAAAAATAAGAACAACACCAAAGACAAATTGGTGCTCAAAAAATATGATCCCAAAATGCAAAAGCATGTGGATTTCAAAGAAACCAAACTCAAATAAGAAATACCCTATATGTCGCAAACTTATGATCTTGTCGTCATTGGTTCGGGGCCAGGTGGCTATGTCGCCGCCGCTCGTGCCAGTGCTCTTGGCCTTAAAACAGCGATCGTAGAAAAGGACAAGGCCCTCGGCGGCACTTGTCTGCATCGCGGCTGTATTCCCACCAAAGCGCTCTTGCATGCTGCTGATGTTTACAGCGAAATGAAAGAGGCATCCAAAATCGGCATCCAAGCGGAAGGCGTACGTGTTGAGTGGGACAAGGTGCAAGCTTATAAGTCGCGCATTGTCAGCACCAATGCTGGTGGCGTTGCCCATCTGATGAAATCGCGCAAGGTGGATGTATTTAGCGGCTTTGGGAAATTAGCTGGAGCTGGCAAGGTCGTCGTTGAAGACGCCAGCAAGAAAAAAACCGAGTTGAGCACCAAGAACGTTTTGATCGCTGTGGGTTCTACGCCCCGAGCGTTACCTTTTGCAGCATTTTCCAAACGCATTTTGAGCTCCGACAGTATTCTTGAGCTTGATCATATTCCAGGCTCGCTTGCTATCGTCGGTGGCGGTGTCATCGGTATTGAGTTTGCCTCGGTGTTTGCACGTCTGGGCACGCAGGTCACTGTGATCGAGGCATTGCCGCGTGCTTTGGCACCGGCCGACCCGGACTGTTCTAAAGAGTTGATGACCCAGTTTGAGCAGCAGGGTGTGAAGTTTCACCTCAACGCGAAAGTGACAGAGATCTCGAACAAGAAAGACAGCACCCGCACCACCTTGACCAGTGCATCAGGCGAGTCGATCGTCGTCGACGCAGACTACGTGCTGGTTTGTATCGGCCGTGCGCCACTTACCAGTGATATTGGTCTTGAAAAAACGAAAGCGAAGCTAGAGAAAGGTTTTATCGCCGTCAGTGGGTACATGCAATCTGATGAACCGAGCATCTATGCGATTGGGGACTGCGTGAATACGCCCTGGTTGGCACATACTGCCTCTGCTGAGGGCATCATTGCCGCTGAGCATATGGCCGGCAAAAATCCGACGCCGTTAAACTATGATCACACACCATCATGCGTGTACTCCGATCCACCGGTAGCATGGTCTGGACTGACCGAAGAAGAAGCAAAAAAACGTGGCTACGAAGTTAAAATTGGCAAATTTGATTTTGCCCGCAGTGGTAAAGCCAGCATCTTGGGCAAGAAGCGCGGGTTTGTGAAGTTTGTGACTGATGCGAAGTATGGGGAAATTTTGGGCGTACATATCATCGGCCCCGACGCGACAGAACTTCTCGCCGAACCAGCTTTTGCAATGCAGATGGAAGCCACTATCGATGACGTCGCACGAACAGTGCATGCGCATCCGACGCTTTACGAATCTATCTATGAGGCGGCTTCAGTAGCAACTGGCCGCGCGATTCATGGCTGATGCGCTCCGTGTCCGTTTTCTGGGCACGGGAATCCCTTACATCGACGGTATGGCGGTCATGCGAGCAGCGATGGCTGACATTGATCGTTTGGGGCCACAGCTTCTCTTACTCGAGCATCAAGACACCATTACCATCACCCGCCAGCACGGGCGTACACACTTGCTCGTGCCGGAGGAAGAGTTGCGAGCACGCGGAATCGAGTTGGTCGAGACTGACCGCGGCGGTGACATTACATTTCATGGCGTTGGGCAACTCGTCGGATATCCGGTGATGCAACTTGAATCTGCCACGCCGGATGTGGGCGCCTATGTGCGAGGCCTTGAGAAAGCACTCATTCGCACTTGCGAAGAGTTTGGCGTTACAGGCTGCCATACAGTTCCCGGGATGACCGGCGTTTGGGTGGGAAATAGTAAGTTGGTGGCAATCGGGGTGGGCATTTCGAAGGGAATCACCCGCCATGGATTTGCAATCAATGTGACGACAGAGCTTGCTAAATTCACCGATTGCATCGTACCCTGCGGCCTGACTGGCCGTGGCGTGACAAGCCTTGCGATCGAATTAACAAAACGCGCGCAGCCAGTTCCGACCTACGCAGATATCTGCGGTGTGGTCACCAAAAACCTTTGTGAAATTTTCAACAAAAGAGCGGCATCACATGATATGACGGAGCCGCAACTGTGAATGGAGAGTGTTATGGCTGAAAAAATTATTATGCCTCAACTCGGTGAATCAATTGCCGAGGGGACGATTGTCAAATGGCTGAAGTCGCCTGGCGATAAAGTACAGAAAGACGAGAACATTCTTCTTATCTCGACGGACAAAGTCGAAGCGGAAATTCCTGCTCCTGCAAGTGGTGTATTGCTTAATATAGCAGTAGGCCCCGGTGAAACCGTCGCAGTTGGTACAGTACTTGGAATGGTGGGTGCCGCCGGCGAAGCCTCCCAAGCAACAGCCGAAAAGCCCGAGGCGACGCCAAGCAAAAAAGCTCCGGAAGAAGCCAAGGCGGAGCCAGAAACAAAAGAAGCAAAAGCTGTCGAAACGCCCAAGGCTCCGCCTGCTCCCGCAGCCTCTCCTACTCCGGAACAACCCGCACCGGCAACGACGGGTGATATGCGAAGATTTTTGTCGCCGCTGGTGCGCAAGATAGCCACTGACAATCAGATTGGCCAACACGAGCTCGATCTGCTTCCGGGCAGCGGCCGAGATGGACGCATCAGCAAAGATGATTTGCTGCAATACATCGCTTACCGGAGTCAAGGACCAAAAGGCCTCTCCGCTCCACGCCCTGGTGCGCCACAAGTCTCTATTCCTGTTGGGGAGCGAGAGCTGCTCCAGCCAGTGTCGACCATGCGTCGTGTGATCATGGAAAATATGATTGCTTCACGACGCACTAGCGCGCACGTCACGACCTTTTTCGAAGTTGACTATAGTAAAATCGATCGTGTTCGTTTGGCACATAAAGATCGATTTAAAGCTGAAGAAGGTATGTCGTTGACCTATACGACTTTCTTGGCTGCTGCAGTTTGTCAGGTACTCAAGCGCCATCCTTACATCAACGCTGAAGTCGCCGGCGATAAGATTAAATTTAAGAAAGATATCCACCTGGGTATTGCAGTGGCCATCCAAGAACCGGAACCAGGTTTGATGGTGCCGGTAATTCGCAACGCCGATCAGGTTAGCCTACGCGGTCTTGCACGCTCCATCGCTGACGTGGGCACGCGCGTCCGCACCAAGAAGATCAAGCCCGATGAGCTGTCTGGCGGCACATTCACGATCACCAATCCTGGCAACTACGGTGCGATCATTGGCACGCCGATTATCAATCAGCCACAAGTCGCGATTCTTGGCGTTGGCAACATTAAGAAACAACCCGTCGTCATCGAAGTCGATGGCAGCGATGTGATTGCCATTCGCAACATGGGTTGGCTCAGTTTATCTTTCGATCATCGCTTGATCGACGGTGCAACTGCAGACATGTTCATGGCTGACCTAAAACAAACCCTTGAGACATGGACGACGGCACCCTGATGATTGCGCCTGCAGAGCGAATTGTAAGACCAGAGTGGCTACGCGTGCGTGCGCCGACTGGGCCAAACTATACGCATTTGCGCCAACTGATCACCAAAGAACGCTTGCACACGGTTTGTTCATCTGCGTCTTGCCCCAATATCGGGGAGTGCTGGGAGCGTGGCACAGCGACGTTCATGATCATGGGCAATGTGTGCACGCGGGCGTGTCGCTTTTGTGATGTCAATTCTTACTCGCGTCCGAAGCCACTTGATCTCGATGAGCCCAAACGCCTTGCTGCAACAGTGAAAGCGATGGGCCTCAAGTACGTAGTGATCACGTCGGTGACACGTGATGATTTGCCAGATGGCGGTGCGATGCATTTTGCGCGTTGCCTCGAAGCAGTTCGGGCGGAGGTGCCCAATATTTCTCTCGAAGTGTTGGTGCCTGATTTTTCGGGCGACGAGAATGCCATTCAGGTGGTATTGGATGCGGCGCCCGTTGTGTTTAACCATAATCTAGAGACAGTCGAACGCCTCACGCCGAAAATTCGCTCGGGTGCACAGTATCGGCGCTCCCTGGCTGTTCTGAAGCTTGCACATGCACGCGCGCCGCATATTCTAACGAAATCTGGCATCATGCTTGGCCTTGGTGAAACCAACGAAGAAGTCATGCAGTCGATTCGTGATTTACGTGATCATGATGTGAGCAGTTTGACCATTGGACAATATTTGCGGCCAAGCCAGTGGCATCACGCGATTATGCGTTATGCGACACCGGAAGAGTTCTTAGAACTCAAGAAGTATGCGATAAGTTTAGGCTTTTCGCGCGTGGAAAGCGGCCCATTGGTGCGATCAAGCTACCACGCAGAAGCCTAATACCCCCATTGTTGCGCTCATTCAGCATCTGTGACAGAGTGCCTTTTCACCATCGTTTAAGGCTGTTTTTATGTGGACCCGCGTCGCCCTTTTCCTGCTTGTTTTCGTGCCCTATCTTCATGCGGATGCGGGCGAAAAGCCTAAAATGGTAGAAGCCATCACGGTGCATCCCACCGATCTGGTTGAGCGCGTCAAACTCGTCGGTACCATCAAAGCACAAAAAGAATCTCATATCACCGCGCAAGTCGCGGGTATCGTCGATCATATTTTTGCCAAAGAGGGCACACAGATCAAAAAAGGCACGCGCCTCATCACACTCAAGAATCTAGAATCCGCAGAAGCCTATGAGCTTGCGCAGCACAACGCCAAAATTGAGAAAGAACAATATGAGCGCATGAAGCATCTCTACGAGAACAAGGATATCAGTAAACAAGCTCTAGAAGAAAGCAAACAAAAATGGGCCGATGCAAAAATCGCTGTTAGCGAAGCACAAGCCGCCCTTAACCAAACTATTTTTTCAGCACCCTTCAATGGCACGTGTGGCGTATTTCGCGTATCCGAGGGCGCCTATGTACAAATTGGCGATGAACTCGTGGCGTTCTACGATGCCAGCCATCTTGAAGTCGAGTTCTCGGTACCCGAGAAACTCGTTCATCAAATCAACGTCGGCATGCAGGTGCATGTCTTTGATCAAAATGGCACCATCATATCCGTGCAGCGCGCCATTGATCCAGAAACCCAAATGGGACGCGCGCGCGCTAAACTTGCGCAATGCCCTCACTGCGTCATAGGCAGCCATATCGATGTGGAAGTTGCTGCCAAAGAACGCACGCAAGCTATCGCAGTTCCAAGCGAAGCTATTTTCCTCAAAGACGGAAAAGAATTTGTCTACGTTGTGAAAAAGCATAAAGCAGTGTTGACGCCCATTAAAAAGGGTATGACTGCCGATCGCCTCGTGGAAATCACGGATGGCTTGCATGCCAATGACGTCGTAGTGACGCGCGGTCACAACAAACTTAACCCCGGGGCGGCTGTTCAGGTCCACAAATGAGTCTACCCGAATTTTTCATCAAGCGACCGGTGTTCGCTGTCATCTTGAATTCTCTCATCGTGATTGTGGGATTGCTAGCCTATCGTAATTTGACAGTCGCAGAATATCCAAACGTTTCCGTGCCAATCGTCACCGTGACCGCGCTCTATCCAAATGCCAGCGCCGAAGTGATTGAATCTGATCTCACCTTTTTGCTCGAGGAAGCGTTAGCCGGTATCCAAGGTCTCGACACCATGGTCTCAGCAACGATGTCGGGCCAGACAAAAGTCACTCTGACTTTTCACCCAGAAACCTCTATGGATAGTGCCCTCGCCCACATACGCGATCACATCGGGCGTGTCCGCGACTTTTGGCCAAAGGGTGCCAAGGAACCAAGTATTTTACAAGAAGGTGGCAACGCCGAGCCATTCATGTGGCTGACGCTTGAGAGCAAGACCCATAGCTTTGCCGAACTCACTCATTTTGTGCAGCTTCATGTCAAGAATACACTGCGTAGCGTCAAGGGCGTCTCTTCTGTGCGCGTGATGGGCTCTCCATACACCATGGAAATTGCGCTTGATCGTCTCAAGCTGTTTGCCCACGGGCTAAGCGCAGAAGACGTCGCCGAAGTCTTAGCACAAAACCAAGTTTCGCTTCCAGCCGGTAAGTTTCGCAAAGAGCTTCCGGTGACGCTGCGCCTTGCAATGGAAACTCCGGAGGACTTTGAAAACCTGGTTTTGGCAAAAAACGATCATTCGGTAGTGCTTCTAAAAGATGTCGCGGAAGTACGCTTATCCGTCGATGAGCGCGAGATCGTGCGCGCAAATGGTCGACCTGGCGTGTTTGCTGGCATTATCAAAGCCAGTGATGGAAATCCGCTTAGTATCTCGGATGCCATCCGCAAATTGATGCCCAACATCAGGCAGAGCCTGCCAGACGGTGTTGAGATTCATATTGTGACCGACAACGCCAATTTCATTCGCCAATCCCTTCACAGCATTCAAAGGTCGATCCTTGAAGCCGGGTTGCTGGTGCTATGCATTATCTTCTTATTCTTGCGTAACTTACGCGCCACACTTATCCCCCTCGTGACCATCCCGATCTCTTTGATCGGCACGCTCGCGTTCGTGCAACTCTTTGGCTTCTCCATTAATACAATCTCATTGCTCGCCTTGGTTCTCGCAGTGGGCTTGGTGGTCGATGACGCGATTGTTGTGGTCGAGAATATCCATCACCACATCGAGAAAGGGCTTTCTCCGCTCGCAGCAGCCAAAAAGGGTAGTCGAGAAATTGCTTTTGCTATCGTTGCAATGACCTTCACGCTGGCGAGCGTGTACGCACCTATCGCATTCATTCAAGGAACGATCGGACGGCTCTTCATTGAGTTCGCGTTAACACTTGCAGCGAGTGTCGTCGTCTCGGGCGTCGTTGCCCTCACGTTGTCGCCCATGATGTGCGCGCGCATGTTACGCTCCGAGCAGCATCAGATGTTCCCCAAAATTGATGTGGCGCTCCGATGGATAGAAGAGCATTATCATAACTTCCTGAATAGTTCGCTCAGGCGGCCCAAGACAATTCTTGCGCTGGCAGCGCTCGTGCTTTCGTCGTCGGTTTTCTTGTTTCGCATTCTCCCAGGTGAAGTTGCACCGGTCGAGGATCGCGGATTGGTCGGGGCATTTGTCGAACCCTTGCCCGGAAAGCCAAATACTGTTCTCGTGCAATATGTAGAGAAAGTTGAGAAGATCTTTCTTCAAATCCCCGAGGTGCAGAGCATCGGGGCAATCGTGATGGAAGAGGGATCTTACGTCTTCGCTAACCTAAAAGATTGGTCCGAGCGTAAACGATCTGCCGCAACCATTATCAATGACGTCCGGGGCAAACTTGCAGAAGTTCCCTCTGCCACGGCGCATGGTTGGAGTTGGGAAACAGGCCTTCCAGGCCTTGATGCGATTAGCGGTCGGCACGGTAATCTCTCCGTCGCAATACAAGCACCTGCCACTTACAAAGAGCTTGCCAAAGAAATGGATGCCTTCGAAAAAGCCTGTGCAAAAGACTCCGTGCTAAAGAATATTTATCATGACTTGCACCTAGATTTCCCAGGCCTTGTCGCCAAAATTGATCACAAGAAAATGGCCCTTTTGGAAGTCACACCTAAGGCTGTTGCCAAATCGATGGAAACCATGTTCGACAAAGCCGAGGCCATTCAATTTATGAAGGATGGCCAACGCTATAACGTGGTCATGAAAGGAGCTACATCTCCGAGCAATTTGCATGAAGTCTATGTTGCCAATGACCAAGGTTATCCGGTTGCTCTCAGCTCGGTTGTAGAACTTCTGCCTACTGCTGAGCCACAACAGCTCGCTCACCACAATCAAATGCGTGCAGCGAACCTGGAGGCCGACCTTGGCAAAAACTATCGACTTTCCGACGGTGTCTCCTATCTCGAGAAAAAGCTCGCACAAACATTGCCATCAAACTATTCCTACGAATTTATGGGTATCGCCAAACAGCAAAAAGAATCTTCCCAGCTCATGCTTCTTCTTTTCGGCATGGCACTTGTTTTCATCTACTGCGTATTAGCAATTCAATTTGAGAGTTTCACTGATCCCTTTATCATTTTGCTGACTGTGCCGTTGGCCTCGTGCGGCGCTCTGCTCATGCTGTGGGCCTCTCGAGGCAGCATCAACATTTTTAGCCAGGTCGGGCTTATTACCTTGGTAGGGCTCATCACCAAGCATGGTATCTTGCTCGTAGACTTCGCCAATCAGTTAATGCGGGATGGGCAAGATAAGCGTCATGCCATCATCACTGCTGCACAGCGCCGTCTAAGACCTATTTTGATGACGACGGCCGCCATGGTGTTTGGCTCTATTCCACTGATGCTCTCGCAAGGCGCCGGCAGTGAAGCGAGGCGTGCGATTGGCTTTGTGCTCGTGGGAGGATTGAGCTTCGGCACGCTGCTCACTTTGGTCGTGATCCCGACCTTCTACATCCTCATGAAAAAACAGAAATCCGTATGAAAGCTAGATCTCTCGTCATTGCTACCTTAATTATTTTTGCGCGCGGTATGCTTGCACAAACTATGCTCGATCTCGACGAGCAATACGAGCAAGAATTTGCCGAGTTAAGCAGCGAGCAAAAACTCTACGCATTGATTCCAATTGACAACCGCGAGCAGTTCTCTCTTTTGCAATGCATGCAAATGGCGATGCATAAAAACGAGCAGGTGTTGATCGCCAAAGAGCAAATCGCGGTGCAGCAGGGCATCACGCGGCGCACGCTGGCGAACTTGCTGCCACAGTTAAGCGTTGCGGGCGAACTCTTTCGTACGCAACTCATTGGCCGCCAGGTGCCTCCTGCAACCGACGGCTCGGTAGGCTGGTTAACACTGACTGCACCAGTTTTCGATGCGTCCTCCATTCTATCGACGATTAATAGTTATGCTAGTATTCGCCAAGCGCGCGCGTCACTGAATGCGTCGGAGCACGATACGCTGATGCAAGTGGGACGTGCATTTTATCAAGCTTATCTGCAAAGCCGTCTCGTGAAGGTCACGCAAAGCCAACTCGAGCGGGCGCGCGCAGAAGAACAGTCGATGGCGCGGCGAGTAGATGCGGGTCATTCTGCTTCACTGGACTTGCAGCGCGCCAAACTCGTCACCGTACGCGCGGTCGAACGACTGCAGCGGGATCAAGTCGCCTATAAGCTGGCATTGGGCAATTTGGGTTTTCTCATTCACCAAAAGACCGAATTTGATTTGGCTGCTCCTTCTTTGTTGACAGAGATCGAGCAACAAGCTTCTGTCGAAGAATTCGAACAGCGTGCAGAGAAAAATCGCCCGGATCTGAAAGTACGACGCATTGCCTTCGAGATTGCGCATCGCGCTCGCCTCACTGGCTGGCTGCAGTTCTTTCCGAGGCTCGAGTTGGCCAGCGACCTCCGCGGGCCTTTCGGTGGCTTTGCCTCCGATGTATCTCTGCAGCTTCGCATACCGCTCTACGACGGCGGCGCTCGCTATGGCGTTATTCGAGAAACCGCAGCACGGCGACAACAAGAGTTGCTTTTGCTTCGCCAAAAAGAACGCGGAACGGTGCTCGAAGTTCGGGGTGCCCTCACAGACATTGAGCTTAAAAAGCAATTCTTGACGACTGAAAAAAGCGCGCTTGAACTTGCTCAGGCTGTGCTCAAAAGTTCGAAGAATTTATACCAAGTTGGGCATGCCACTAGCCTCGACCTCATGACGGCTGAAACACAATTGTCTCGTGCAGAAAATGATTTTGAAAAAGCCACGCTCAACCTTGAAGTTTCCCGGCTCAATATGATTTATACGCTGGGTGAACTTCCCCGTGTTTTCGATTTGCACTAGACTAGGGCTTCATGACCAAGAAACTCGTTCAAAGTCTGCATTTCGCCTTCGCCGGCATCAAGCATGCTATTCGCACAGAGCGCAACATGAAAATCCACATGCTGTGTGCGTTGGCAGTCAGCCTATTTGGCATGACGGTTCCGCTTGAATTTGGCACGCGTGTGGCGCTTTTGTTTGCCATGGCGATGGTGCTCTTTGCCGAGCTGCTTAATACTGCGCTCGAAGCGATTGTAGACTTGTACATGGGCGAGACACACAGACTCGCCATGGTTGCAAAAGATGCAGCAGCGGGCGGTGTACTCATCATTGCGGTGGCGTCCGTATTTGTATTCGCTGAAGTGGTCTGGCTTCATTGGAGTTACATTGCCAGCAATGTGTCGGAGATCGCCTATTGGGGAGCGTTTGGTGTGTCGCTGATTATTTGCCAAGCGCTTGCATTATTTTTAGCACGCTGGCGCTTCACCTATTGGCTTGCGTTTGCAGCCTCCGTTTTTATCTATGTTCCATTATTTTTCTTTACCCGCGATGTGGTTTTTTCCGTCGTTGCATTCATTCTAATTCTATTGAGCTTGGTTGTGCGTGAGCCAAAACACGTTTAGCGAATTTTTTAGTCAGATCTATGCGGAGCGTTGGCCGAAGCTTCTCGCTGCGCTGCAAGCCAAGCCTAGGCAAGAAGGTTTGAATCCATTTGGTTGCGCCGACGAGCCATATTTTCTCGATGCGGCTTCTATTGTGGCAGCGCGCGCGCTGCCGATTTCGCCGGGACACGCCGTGCTGGACTTATGCGCAGCGCCAGGAGGCAAGAGTCTGGTGCTGGCAGAACGCATCAAGGATGCAGGCACGCTTGTTGCCAACGAGCGTTCAGCCACGAGAAGAGCGCGTCTGAAGAGAGTCTTGGAAGAATACCTGCCCGAAGAATTGCTGCGCCGCGTTCGCATCACTGGCCATGACGCCAGTAAATGGTGTATCTACGAGAAAGACGCATACGACGCGATTTTGCTCGATGCGCCATGTTCTTCTGAACGGCACTTGATAGCTCAACCCAAATTGCTTGCCGAGTGGACGCCGAATCGCACGCGCTTTCTCGCGCAGCGCCAGTATGCGATGCTTGCCTCGGCGCTACAAGTTGTGCGTGTGGACGGGCATGTGTTGTATGCGACATGCTCTATCTCGCCGTTTGAAAACGACGGTGTCATCGAAAAACTCATCAAAAAGCGTGGGGAGAAAATCTCTGTGATTCCGCCTTCAGCACCTTTTGGAGAATCCACACGTTATGGCTGGCTCATCCTGCCCGACACGACGGAATTTGGTCCGTTGTATTTTGCGCTGATCAAGCGCGAATGCTGACATTTAGGACCTGAGCCAATTGCTCCGGATAAATCAAACACCATTCATGCCCCGCCCCCTCAATCACCTGCAATGTCGCATGCGGGATGCCCGCCTGAAAGTCCGGCGCAAGCGTGACGGGAAGAAGCTTATCGTCTTTACCCCACAACACCGTGCATGGCGCCTTGACGCTGGGCAAGAGCGGACGAACATCTTCGCTGGCGGGAAACTGCATCGTCTGCAACATGTTGTTCGGTCGTTTGATCACGTTGTCGAGAAAAGTATTGAGAAAGCTAAACTGATTAAAACGAAATCCACTCTGCGCCAACTGGACAGATACCTCGGCGATGCGTGTAAAAGCCACATGCTGCACTTTTGATAGCGGTACCCCAGCTGGTGAAATGAGTACGAGACTCTTCACGACGTCTGGGTAAAGTGCGGCGAACGCTGCAGCGATACCACCGCCCATTGAGTGGCCAATCACGTGCGCCTGAACGCTGTCTCCTTGCTGCGCAAGAAATTCCGCGACAAAATGCGCGTAGTCTTCATAGCCCCATGGGCCTGGTGTCTCGTCGCTATCGCCGAAATTCGGGAGATCGGGGGCCAGGGTGTGGTATTTATCGCCGATGTGCTCGAAGAGTGGCAGCCAGGTTTTGCCAGAAATGCCCCAGCCATGGAGAAGGAGCACGACATCGCCGGTAAGGGGCGAGGAGGATTGGTAGTAGGTGGTGTTGATGCGGCCGACACAAATTCGTCGTTGTTCGGAAGTCATGAGTCCATCTTGACACGTGTGAAAGAAGAATCAATCCGTGGCAGCTGGACTGGGGGGTGGAGCGGGCGTTTCGTCACGTGGAAGACCTGATAGCTGGCCTTCGCTTTTCTGCCGCTCTCGCCAACGCCTAAATCGCGCCCCAGCCTCGGGCCTGTCGCCATAGTTAACGCTGGAATCATCCAGGGCGAACATCTGCCTTTCAACCTGGCCAACCTCATCCTCCAGGCCTTCTCTCGGGCCCAATCGCCCTGTCTGATCGCGACCGGATCCGGCTTTCACTGCAGCATCAGCAACGGCGCGCAAATGCTCACGTAAATCGCCCTCCAACAGCCTCATCAATTCACTTTGCAAAATTCTCAACCTATCTTCAGGATCCCTGTGTGTCTCCAGTTGGTTTCGCAACTGTTTTCCTTCCTCGCTTGTGTCATTCATTCTTGCCTTCAAGAGTTCTACTTTCTCCTTAATTTTTATCTTTAGACCCGCCCTAAGTTGTTTCTCAAGGCTGCCCGCTGAAATACCTGCCCCAGCTGCAATCTCGTCAGCATGCCGTTCCATAAAATAGGCGATGTTGTCTGACAAGATACCGGCATTTGTTCCAGCTGTATCATGCAGTCGACCCGGCAGCGCATCGAGCGCTTCTTGCATCCTGACCTTTTCGAAGATACGATCTGCTCTCTCCCGTGTACGCCGAGAAATGTAGCCCCAGTATTTATGGATGGCATAGGCAGCCGCGATGGCTGCTATCACAACAGCGCCGATACCGGTCAAGCTCAAACCAACGACAAAAATCGCGCCAATAGCGGCACCGACCGGGGCTAAGGTAGTCAGAACGCGGCTGATTGCCTCCCTAAATGAAACAGCCTTCCACCACGACGCAAGTTCCTGGAAAATACGTTTTATACCAGTCCCGCGATAGACGTCATGCAGATGGGTGCCTGCGTCCTGCAAAGCCTGTCGCGCAAGCGCATATTTGGCACCCGCCTTAATGCCAGCGATCGGGCCTTCTCCATTGGCGATGCCCACCGAATACGCTCTTACCATGGAGTTGACGAGAACTTCAGTGTCGCGACTCATCAAATTGGCTCCGGCAACCTCCGCATGGGTTTGCACCGTACCACCAATCGCCCCAACCATATTTCTCAAAACGCCCTCGGGAGCAAAGTATCCGAGCAAACGACCCACAACATCCTGCCCGGTGGCACCTCGATACGCGCCAGCGACGTAAGGCATTAAGCTGCCTAAATGCAACAACGCTAACATTTCAACTGAAATAGTCGGCTCCGGCGTTTCACCTCCCGCTATATGACGACGGCGCCCCTCTAAAATGTCTTTTGCAATGTCCTGCGCGGTTCTTCTCGCCAGAGCGCCTTGCAACATTTTTGGTACCGCGTCGGTTAAGTAAAGAGCGCCATTTTGTAAAATTGCATACGCATGCCCGAGATCGGCGGCAAGCATTTGTGCTTCTTCAGGGTGATCCATAATTGCAGAAAAACTGCCCCTTAGACCCTCTACAAATCCATTAAAATCCCGTCGACTGCGCTCTGGCAGAGCTAAACCGCGTCCAGTCATAGTCGCGGCAAGTCTCTTATACGCTTCCACAAAACCTAGGATGCCAGGCTCGAGACCATGTCTAGCAAGATGTCTTTCCATCACATATTGCGACGTCGACCGTTGATAGTTTTCGCCTTGCAATGCAGATGCAAAATTGCCCACCTGTTGGCTAAAAATGCTCGCCCAACTATTGGGATATGGATTATCGCCGCGTCCGGCGTCTCTCCATGCCTCACGGGTATGCCCATCAAATCGCTGGAGGATCTTAATCATGTAGTGAAAGGCGGCATCGTTGTCGCTTTGCTGAGCAAGGCAGGTGCCGAGCTCGACCGCTAAGTTTGCTAAGCGCTTCTTCCGATTAGCAGGATCTTCCATGGCAAGTTCACTTCTTGTTAATCCCAACGGTGCTGATCTTGCTTTCTCGAGTTTGTCCAATTCAGCTTGCACGGCATCTTTTTGTTGCTGCAACAATGCGACTCTTTTCTCATATCCAGCTTGCCGCAGCCTATTAAGCTCCTTGATTTCGCTCTCAAGTTTGTTACGTTCAGCAGTTGCTGTCTTTTGCCGAAAGGCTGCTTCTTCAGGAAGCCATTCAATGCCCTCTACCTCTCGTCCCTCTCGTGCCCAGCCAATCGCAATTTCAAGATTTTGCGTTACCGCCCGTAGTCTCTGCCTTGCAGCCTCGTGTTTACGCTTCAGTGCTTGTTGCTTTGGATCGGTGGATTCACCAATGGCCTCGATATCTTTACTCAGTTTTTTTATCAGCGCGTTATTTTCGTCTGCCATCTTTTGAGATTCCGCGATTGACGCGGCTGTTGCCTCTTTTCTTTCCTTGGCGATGGCATCCAGTTCTTTTTGGAATGGGCGCTGAGCTTCCGTTGCCGCGAAGGTAGGTACCCATGAACCACTTTGCTTCTGCACCGCATCCGCTGTGGAACTGCCAAGTTCCGTCATCAGCGATATGGCTGTTTGCCGCTCAATTTCTCTACGATCCAGTTGTGTTTGCAACACCTGCAGTTGCTTTTCATCCAATCCTCCCCCGGCAATTTGAGTTCTAAGTTTTTGGATTTCGGCTTCAACCGGCTTCAGTCTGACGCTAACCTCTAGCACCGCGTTTTGCCGAATGTCTCGTTGGAGATCTTCTCTCTCCTTTTGTATGTCTCGAACCGCGGCTTTCTCTTTCTCTCCAGCTCCAAGCGCTGCAGCACTCACCTGCGCAGCTGCTTCTCTTTTGGCAATGTCCACAAGCCGCCTGTCTAAATCCTTCCGTCGAGACTCTGCGGCCTTGACTGCCGCATCGACAAGCTCAGCTCGACATTTTTTAGCTACCGCTGAAAAGTCAGCCTGCCTGTCTTCCACGCGCTTTCGCAAAATAGCTTCCGCTTCTCTTCCTTTCTTTTCTGTCGCCGCCGCCTCATTCCGCATTTCAAATAAAAAGCGTGCCTGCATCTCCCGATTGATTGTTCGTTGGCGCTGAACTAATTGTCTGGTTTCATTGTTGAGCACGCTGACGCCTTTGCCAAGGCTCTGGTATCGCGCAAAATTAGCCGCTCGCTCAGAGCTTTCTCTTTGCGCGACGGCATTGGCTTGTTGGGCGGAAAGATGGCCACTGACAGCGATAAGCATGCCAAGTTCTTCTCGAGCAGCTTCCGCCGCCACCTTCTCTCCGGCGGCGTTCACAACCTGCGCGGAATCCAAGGCGGTCCCCACGTCTGAATGGCGTTGAACGACGCTAGCGATAAGATCTGCTTCGCTTTGGCGAGCCTCCATCTCACGATCAACGGAAGCCACAAAAGCAGTGAGTTTTGCAATATCCGCTGCAAGCTCTTTCGATGCCACCCCACCTGCAGCTGCAACCTTATCCTGTTTTTCCTTTAATTCTGCGCCTAGTTGAGCCTTCACTGCGCCTAGCTTTGCAAAATACTCTCGAAGGCCGCGCTCCCGTGTGCCAAGTTCCTTAATCAATTGTTCGCTTTCGGGCGTACGTCCAACCTGATACGCGAGTCGTCCTTGAAGATCTTTTGCAAATGCGCCCGGATCCATCGCGGCTTGATGAAAGAGTTGCCCTGGTTGCTCTTGAAGACTTTTTTGTGCTGTCTCAGCCAAATCAACAGTTTTTCTTAAAGCATTAGAGACGTCCATGTCCCGCATGGGAAATGGGCCGGACTGAAGCAGTGCTTGTCGATATTTGCGATATTCATCAAGCGACTTCGCTATCAAAAGTTCCTGATTTCCGAGCTCCTTAAATCTTGCTTCTTCTTCCCCATTGCGATTTGTCACAAGCGCCAGACGCTGTCGTTCTCTTGACAATTGTTGGAGCTCTGCTTCCTTTCTTTGGATTTCTTGCAAAGCTGACCTGAGTTTTTCACCGATGTTGCCATTCCGATAAAACTGGCTCAGCGCATTGACATCATGTTGTCGCTGCTCAACAGCTTTTAGAACAGCTTCGTTCTTGAGCGCTGCACTCAACTCTTTGATTCGCTTTTTTACAACCTCCTGTTGCACTTCTATGGCTTTCAGTCGGGTGGTTTGCCTTTCAAACTCTTGTTCTGCTTGTACCAAGCCCTCTCTAATTGCCGCACTTTCTTTGAGAACTCTCTTTGCTGCCGCTTGCGCAATTTGGTTGGTTGAATTTGCGACCTGTTCCAGTGGATCGGTACCACGAATCTTGTCGCGAGCCGCATCCGACGTGTCGACTGGGCTTGCATGCTCCACAGCTGTCAATACATCTGCCACAAGAGCGGCCTCTTGTCCTCGTATCATTGAACGTCGCTGAACCTGTTCCAGCAGAATAGTCGCTGCGCTCGTCGCCCGTTTTCCGATGTCAGTCTCTTTAGCAATTTGATCTCTAACACCTATGACCCAAGGCCTGAGCATCGGCTCAGCTTTCTTCGCCGGCGGAGTGGCAGCTGCTACCACTGCAGAAACATGCGCAGGAGCCGCAACTTTTTCTGGAGGCATGAAGGTGCTTTCAAAGTACTTGATGTAGCGATTTAGCGCTTCCATCTCCTTCGTGGCACGCTGCATTTCATCATCGATGCGTTTCAGGAGAAAGGCCTTCTTTTCGTTATCGATAGCGGTTATTTCTCTAACCAATCTATTCCTTGCGGCTGCCAATTCCTCAATATAGCGGGCAATACGAATTCTTCGCCCTTTCACACCCAAGATTTCCTGACGAGGCAAATCTCTAATATCGCTCTCAATATGAGCTCTTTTCCCTCTCACTTTCACGAATTCCGCGCGAGCCAAATCTAGTGATCTACTAAAATCCTCAGGGGGGAAGGTCAGGGGTTCTTCTCGAAGCCGCATTGCAGATGCGTTCAGGCGAACGAGATCCTCTCTTAAACTCTCTCGCTGCTGAGCCTGCTGTAGTGCTTCTCGTTTCTTTGCGTCTTTTGGCGCCTCCCCGACGAGCGCACCCACTGGTCCATGCTCTCGGACAGCACCTGCGGCGTCACCAACCCATTTGAGAAGTGCGCCACCCCATCCAAGTTCCGCTGATTTCGGCACGGCAGCCTCCATGTGAGTCGGCCCAAAGGGGGGATCGTGGCTCACTGCCTGCGTTGCTTTGATCAGTTGGTCGAGTTGCTGTCGATGCTCGTTGCGAATTTGATCCGCTGTTTTTGGTGCAACTGCCGTTGGCTCGGGTGCATGTTTGCCTGGAAGAGGAACTTCCGGCTCCGCTACTCTTGGTGCTGCCGTAGCAGCCAGACGCTGATGTACATCTGCTTGCCGCTGAGCGACGCCAGTTGCTTCCTCACGCCTGGGTGCCGACACAGATCGCGTGAGGGGCGCTGGTTCATGCTTCTCTGCCATTGGCTGTTTCGGCACTTCATGCGGAGCTCTCAACTCATGCGGCGGCCCAACTCTCTTTGCCATATCCCCCCCAGAAAAACAAAAATGGCGATAAGCAAATCATATTATAATATTGCTGCAAAGCACAACGCTTCACTGTGCATTAAACTTCGCGTCTACTTCTCCACGGAAGGCTCCGAAAAAATCCCCCCGTCCTCAAGCCGCATCGCCGTCAGCGATCCGCCCCAAACACACCCAGAGTCCAGCGCAATCACATTCTGCGTCACATGCAACCCCATAGATGCCCAATGCCCAAAAATGATCGTGTGATCTTCTGCCTTACGCCCCCCAACCTGAAACCACGGCTTCTCACCGCGCGGACCTTCCTCTGGTGTCCCCGCAAAATTCAAATCCATTTCATATAACGAACGACAAAGCCGCATGCGCGTAAACGCGTTCAGAACCACTGCGTGGCGCTCTAGCCCCTCCAACCCGTCGTTCCACACAAATGCGGGCTCTTTGTAGCAATAGCGCATCAAATCCGCGAATTTCTTTCCCCGAATGATCTTTTCCACCTTACGCGCGTGCTTGGCCGCAACATCGACCGACCACGCCGGCAAAATCCCCGCATGCACCACGGCGAGACGCCCTTCGCGGTATAACAACGGCCGATTCCTCAGCCACTCAAGCAGAACATCGCAGTCTTTTGCGCGCAGCACTTTATCGAGCGTCTTTTGCCGACGACCTACCGAAACACCAGCAGCAATGGCTAGCAAATGCAAATCGTGATTACCGAGCACCGAAATCACGCGATCACCAAGCTCCACCGCCCAGCGTAAGACATCTAACGAATCTGGCCCACGATTCACAAGATCGCCGACCAAAAAGATGCGATCGGATTTTCGATGAAACGAAATCCGGTCAAGCAGGCGCCTGAGGGTCTTGTAACAACCCTGAATGTCTCCTATCGCGTACGTTGCCATGCCAACACCAAAGGAATTTGCGATGCGTCCCACATACCAAACCATAAACCCAGCAAGCGGTCAACTTCTACAAACATTTGCCCATCTTTCGGACCACGCGGTTGATATGCATATCGACCAAGCAAGTTTGGCCTTTCGGGGGTGGAGGAACGAAGAGCTCAATCACAAAAGCGAAGTCCTGCGTAAAGCAGCAGATATTCTGGAGCACAATGCAGAAAACTATGGCGCGCTCATGGAGCTCGAGATGGGTAAACCTGCTGCGCAAGGTGTCGCGGAAAGCAAAAAGTGCGCATTAACATGCCGTTTTTATGCAGATCATGCCGAGAAATTTTTGACGCCGGAAAATCGCCAAACCGATTCGAACAAAAGTTTGGTGCGATTTGAACCGCTGGGACCGATTTTGGCAATCATGCCGTGGAATTTTCCATTTTGGCAGGTTTTTCGTGTCGCCGCACCAAATCTCATGGCGGGCAATGTGATCTTGCTCAAGCATGCGGAGAATGTTCCGCAATGTGCACTTGCAATCGAGGCAATTTTTGCGGAGGCGGGACTTTTGAAAGGTGCGTTTCAATCGCTTTTTGCGACACATGAGCAGGTGGCGACTATTATTGCTGACCCGCGTATACGTGGTGTCACGCTCACGGGGAGCAGCCGTGCAGGGGCGCAGGTAGGCACGATCGCTGGACAGCATCTGAAGAAAACTGTGATGGAGCTTGGGGGGAGCGATGCGTTTATTGTTTTTGATGATTGTGATGTGGAAGCAGCGGTTGAGGCTGGCGTGACATCACGGTGTTTAAACAATGGGCAAAGTTGCATTGCAGCGAAGCGCTTCTTTGTGCAAGCAGGTGTCGCAAAGACTTTCATGGCTGGATTTGTGCCCCGCATGCGCGCGCAAGACACCGGCCCGCTCGCTACAAAAAAGCAGCAGCAATTGCTCTCCGACCAGGTTGAGGATGCCAAAAGAAAGGGGGCGACAGTTTTGTGTGGCGGTGAAATGCCAAATGGTGAAGGATGTTTCTATCCGCCTTCCATTCTCATCAATGTGACACCAGACATGCGGGCGTTTCATGAGGAATTATTTGGGCCGGTGGCAGTGGTGCATCAATTTTTTACCGATGAAGAAGTGGTGACTCTTGCGAATGGATCGCAATTTGGACTTGGGGCAAATCTATGGACCAAGAATGCGAAACGCATTGAAATGCTAACGAGGGAGTTAGAAGCGGGGAGTGTGTTTGTGAATGATTACGTGCGCTCGGATCCGCGGCTGCCGTTTGGCGGAGTGAAAGGCTCCGGGCATGGACGGGAATTGGGAGTTCTGGGGATGCGGGAGTTTGTGAATATCAAGACGGTGTGGATAAAATGACGCAAAGATGAGATCATGGCGGATATGAAACTTGAGCGTCCAATTATCTTTTTTGATGGTGTTTGCATTTTATGCAACACGTTTATCGACTTTGTGTTTACGCGGGATCACAGCAATAGCTTCTATTTTGCGCCGCTGCAGGGGAAGAATGCAAAGATGTGGCTTGCAGATACAACCACCCTCACCCTTGGTCCCTCTCCCGACCAGCGGGAGAGGGAGAACCTAGAGACGCTGGTTTATCTCGATGAGCATGGGCAGCATATTCGGTCTGACGCGGTGCTGAGTGTGCTCGTGCACATGGGCGGGCCTTATCGCTGGTTTGGGTATCTTGGGCGAGTGGTTCCCCGAATCATTCGGGATGGAGTCTATAACTGGATCGCCCATCATCGGTACAATTGGTTTGGCAAACGCGATGCTTGCAGACTTCCAACCCCAGAAGACAAACATCGATTGCTCGATTAGGATAGTGCATGGCCCAAGAACTGCATGTGCAACCAGCACAAAAACTTGTTGGAGATGTTCTCGTCGATGGTGACAAATCCATTAGCCACCGTGCTGTTATGTTTGCGTCGCTGGCATCCGGAGCATCGCATATCAAGGGGTTTTTGCGCGGCACAGATTGCGTCGCTACCACCCATGTGATGCAAAAACTCGGCGTCAAAATCGACTGGCCATACGAAAATGAGTTAGTTGTGCATGGCGTCGGAGCGCATGGATTGCACGCGCCCACGGAAGTGCTTGACTGTGACAACTCCGGCACCACCATTCGCCTTATGGCGGGTATTCTTGCAGGTCAATCATTCACCAGCATTCTCACGGGGACTGACCAAATCAGACGTCGCCCCATGGGTCGTGTGATTCAGCCGTTGCGACAAATGGGAGCGGTGATTTCGGCGCATCAGGGAAATAACTTGGCGCCGCTGCAAATTGGACCCAATCCCAAACTTCACGGCATCTCTTACCAAATGGACGTGGCCAGCGCGCAAGTGAAAAGCTGCTTGCTGTTGGCTGGATTGTTTGCCGATGGTGATACGACGATCTCCGAGCCGGGGCCTGCGCGCGATCACACGGAGCGCATGCTCAACGCAATGGGTGCAAGAATTGTCACTCGAGGCCAAACTATCTGCGTCTCTCCGCTCACATCTTCGCTAAAGCCTCTCGAAATCACTGTTCCCGGTGACATTTCCTCTGCAGCATTCTTGCTCGTCGCCGCTGCAATTGTACCAGGAAGTGATGTGATGATTCGGCACGTCGGAGTAAACCCAACGCGCACCGGAATCATCGATGCACTCCGCGCCATGGGCGCTCATATTCGGGTGACAAATTTGCATGAGATAGGCGGTGAACCCGTCGCAGATATTCATGTTCTCGGAAGTGAACTTCACGGCGCTACATTTGCCGGTGATGTTGTTGTACGCATGATCGATGAGCTGCCCGTGCTAGCCGTTGCCGCCTCACATGCTAAGGGCCTGACGACCATTCGAAATGCCGGTGAGCTCAAAGTGAAAGAAACGAATCGAATCGACACAACAGTGCGAGAACTGCGCAAGATGGGGGCGACAATTTCGGCAACAGACGATGGATTCGTGGTAGATGGTCCAGGCAAACTTCACGGCGGTACCGTGGATAGTCATGGAGACCATCGCCTGGCCATGGCGATGGCCATCGCTGGACTCCATGCGCAAGGCAATACGACTGTGACGCACAGCGAAGTTGTGAAAGATAGCTTTCCAAGTTTTGTCAGAGTTTTAAGTGCACTTGGTGCAGCGATTAGCTCCAAGGAGGTTCGACCATGACGAAACTAGCCGGCGTGATCGGATGGCCTGTGAGTCACAGCCTCAGTCCTGCGATGATGAATGCTGCTTTTAAGCACTGCGGCCTCGATTGGAACTATTTGCGCATGCCCGTCTCCACGGAACATTCGAGCCATTTGGAAAATACTATCGCTAACCTACACTATCATCACTTTCGAGGCGCTAATGTCACGGTGCCCTATAAAGAAGCAGTCATGCCGCTATTGGATCGTCTCAGTGAACGCGCAAATAACATTGGAGCAGTGAATACCATTTTGGTCAAAGGCGACAAAACGCTGTTCGGAGACAACACCGATGCCCCCGGGTTTATTAGCGACCTTCGCATTCACAATATTGTGCCAGAGCAAACTCAAGCGACGGTGCTCGGAGCGGGCGGTTCTGCTCGAGCGATTGTCTATGGGCTACTCGAGGCCGGGTGTACCAGTCTAAATATTATTAATCGAAGCAAAGAAAGAGCACAGCAAATCATCGATGACATGAAAATACTCTTTGCTGATGCCGTCATCACCAACAACAAGCCCTCAAGAGCGGGCTTGATTGTCAATTGCACATCGCTCGGCTTGAACGAGAGCGATGCACTTCCGTGGGATCCGAGCATTTCGTTCAACCAGCAACAGATTGTCTATGACTTAATCTACAACCCACCCAAAACAGCTTTGTTTAAGAAAGCAGAAGCGGATGGTGCTCGCGCAATTAGCGGACTCGGTATGTTGGTGCATCAAGGTGCGCTTGCCTTCGAAATGTGGACGGGCGAAAAAGCTCCGATCGAGATTATGAAGAGTGCGGCTGAGGAGGCCCTCAATGTTTAGTCGTTTGCGCCTATTAACCGCCGGGGAGAGCCATGGCCCCAAGCTCACAGCAATTCTCGAGGGTGCTCCCGCGGGATTCGCTATCAACACCAAAACCATCAACGCCGATCTAGCGCGACGCCAACAAGGCTTCGGGCGCGGCGGGCGAATGAAGATTGAACGAGATGAAGTGCACATTTCATCCGGAGTCGCACAAGGGCTTACCACGGGCGCTCCGATCGCCATGGAAATTACCAACGCTGATTACAAGAGTTGGCAAGATAAGGCGATTGAGCCAATGACAACGCCGCGACCCGGCCATGCGGATCTTACCGGAGCGCTTAAGTATGGGCATCGAGATCTGCGCCTCAGCCTCGAGCGTGCGAGCGCACGGGAAACCACCATGCGCGTGTGCGCGGGCAGCCTTTGCAAACAGATTCTCGAACCTTTCGGTTTGACTATCGGTGGCTACGTCACCCAAATTGGTCCGATCAAAATTAAGCTCAATGAGCTTTCCGATCGTGCTGACTTTGTGAAGCGCTTTGATATCGCGCGTGCAAATGAGTTTGCCATCCCCGATGAATCTTTTGAAGACTCAGTGCGGGAAGAAATTCATCGTTGCATGAAAGACAAAGATACTCTGGGTGGAATATTTGAAATTGTCGCCCTCGGTGTCCCGGTTGGCCTTGGGACCTATGCGCATTGGGATAGGCGCCTCGACGGGCAAATTGCCATGGCCATGTTGAGCATACCGGCCATGAAAGGCATGGAACTTGGTCATGCGTTTCGCAATGCAGAGCAGCGCGGAACCAAAGTCCACGATGAGATTTTTATAGACAAAGACGGTAGTCTTTTTCGCAAAACCAATCGGGGGGCTGGCCTCGAGGGTGGTATTTCAAACGGCATGCCAATCGTGGCACGCATTGCCATGAAACCGATTAGCACGACGCTTAACCCGCTCGACAGTGTGGATATGGCAAAAGGCAAAGCCAGTAAGACGACCTATGAGCGTAGCGACTTTTGTGCAGTTCCTCGGGCGGTGCCAATCGGCGAGGCCATGATGGCGTACGTGCTTGCCAATGCGCTGCTTGAAAAGCTGGGTGGTGATAGCTACGACGAGATGGTGCCGAGATTTGAGATGCTCCGGCAAAACCGTCTATCTGATGTGCATCTTACCAATCAGCCTTGGCGGTTCCAGTATGAGCAGATTTGAAGGCGTGGGCGAGCGCACGATTGTTTTGACCGGCTTCATGGGCACCGGCAAATCTGCTGTAGGCCAGTTGCTTGCACGTCGGCTTGGTCGAGCGTTTTTGGATACTGACCAAGAAATCGAGAAGCGGGCAGGAAAATCTGTCGCTGATATTTTCGCGCAAGATGGCGAGAGCGCTTTTCGTCAGGCGGAAGCTAAGCTCTGTGATGAGCTCTCGCAAAAAACCAATCTCGTGATCTCCACCGGCGGTGGAACGCTGCTCGCGCGCAAGAATCTGTCTTTGTTTGCCCAAACAACCTCTGTCTTTTGTTTGAACGCCGCACCTGAGATCATACTCGGGCGGCTGAGAAATCATAACGGCCGACCGCTTCTGCCTGCACGCGATGTCGATCGTTTGCAAACCATTCACGAGTTGCTCGAAGATCGCAAAACTGCTTATCGGCGCATTTTTCATCAGATCGGAACAGACGAAAAGTCTACCGAAACACTGGTTAGTCAAATTTTGGAGCTCACAGAATTAGACGTGCATTTTGGTCACAAGAATACGCTCTTCGTCAAAACCTCCGATGGCCCCTACCCGGTCGTGATTGCCAAAGACCTTCGCAAAGACATTGGCAAAGCAATGCATTGGCTCCACTACAACCCCACCCACGTGGCGGTCGTCACCAACAAAAAAGTGTGGGAGGCAACGGGTGTGGAGATAGAAAAGGGTCTCGCGGCAGCCGGATTTGCCACCAAACTATGCATCATTGCCGATGGTGAAAGATATAAAACGCTCGTAAGCGTGGCGAAAATTTACGAGCAATTTCTCGCGCATGGCATTACGCGTAACTGCCCGATGATTTCAGTTGGCGGTGGCGTCACAAGTGATATCGCCGGATTTGCTGCAGCAACATTTTTGCGCGGTATTGACCACATCCAAATTCCAACGACGTTGCTCTCTATGGTGGATGCCTCCATCGGTGGCAAAAATGGAGTGGATCTGCCAGAAGGAAAGAATCTAGTCGGAACCTTTAAACAGCCCCGAGCTGTATTCATCGATCCCAACGCATTGGAAACTCTTCCGCAGCGAGAAATCAACTGTGGCATTGCTGAAGCCATCAAACATGGGATCATTGGCGACCCCAAACTGTTTGAGATGTTTGAAAAGAAACAAAACCAAGATTTAAGCGAAATGATCTACCGTGCGGTCTTGGTGAAAGCACACATCGTCGAAGAAGATCCGCTTGAGCTTGGCAAGCGCGCCAAATTGAATTTGGGTCATACATTCGGACATGCCATCGAACTTGTAAGCAATTACAAAATACCCCATGGCGAAGCTGTCGCATTGGGTCTCATTGCAGCGAGCGAACTCGCTCTAAACCTTGGTCAATGTAGCCCTGGTCTTCCTGCTCGACTTCGTGCTGTGCTCAAGCAATATGGCTTGCCCACGCAAATGGAAAGGGTTTCAGCGGAAGCTATTTTCAACGCCATGGGCCATGATAAAAAACGAGTCGGCAAAAATCTGAGGTTCGTAATCCCAAAAGCAATTGGCGAAGTCACAATGATTGAAGCACCGTCGATGGCAACGGTGCTTCAGGCAATTTCTAGCATCGCTTCCCCGCAGGAAGCAAATTAGCTGGCTTTCTGACCTGCTCCAGTGGTTTCTCCGTACTGACCGTAGTAACGACCGTAGCGATAATATTTGCCATAGTAGTACCCGTACTTCTTAGCGGAAATATCCATGTCATTTAGAATCACCCCGAGCAAATGCACCCTCGCATCTTCCAAGGTTCGCACAGCATGGACAACCATTTCTCTAGCAGTATATCCAGTCTTGGCAATGAGAATAACACCATCAACTTGAGTACCGAGAATCACTGGATCTGTGACGGCACCCACTGGCGGAGCATCAAAAATAACCTTATCGTATTTGCTTTTCAGCAGTGTCAAAAGCTCCTGGAACTTCGCCGTATGAAGCAACTCGGCGGGATTTGGCGGAATGGGGCCGCAGGTTAAAACATCCAATCCAGGCAACTCACTGTGTCGAATCGCATCTTCTAATCTGGTCTCGCCAACAATAATGCTGGAGACACCGACATCATTGGGCAACCCAAAGCTCTTATGAATTCGCGGCTTTCTCAAATCCGTATCGACAATCAAAACTCTGCTTCCCGTTTGCGCCATTGTCGCTGCCAAATTGACGGCCGTCGTTGTCTTACCCTCTCGAGGCATGGCAGAAGTGATGATAAAAGTTTTTAACGGATTATCTGGACTCATAAAGAGAAGATTTGTACGAATAGCACGCGAACATTCTGCTGCCATGCTCTTTGGATTATGCAGCACATAGAGATCGCGCTCACGTATAGACTCGTTATCGGCGCGCTTGGACTTAGTGCCTGCCTTTGATTTAGAAGCAGTCGAAGGCTGGATAATCGGCATCACACCGAGGAATGGCAGGCCAAGGAATTTTTCCACCTCGTCTTGCGTCTTCAGTGAGGTGTCAAGCATCTCGAGTAACCAGGCAAGGCCGAGACTCAACAATAGACCAACGAGCAGCGACAGACCCAAATTGCGGGGCCAACTTGGCCTATAGGGCTTTCGCGGCACCTCAGCCGTATCCAAGAGATGCACGTTGTTAATCTGCATCATGCCTGTTAGGCCGATTTCTTTTAATCGCGTGGTCACCATCTCATAGAGTTTGGAGTTCGTCTCAACGTCTCGTTTTAGTCGACCGTACTCCAGCCCAAGCCTGTTCATCGCCGCTTCTCGAGATCTCTCCCGCGACACCGCTGCATTTAATCCTTCCTCAGTCTTTGCGAGTGAAATCTGATCACGCTCAAGTCGCTTAATCGTCGCATCCACTTCTTTTTTTAGGCTTCTCTGTAAAGATGCAATTTGATCTTGCAACCCCACCATCTTCGGATGATCCGGCAGATACTTGGATGCGAGATCCGAATGCATCGCCATCGCCTCCATCAGCTTCCCTTTCATCGTGTTGATGACCAATGCATTCTGCACGTCGGTCAAGGAATCCAGTACGCCCGGATCATCATAAACGCGCTTCAGTGCTTCTCCATTGACTTGGCCCGCAATGCGCTGGGCCTGCACTTCTGCGAGTTTGCCAATAAACTGCGTCAGCCGACTTTTGACCTCATCCATCTGACTTTCTAGGCTGGCATTTAAGATGCCTTTCTTGGCCATGAACGCATACAAGTCATCTTCCGAGCTGGCCAATTTTTTCTTGAGATCTTCGTGCTGCACAGACAGCCATGTGCTTGCCTCAGCAGTACCACTCATGCGTTTCTCGACGTTGTATTCCATATAGCTGGTGGCCATTGCGTTCGCCAATGCCGCTGCAAACTTCGCGTCAGAATTGACAACCTCTAGGGTCACCAACTGAGATCGCTTGACAGGAACAATTTCAACGCTGTCTTCAATTAATTTGGCAACGTCTAAGGATTTTCTCTTTTCCTCTCTCAGCTTTGGATCTTGGATTTTATCCAAACCATTATGGCGATCATCCATGAGAAGATTGAGTTTTTTCGCCGCTCGCAGGGCTACGGTGCGGCTGCCAATAATTTTGTATTCGGTTTGGAGAAACGCCTCATCCCAATAGGCTCCGCTACCCATTGGAGTCAACTCTTGGACGCCAGTCAAAACCTGTGGCGCATTTCGAGATATCACGATGGATACGATAGCCTGATAGAGCTTTGGAGCCCGCAGGGTGTAAATCACGCCTAAAGCCAAAACAGCGGTTATCACCGCGACAACCAATGGCCATCGCTTGCGAATGGCTTCAACGACTTGCCCTACTTCCATCAAGTCTTTGCTGATTCCTTGCCGCGCAGCGGTGGCGCCAGATGTTTGCTTGTTTAATTTGTCAACAGTGCTCATGAAAGCCGCCTTTTAAAAAATGCCATTCTCGAAATTCTCAAGTGAAGGACTAGAAGAAGCTCTCTGGAACAAAGACAATATCACCGGGCTGCAGCGATATATCGGGCGCTTCACCGCGGCCAATGTCTGCCACCTTCGCTGTCATCCGGACAGGCTTGCCGCCAATTTCTCTGGTCACCATTGTTCGATTTGGAGCGCCAGTGGTATTTGTACCTCCCGCTCGTGCGATAGCGCCGATAACCGTCATGTTTTCTTCAAATGGATAGGGACCAGGATTTTTGACTTCGCCAAGGACAATGACTTTGCGCGAGTTGAACTCTTGGACAAACACCGTGACTTGTGCGTGTTTCAGATACTTCTTCTCGTACTCTGCGCCGATTTTTGACGCAGCTTCTTCTGGTGTGAGGCCACCAATCTTAAACGTTCCCGCTAAAGGAAGACGAATTGTTCCACCTGAATTGATCTGGTGCGTGCCAGATAGCTCCAGCTCGTCAAACACACGGACTTCGATCACATCACCCTCACCAAGCACGGCCGCGCTTTCCTTTGGTGGCACCACGGCAGCGGAGTTCACGGGAACATGCGTACACCCTGCCACGAACACGGCGAAGGCCATCAAGCACATCGACAAAAATGATAGAGAATGGTTTTTCATGGTGTTGTAAAGTCGCAGCAGTAAAATGATCCGTTCAAAAAAAATCGCCCCTCGAAGGTTCGAAGGGCGATCGTCAATCGCATTTGGTTTGACTATTAGTAGGTCATATTGAGAACAAGCAGTGTTTCGCTGCGGTTAAACAGAGCCTGCACATTACCGCTCGCCGAGGCTATCAAGCCAGCAGCGCCCGCAGGAACGTTTGCAATTTGCAAGGCAGGATTTCCGGTTAAATCCGCGTTGGTCCATCGCGCCGTAAATGCCTCCGCAATACCAAGTGCAAGCCATTTCTTGAAATGATAGGCTAATTCAACCCGCCCATCGAAACTATAGTCAATACGCTGGCTGCCAAGGCCTGCCTTGCGGGCTGCCTCTGGTCTACCAAATTGATAAATACTTGCGCTCGGCGCAAACACGAGTGTCACATTGTGGCCAAAGTCTTCGTTTAGGGAGAGATAGGCAGTATTGGCAAATACATCCAGAAAATCTGGTACTGGCGACATCTGTCTCGTCACACCGGCAGAAAGTTGTGAACCACGATGATCGTCCCAGATCAACGAGGCCTCGGCTGAAACGGGTATATTATCATGCTTCAGAGTGGCGCTACCAACTTGCATAAATGTGTCAGCATAACCAACGCTCAGCGTACCAGTCACATTACCGCCAAGACCGCTGATCACACCCGCAGTAACCCATACTGGAACTTCCGTGAGGTCCGAGTCTAATAGGGTTGTGAACGTGCCAGACTTCCCTTCAAGAAACAAGGATGTCTTGGGCATCACGCGCCAGTTGAGTCTTGCGTGTCCATAGATACCCGTGTTATTGAAGTTGTTTGCAACTTGGTTCGCATTTACCAAGGCAGCAGCTGCCGCATTGGCCGGCGGTGCGCCGGCAAGCCCATTTTGGGTCGAGCCGAATAAATCTTGCGGCCAAATTTCTTTGACGAACTGCGCATCCAAATCCAATTTCGTTACGCTGCCAGGACGAATTGTTGAGCCCACATCAACTTCGGTACGGATGTGCGTGAAGTTGGCTACGTACAACTGCCCTACCTCTCTAGTTGCAAGTACATCGCCTCGCAAAAACAGCGACGCGACGCCGCCCTGGTTAACCTCTCCACGACCATAAGCTCGGCCAGTGAACAGCACAAATTGTCGTGGCCCACCAAGAGCTCCAGGAAATCCAGCCCAATCCGCTCCGAGGCCCATCTCAAAGGACATCTTTTTGCCGCGTGCCGCGAGATAAAGGATGGGCCGTAACTTTAAGACTATGTCACCTCTAATCGGGGCACTACCAGGTGCCGCCTCATTCCCATTGGCGAGAGAATAGGGATTGCTGTTGTAGCCAAAGCCTGCATCTAAGCTAAGGTGCAAGCGCGTCTTCCCATCATCCGTTATGCCAACACCTCGACCTTCTTCGCCACGAAGGAAGTCAGGCATATAGCCAGTCCCCTCGACAGCGGGTGTGCTGGTATTGGTTGTTGTTGTCGTAGACTGGTCAGCCGCGCGTGCAGACGAACCTACCATCAAGGCAACTAAACCGAAAATGATTGCATGCTTCATCTGCATGCGATTTGCTGAACTATCCAAGCGTTTCATAACGTCCTCTCGCCTTTAAACCTTAGTCATGCGATTCATCTGTTGAAGAATCGCACAAGACGAAATTGGATTGCAAACGGATTTCAAATTTTTCTATCTTGGCGCCCATCACCCACGCTCAGGTGGATGCGTCTGTAGCCCGCACTTTCACATGTGTGCAAAACACGTTTAATCAAGCTGTAGTCGACGTTTTGATCGATTTGTACGTTCACTACATCCGACATATGACTTGCGCGTAAAGCATCTGCGAGCTCGGCGATTTCCCACCTATTTGCAGCAGTCGGCGCTGTCAATTTTGTCTTAGTCAGCTGACCCTCAAAGTACAAATCTCCGGCCCGTGTGAGCGCAATTAAAGGTCCCTTCGCAATCTCCAGCACGTGCACTGCCTTAGGCACCCTAAGATCTTTCGAAATAAACAAAATCTGACCAGAAACATTGAATTGCATGAGCAAAAAGATGACGAGAACGGTCATCATATCGACCAGAGCAGTGACATTGATATGCATATCCACTGACCGATCGCGATGGTAGCGAAGGAGCTTCATAGCCTGGAAACGCTTGGATTGTCTTACGGAGCGAATCTGAACTGCCATCACTCAACTCGTAGCCAGTGGTTGCAATGAAATTTGGGAGAGCCCAATCCCGGTTGCAACGTCCATCACTTGTACAATCTGCTGGTACTTAGTGCCATCTGCCGCAAATAGACCGAGCTCTAAACGTTCTGGGTGAGAAGATTTTAATTGGAGAAGAGCGTTCTTAAGCGCGGGCAAATCATATTCACCATTGGTCGTTTTAAGCAACGTCTGCGGCTTGGCATCTTCCTCTCCAACCATAAGCCCTTGTGCAGTGATCATCACCAAGACTGGTTTTACCTTCAGCTCGTTCTCAGGCGCGGCAGATGCTGCTGCTTGGCTTTGCACATCGATGCTCCCCATTTGCGTCCAGATCGCCGTCATCATCAAAAACGTGATGATGGTCGTCATCAGATCGATGTAGGGCACAAGATTGACAAACGCGCTCAACGATCTAGCCCTCATGCGTTGCGCTCCAAAAGTGCAGACGTGTCGAGCTTGTCCTTGTTCCGTAAAACAAAATTAACGGTGCTGGCAGCACTTGCTTGTATGTCGTCTGTAATATGTTGCATCCGCGCTTGCAGAAAAGCGTAGATAACCAATGGTGGTATCGCTGTCACAAGGCCATAGGCAGTGCAATTCATCGCTTCCGCAATCCCGTTCGAGAGCATGGCGGCTTTATCCGCAGCAGATACTTGCGACACACCTGCAAACACCTTGATCATGCCAAGAATGGTTCCAAGAAGGCCAGCAAGCGTAGCGCCATTGGCAATCATCGCCAGATAGCCTGTTCTTTTTTCCAAATAGGGAAGCGTGTGAAAAGATTCCTCGTCCATCGCGGCCTGAACTTCTTCCTCGCCATAGCGTGTGTGCAAAAGCCCGGCCTTCAAAATTCGTGCGAGCGGATTTTTCGGTTGATCAGCTAAAAAACGGATGGATCCACTCAGATCACCTTGAAAAATCAGTTCGCGAAGAGTGCCCAGCAGCTGGTCTTTGTTTGTGCGCGTTTTAAAATAGAGTACCCACACACGCTCTGCGATCACAGTGAACGAGAAAAGCTGAAACAGCGAAATTGGATACATCCAAACGCCACCAGCCCGATAATGCTCTGCAATGGCTTGCCACATCGGTTACTCCTTAACCTGAATGTAGCTATTAGCGTTATAGAATATGGATTGGTCGACGAAACAGCAAAACAGCGTTGGTTCCGCCAAACCCAAAGGAATTGGACATGGCAACTTGAATGCGCTGCTCACGTGCGACATTGGGAACATAGTCTAAGTCGCATTCTGGATCTGGCGTCGTGTAGTTGATCGTTGGCGGCACAACTGCTTTCATCAGCGATAGTACAGAGAAGACGGCTTCGACACCACCGGCAGCGCCAAGCAGGTGGCCTGTCATTGACTTCGTTGAGCTCACCATGAGCTTTTTTGCGTGATCGCCAAAAGCGCTCTTGATGGCATCGGTTTCAGCTTTGTCGTTATAAGGGGTCGAGGTGCCATGGGCATTGATGTAATCGACGTCTTCCGGATTTACCTGTGCCATTTGCAGAGCCTGCCGCATGGCACGATGCGCTCCCTCCCCGCCTTCCGACGGTGCGGTGATATGATAAGCATCACTTGTGGAGCCATATCCAATCAGCTCAGCCAAAATGTTGGCGCCTCGACGTTTAGCATGCTCTAATTCTTCCAATACGATAAGCCCTGCACCCTCGCCCATGACAAAACCATCCCGTTCTCTGTCAAAGGGTCTGCTAGACGCTTTCGGATCATGATTCTTGCTCGTGCAGAGCGCGTGCATGGATAGAAACCCACACAGCGCGAGCGGATGCATTGCGCTTTCTGCGCCACCGGCGAGCATTAAGTCTGCGCGGCCATCGCGAATATGCATGGCCGCTTCGCCAATCCCGTGTGTGCCAGACGCACACGCCGACACAGGTGCAAAATTAGCGTTTCGCAAGTTATAACGTATCGCCAAATTTCCCGGTGCAAGATTCGCAATGGTAGACGGAATGAAAAACGCGGAGACACGCTTTGGCCCGCGTTCACACAATGTGTCGTAAGAGTCTAGCATCGGTCTCAAACCGCCCAGGCCTACACCTATGATTGTCCCCGCACGATCTCCCGCCTGATCGTCCAAGCGATCAGGAAGACCCGCCATTTGCCACGCTTGTTTTCCCGCCGCCATCGCAAACTGGATGAAGCGATCCATCCGACGAATATCTTTTTTGGGTTCGATCCAAGCTTCTGGCACAAACCCTTTGACTGCACCACCAATAGTCACGTGCAGGCGCTCTCCCGCAATCTGAGCATCCTGCCACTCTGCAACGGTATCGATGCCGCTCTGGCCTTCAAGCAATGATGACCACGCTTCGTCAACGGAGTTGCCAACCGGTGAAATAATGCCAAGCCCTGTCACAACAACGCGACGAAACATATCATCCGACCATTACGATTGATGTGCCTGAATGTAGTTAATGGTATCAGAAACTGAAACGATTTTCTCAGCTTCTTCATCGGGAATTTCAGTTTCAAACTCTTCTTCCATCGCCATGATCAATTCCACGAGGTCGAGCGAGTCGGCACCCAAATCTTCAATAAAGCGAGAGTCTGGTTTGATTTCTTCCTCAGAAACACCCAGCTGCTCAGCAATGATCGCCCTTACTCGATTTTCAATCGACATCCTCACTCCTTCAAATGTACATGCCGCCGTTAATAGCCAAAACGTGGCCTGTTATATACCGTGCGTCATCTGTTGCCAAGTACGTCACTGCTTTAGCAACGTCATCGACTGTTCCCACGCAGCCAAGCGGAATATTCTGCAAGAGTTGTTCTCGCGTTGCGTTGTCAAAAGAAGATGTCATATCGGTCTCAATAAAGCCAGGTGTCACGGCATTTACCGTAATATTGCGCGACCCGAGCTCGCGTGCCAACGCTTTCGTCATGCCAATTAGACCAGCTTTTGCGGAGCAGTAAGCAACCTGTCCGGCATTGCCCATCTCACCGACGACACTGGAAACGTTCACGATACGTCCCCACCGACTCTTCATCATGTGTCTCACGCAAGCTTTTGCGCAAAAAAAAGCTCCATCGAGGTTGGTGCGCATCACTGCTTGCCAGTCTTCCACTTTGGCTCGCGCGAGCAAACCGTCGATCGAGATACCGGCATTGTTCACCAGTATATCGATTCCGCCAATCTCTTTGCTAATCTGCGCGAATGCATCTTCGACGGCTTTTGCATCGCCGACATCGAATTGTTTAAGGACAGGTGCTGCGCCGCCCACGTCGAGAATTTGACGAGCCGTCTGCTGTGCCTCTTCAACGCGACGCGCGTAGTTCACCACGACGCGCGCGCCCTGCTCGGCAAACGCGATCGCGATCGCTCGCCCTATACCCCTGCTTGCGCCAGTCACCAAGGCGGTCTTCGTCGCCAATCTCGTCATGCGTGGGCTGTGACAAGCATCTCCGACGAGGTCAATGGGGGTTGGGGCTTCTGCATCCCATCCAACTTCCAAGGTTCTGCAAAAACGCCACGTATGATCTTCGCCAGCATTGCACCCTGATAGCCATCCATAAATCGATGGTCCACGGTGAACATCAAATTCATCTGGGGCCGCACAACAACCTGCCCGTTTTCAACAACCGGAACATCTTGGACCTTGGTCACGACGATATAAACAGGCACGCGGGCAAATGGCGTTGGCGGCGCATAGCCTTCATCAACGCCCAACATACCAACGCTGGTAACAACACAAGCGCCAAACGGAAACTTCTCTAAGCCAAGCGCTTCAATACTCACACCCATAGCGCCCGTAAGATAACCCACGCTCCATAAAACAGGGCGGATCAAAAAAGTCGGCAAATATTTTAAGAGTGGTTTACTTTTATTAAACTGGTCATCTTTGCCGCCACGCACCATGGCAGCGCGCTCACGAAGCTCTTTGGCGACTTCAACGGTTGTCTTTTTATCAATCCCACAGACTTTGATTTTGGCCAAGTCGTGACTCTCTAGCGCCACCAGAAAGGCCAAGTCGACGCTTTCATGAGGCCTGTAGGCGCCCATAAAAATGCGGCCATTCAAATCAGGTGCGTTTGCCAACGCCATGGCGGCAGCTTTGCCAACCAAATGGGTCACGGTTACCTTTTCTCCAGAAGTTTCCCGCAAATGTTCAATGTAGCGAAGTGCCGGTCCCATATCGACGACAAGCTTGCCGTAAATATTACCCTCCTTGGGAGTAGACCAGGAAGCGATCGCCAATTTTCTTCGGGTAGACATCTTGTATTTCATGGGGTTCTCACGCCAAAAGTAGCCAGCATACTAATTATGTCGTTGGCCACTAAATTGGCGGACTTTGCTTCACCGGTAGCCATCAATTTCATGTCTGCCCGCATTTGGGATGCCTCTCTCTCGCCTATGACCATCACCATCTTGGCGCATATCCGATCTGCTCGACGCATTTGCGCTTTTACACTGCGGGTACGATAATCGACGTCGGCGGCAATTTTCTCTCTTCGCAGATCCGTGACGAGCTTGCGCGCCGTGCGCTCGCCAATCTGATCTGCAAAGACCAGCGTAATGTCTGGACCACTTTTTTCCGGTCCATGTGTTTGCTGTTCTTGTAGCAGCAGCGCAATGCGCTCAATCCCAGCAGAGAAGCCAAACGCCGGTGTACTTGGCCCACCAAGGCTCTCCACCAGGCCGTCATAGCGCCCACCCGCAGCGACGGCATTTTGCGCACCAAGACCCGTCTCTGCCAACACTTCAAACACCGTACGCGTGTAGTAGTCCAACCCGCGCACCAGACGTGGCATGACTTCAAATTGCACCGACGCTTCCGAAAGACCCGCTTTCACCTTCTCAAAGTGCGCAAGTGAATCTTGTCTCAGAAAGTCCGCAATGGCTGGCGCTTTTTCGCGCAGCGTCGCGCAATGTGGCTGCTTGCAATCTAAAATGCGCAACGCGTTCTTAATCAGGCGGCGTTTACAGTCTTCGCATAACTGATCTTGAAATTGCGAAAAATAGTCGCGCAGTGCGCTCGCATAAGAAATGCGCTCCTCGGGCTGACCCAACGTGTTGATCGCCAACTTGAGATTTTTTAGACCGAGTAAGGCGCATAGATCATGCAGCATGACCATGACTTCGATATCGACGACTGGATCCGCAATACCAAAAACTTCAGCGCCAATTTGATGAAACTGTCGCAAGCGACCTTTTTGCGGTCTCTCTCGTCTAAACATGGGTCCGATATAATAGGCTTTGAGTTCTGTATCGGGGCTGAACTTGCGATTCTCAACAAATGCTCTCACTACTGCAGCAGTATTCTCAGGTCTAAGACAGAGCCTTTTGCCATCTCGATCTTCGAGCACATACATTTCTTTCTCAACAATGTCCGTGCCCTCGCCTACACCTCGCACAAAGAGATCAAGCTCCTCCAATATCGGCGTACGCACTTCTCCAAATCCATAGAGAGCAAAGTGTTCACGCGTCTTTTGCTCAAGCATTCTCCATGTGGAAAGCTCTTCCTCGAACAGATCATTCATGCCCTTCACGGCGCGTAATATACTCATTTTTGTTCTCGATATTGATCAATGTGTTGACGAATCTTCGCGATAACTTCTTCCAAAGATAAACCCGTGGTGTCAATCATGATCGCGTCTTCGGCAGCGACAAGAGGCGCAACTTCGCGCTCTTGATCGCGGCGATCGCGCTTGGTCAATTCAGTTAAAACATCGCTATAGGCTGCGTTCTCGCCGCCACGTTGCAATTCCAAAAACCGTCTCTTGGCACGCTCTTCGCTCGATGCGCTCAGAAAAAATTTCAGGTTGGCGTCGGGAAAAACCACGGTGCCAATATCGCGCCCTTCCAACACAGCTCCCCTATCAGAGGCAAGACCGAGTTTGCGCTGAAGTTCAAGTAGACCGCCACGAACTTCCGGATATCGGCTGATTTTAGAAGCCATTTTGCTAATGGTTTCTGTTCTGATCTGTTTGGTGATATTCACACCATCGAGCAAAATTTGTTGTTCAGGTTTGCCGTCTTGCATCTCGATGCGCACACTCTTGACCAATGCAGCCAAAGCGATCGGATCGGTGGGATCAATTCCGCTTTGCTTTGCCTTGAGTGCGACAGCGCGATAAATAGCGCCAGTGTCGACGTATAAAAATCCCATTGCACGTGCGAGTGTGCGTGCAGCTGTGCTTTTCCCTGAACCCGCGGGTCCATCAATTGCTACAATGAGTGCCATATGCGTAGAGCCTTTGTTGCGCAGACTATAATATGCTCAACCGGTTTTTAAAACGGCTGCCATCGCATTTAGGAATCTTCCATTTTGTGCAGGCGTACCAATGGTCACCCGCAAGGCACTGGGCAAATCATAGTTTTCGAGTGACCTAACAATGACTCCACGACGAATAAGCGCTTCCATGACCTTGGGCACGCTGGGCATGTGGGGGGCAAGGTGCACCAATACAAAATTAGCTGCGCTTGGCGTGATAACCAAGCCAAGTTCTTGCAGTGCTGTAACCACCCTTGGCATTTCCGCAGAGTTATTTTGCCTGCTCTTTGCTACGTGAGCGTTATCTTGGAGCGCCGCCATCGCTGCAGCTTGGGCGATGCCATTCACATTGAATGGGTCCCGCACGCGATGAATAATATCGTTGATTTGCGGATCGGCCACTGCGTACCCGATGCGGAAGCCTGCCATGCCGTAAATTTTCGAGAAGGTTTTTAACACCACTGTTCTTGGCCGAACTAAAACGTAGCGCAATGCACTCTCATAGTCCGGAGCATCAACGTAGTCGGCGTATGCCTCATCAAACACCACAACAATGTCTTCTGGAATCGTCGCAAAAAACCTCTCGAGATCGGATCGCGTAATATACCGCCCAGTTGGGTTATTGGGGTTGGCGATAAAAACGAGCTTCACAGGATGAGAGGTACGCGCCTTGGCTATATCAACCATCGCTTCTAAATCATATTCGTGCGCACTGGACAGTGGCACGGTGTGCTCATGCCTTCCCATCGCCTGCGCAGCCATGCGATACACCAAAAACGACGGCCATGCATTCAGCAGTGATTCTCGAGGGGACAGCAATGCACGCGCTAGCAAAGAGATCAGCTCATTGGATCCGTTTCCCAACATGATGTGTTTTAGTTGAAATTCTGGTGAACCTAGGTATGCGCAGATGCATTCCTTCACCTCACCGCGAAGAATATTGGGGTACATATGACCGTCATAAAGCGCTTTTTGCGCGGCTTCCAACGCCTTTGGCGAGGGGCCAAATGGGTTTTCATTGGAAGCGAGCTTCACCACATCAGCCACCCCATACTCCCGCTCAGTGTCACGAATGGACTTGCCAGGCTTATAGGGGTCGAGCTGAAGCACGTACGGTTCGGCCAATGGAAGCATGAGAGATGCCCTCTGCAAAGAAATGGATTACTACAACAATCACTTTGAGCTATTTCTTTGTGGGAATGGCGCAAATTGTATTCTGCTGATCAAACTAAGAGTCGATGCGCTGCCACCAAGGCTCTTTTTTAAACCATGTGATTTGGCGTTTTGCGTAGGCTCTTTGTCTCTGGGTAGCCAAAGCAATTGCTTCTCTTTGCGTCAAATTTCCATCGGCTAGAGCAAGCGCTTCTTCGTAGCCCATGGTTTGTAAAAGCGCGTGGCCAGCTCCGAGATATGTGCGCAACGCAAGCGCTTCATTGACCAGACCCTGTGCAAACATCATATGCGTGCGTGCTTCAATACGGGCATTGAGCGTTATGCGATCTGGCCATAACAGTAGCCATTTGGCATCGACGCGGGGTGGCCCAGCAAAATTTGTTTGTCGAAGCGTGCTGGGCTTCTTGCCTGTCGTGAGAAAAATCTCAAGCGCCCTTACGATACGCATTTCGTCGTTTGGCAAAATGCGCTTTGCGCTTTCTTCATCGATCTCAACCAATCTTTTATAGAGAGCAGGAAGGCCTAGCTGCTTAATGTCTTCAAGAAGTTGTGCACGAGCCTTCATGTCTTTGGCAGGGACATCAGAGAGTCCGAAACGCCATGCGCGCAGATAAAGACCTGTGCCACCAACTAAAACGGGGGTTTTTCCCCGACTGAAAATCTCTTTTACGAAAGCGTCCGTTTGCGTAACAAAACGCCCTGCATCAAATGTTTCTTTAGGATCGAGCGTGTGAAATCCATGATGAGGCACCGATTTCATATCGTCGTCAGATGGACCAGCTGTGCCAACGCGCATCTTTGCGAATACTTGACGGCTGTCGGCGCAAATAATTTCGCCGTCGCGCTCCTTGGCCTGTTGCATCGCGAAAGCGCTTTTTCCCGATGCTGTCGGCCCCCCTACTACAATCGGCTGAACCATTTTGCCATCTCGGTAAATGAAATTGCGCGCACTACAGGTCTTCCATGTGGGCAATGTGCGCCGTAGTCGATGCAATCAAGTTGACGCAACAACGCATCGATCTCTGCAGCTTGTAAGCGTTGCCCCGCCCGTACGGATCCGTGGCAGGCCATGCTTGCGCAGACTTGGTCGGTGAGTTCATCGAGCGCGTCGGGGCGACCCGATATGAGAAGCTCGGAGAGTGTGTCTTTGAGGACTTGTTCTAAAGATTCCTTGGGCAGCTCATTGGGGGCGGCTTTCATCAGTGCGACGGAATCGCCGAAGGGTTCTACCTCGAGGCCATAGCGCAGTAACGTTGCTTTGTGGTCTCGCAATGCGGCCATTTGGTCGGAGGAGAGGTTGATGGTGATGGGGAAAAGCAGGGGTTGGCCGACGAGATTGGCGGAGCGAATTTGGTTGCGGAATTTTTCGAACATCACGCGTTCGTGGGCGGCGTGTTGATCGACGACGACCATGGCGCCTGCGGATTCGAGGACGAGGTAGGTGCTGTTAACTTGGCCGAGAACACGCAGGTCACTGTAGCGAGCCGCTCCACCGATCATGCTCGAAATTCCCTCTCCCGCTGGGCGGGAGAGGGTAGGGTGAGGGTGGATCATTGTGCGTGCAGAATAGTCACCCTCACCCTTAATCCCTCTCCCGCCTTGCGGGAGAGGGAGACCGGCATCAATATCGTTGAGGCGTAGGGCGAAGGCCACTGGGGATTCTCGCCTCTCCGCATTGGAAGAGAACATCTGCTGGCCTTTTAGCCATGGCGTCGTTGCCAAAAACTGGCTCAGTAACCGGATCAAATTCCCCTGCACTTGCGATGGGTCTGAGAATCGCACCTCTAGCTTTTGCGGATGCACATTCACATCCACAAGCTCCGGGTTAAGTGTCACATTCAGCGCACAAATTGGAAAGCGCCCCACCTCGAGCAATGTGCGATAAGCAACTTTCACCGCTTGCACCAGTTGCTTGTCCTCCACCGGGCGCCGGTTAATCGACAGACGAATGCCTCGATGATCCCGACGCGTCACCAGCGGTGCAACCAAATAGCCTTCCACCGAAAGCAGCCCCGTGCTCGCTGAAAACGGATAAATAAAACCCCGTACTTCCTCGCCAAGGCAAGCAATGGCACGCTCCAATCGTCGAGGATGATCCAGCGCCGCGCCCTCAGGCGCCTGGCGCACGTCGAGAATTTGCTTCCCATCCATGCGCAATGAAAACCCAACACTTGGTTGTGATAGCGCCGCAGTACGCACCACATGTTCGATCGCCGCACACTCGGAGCGCTCCGATTTCAAAAATTTGCGTCGCGCTGGAACATTAAAAAACAGATCTTCGACTTCGATGCGCGTGCCAACTGTGGCCCCAGTCTCGCCAACGTGGGTCACTTTGCCACCCACCATGCAGACTTCAGTTGCCGCAAGTTTGTGCTCTGTGCGCGACAGCAAGCGCACTTTAGACACTGCCGCAATCGAAGGCAGCGCTTCGCCCCGAAAACCAAATGTCGCAATGCGTTCCAAATCTGCAGCGCTTCTCAGCTTGCTCGTCGCATACCGAGAAAAACACAGCACCGCATCTTCCGGCTCCATGCCATGGCCATCGTCGGTCACGACCAACCTGCTCACACCGCCCATATCGGCTAAGATATCAATCTGCATGGCGCCCGCGTCAAGCGCGTTTTCAATTAGCTCTTTGGCCACCGACTGTGGACGTTCCACCACTTCACCAGCCGCAATTTGATTGGCGACGATCTCATCGAGCCGTTGTATTTTTCCCATTTTTGACACTCGTTAATATTGCAATTGGCACTGACCATTCTGACATATTGCCCCGGTTGCTTTGCAAGTCGGGTCATTACTAATATACTGCGCGCAAAAAACTGGAAAGGCCGCACAATGCTGGGCATTCGTCTGTGCGAGCTCTTTTAGCACTGCCTGTTGAGAACCACCGGCATTGCAACTGCAACAACTTGGATTCACGATCGCGCAATCCGTATCGACACGACATGCGGATGTTAAATTCTGGCGAACTTCGGAACTCGCACATGCACCTAACAACAAAAACAAAACGACCGATTTGATTTTCATACCAGCCCCCAATTTTATTTAAAATCGCATATTGCCGGCACATTGCCAAGAGAAGTTGCGCTACAAACTGCATCCACTATGGCCGCCCGGGTCACCTGCGCAGCTGCCACACCAATTTGAAGCGGATTGCACGGCAGCTCCCCCGCGCTCAGGGCAAAAATCGTGTCCCCATCAAACATTGTATGACTTGGCCGAATCGCGCGCGCTAAACCATCATGGGCCATGGCAGCGATGTGGGTGAGCTCATCGCGCGAGAGCTTCGCATTGGTCGCCACAACCCCGATCACGGTATTGGCTCTGCGCCTTGGCAGCTCTCCAGCCTCCGCGAGCAGCTCTTTTTCGCTGTCCGCGAATTCATGGGAGTTGTCTGATTTTCGTAGGCCAGCGATCACTTTGCCATGCTCGTCGAGCACATCGCCAAGTGCGTTAACGGCCATCATGGCACTGATCACCACGCCACCAGGGAGAAACATGCCAGCGTTACCGAGACCAGACTTTGTTGATCGGGGCAACCCGCCAAAGCCACCCACCCGACAGCCAGTCCCTGCACCCACGCAACCACTTTGCACAGGCGCGCCAGATGCATTTTTGCATGCCTCTGCTCCCATCTCTGCATCCGGGCGAATCTCAGAAGAACCGATCTCTAGGTCATACAAAATGGCTGCAGGAACGATTGGAATAGGCGCAAAAGCTGTTTCATAACCGAGGCCCTTCTCTTCGAGAAACGCCATCGCTCCGTCGGCTGCTGCCAAGCCAAATGCGCTTCCGCCAGCCAACATAATCGCGTTAATATTTTGTACCAAACGCCCGGGTCTCAGCAAGTCGGTCTCTCGTGTACCCGGCGCACCACCTCGTTGATCAACCGCACATCTGGTATCGGGAGGGCACAAAACAACCGAACAGCCGGTAATGGCATCTAGGTCCTGGGCATGACCCACTTGGATCCCCGCAATACGCGTCAGTGTGATTTTCATGACAATATCAAATCGCGCTATCCAGCAGCTTGCAATAACGGCCTTGATAAAAAACCAATGGCTTCCCCGACGTATCGGCAATGGTGTCCAGCACTTCGCCCACGAAAATAATATGGTCTCCACCATTGTACGTGTGATGTGTCCTGCATGCAAAGACGGCAAGTGCATCGCGCAGGACTGGGTAGCCACGATCGTCCACGAGGTAGTCAACGCCTGCCCATTTCTCCGACTGTGCCCGGGCAAAGCGATCGGAGAGGCTATGTTGATCCTCACGCAAAACATGCACCGCAAAATGATGCGTCGACAAAAATGCGACCAAACTCAACGCTTTTTTTTGCAAACTAAAGAGTATTAACGGCGGATCAAGCGAGACAGCACTAAACGAGTTGGCTGTGATTCCAATCAGCTCCTTCTTCGGACCCAGCGCCGTGATGATCGTCACACCTGTGGCAAAGCAGCCTAACGTTTTACGCAGATCTTTATGATTTTGGCTCATGCGCTTTTTTAACCGGAATAAGCAACGGTGGCAATTAGGTTGTCACGTCGACTTTGATGCAGGAGACGGGATGAGTGTCGATACAAAAATGTGGGGAAAAGAAACATTTTGGGGCCTAGGTTTCGAATACGACCCGCAATGGCTTTTCACGCCCGAGCAAAAACGCATTCAATCTGATCTCATTGAGGCTGCATGCACGAGCATGCGTGCCAATGCCATCGAGTCGGATAAGCAGTATTTGTTTCCGCGCAAAAATTTTGAAACGTTGGCAAAGTTAGGTCTTCTCGGGCTTTTTGTACCGAAGGAACTCGGTGGCCTCGGGCAAAACCATACTGCAGCGGTCATGGTCGTCGAGACCATCGCACGCTACGCCTGCCCTTCTACAGCGATGTGCTTGACAATGCATTATGGAGCTGTCGCGTCGCTGCTTTTACGTCACCACCACAATGACTTCATCAAAGATATTTTGTGTAGGCTCGATAAAGAAACGCTGGTTGGCACTCTGTCTTATTCCGATCCAGAGACAGGCGGACACTTTTGGTACCCCATCTCGTCCGGAGCAGAAAAAGTGGACGGTGGCTGGAAAGTGCGTAAAAAGGCCGCATGGACCACATCTGCTGGCTTTGCTGATTGGTACGTCATTCAAACCACCAGTCCAGACTTTAATGGTGATTACGCAAATCTCTCCTGCTTTGTCGTGACCGATAAAGAAGTCATCGCCCGTCCAGGAGGCTGGGATGGCATGGGCCTACGGGGCAATCAATCAGGGACTTTGGAAGTCGACAACATCACCATCGCTCAAGATCGTTTGGTTGGACCTGTCGGAGATGGGGCACGCTCCAACGATGAAACTGTCGATCCCTTCTTTCTTGCTCTCTCCTCGGCATGTTGGAACGGCATCTCCCTTGGCATGATCGATATGGCCAAAGCACACGTCACCAAGAAAAAGCACGCCGATGTTGGGATGCGCGTGTGCGACTACCCGACCATTCAAGATTACTTCGGTGAAGCGATTATGGATACCTCGACCAGCCGCTCACTTGACTACTTCATGGCGCAAACACTCGACAAGCTGACCAATAACTGCGACTGGTCCATTCACGACGATATTCAAACACTTCCACGCTCCACTGTGCTCCATTGGTTGTGGATGGTGAAATTCTCGGCTGCCAAAAACGTCGCCAACGTCAGCGATAAAATGTTGCACGCCTGTGGCGGCAGCGCATTCAAAGAAGGTCTGGGCATGGCGCGGCTTCTGCGAGATGCCAAGGCTGGGTGGGTCATGGGCCCAAGCAACGAAATTTTGCGTCAGTTTGTTGGTAAGTCTTCACTCCTTGGCTTTGATTCTCTCGATTATTGGAACAAATCCATCAACACGCGCGCGCTGAACAACGAAACTAAGAAGATGAGCAAAGAAGAGAAAATCCAATTTGCCGAGCAATTGCTAAGTGAGGCGCGCGCATGAAAGCTCTCGTATTCTACGGCGCTGGCGAAAAAGCCTGGGAAGACAAGCCGACGCCCATACTCGACAAATCAACCGACGCCATTGTCCACATCAAACACACCACCATCTGTGGCACCGACTTACACATCATGCGCGGGAGCGTGCCGACAGCGCACAAAGGCGTGACCCTCGGCCACGAGGGCGTGGGAATCGTCGAAGAGCTTGGCAACAATGTGACCAACTTTAAAATCGGTGACAAAGTCCTAATCTCCTGCATCACTTCTTGTGGCAAGTGCCTCAATTGCCGCAAAGGCTTTTACGGGCACTGCTCCGATGGTGGATGGATCTTGGGCAACACTATCAATGGCTGCCAAGCAGAACGTGTCCGCATTCCCCACGCTGACGGCAGTCTTTATCACGTGCCCGATCATGCCGATGAACAGGGCTTTGTCATGCTCAGCGATATTCTATCCACCGGCCTCGAGGTGGGGGTGTTAGATGGCAAGGTGCGCCCCGGATGCTCGGTTGCCATCGTTGGGGCTGGACCGGTAGGCCTTGCTGCCTTGATAACCGCACAGTTTTACGCACCCGCACAGCTCATCACCATCGATGTTGATCCAAATCGGCTCGAGATCAGTCGATCCCTCGGCGCAACACATGCCGTCAACAACCAAGATAACACCGCTGTCGAGCAAGTCATGAACCTGACCGAGGGCCAAGGCGTTGACGTTGTGATCGAAGCAATTGGCACCCCAGCGGGCTGGGATCTCTCCGAAGCCATGGTTGCTGCGGGTGGCAATCTTGCAGTCTTGGGCGTACACGGCAAATCGGTGACATTGCATCTCGAGCATATGTGGAAACGCAATTTTACCATGACGGCGGGATTGGTTCACACGACGACCATCCCCATGTTGATGAAGACCATAATTTCGGGAAGACTACAGCCCCGAAAACTCATCAGTCACTACATGAAAATGAGCGAGATTATTGAAGGTTATAACATCTTTGCCAATGCAGCTAAACACTGTGCACTCAAGGTGTTGATGACCAACGATCTCTGAGCTATTATAGCTTGATGACCACTGCCAATCAAAAAAAGCCATGGATTGCCCTTCTACTTTCAATTGCTGTCCCAGGTTTGGGCCAGCTCTATAACGCAGAACGACCAAAGGGCTTTTCCCTCCTTGCCATTGTCTTGGGAATTATCGTCAGCTCCGTCGTCTTCGCGTCCGACACAACATTCCTTTTGATGGGTGTAGTTTACTTAGCAGTATTGCTTCCCTCGGCGAGAGATGCTTATCGGGTGGCCAATGGAACAGCGAGCCCATTCAATGGCGACGCAGTTTGGTACGTGATTGGGATGCTCGTCGCCGTGGGGCCATTCGCACTTCCCTTGCTATGGCAAAGCCAGCGTTTTTCGCGTGGAGCAAAAATTGCATGGACGGTGGTTGTCATTGTTGTTGCGTTGCTAGGCATTCTGATGGTTGCAGCTCTTGGGCCATTACTCGAAGGACTGCAAAGCTCGATGTCAGTATAAAAGCGGGATGAGGCGGTAGCGAACCTTCCGGCAATATTCTGAATATCCCCGCAAATTCTGCACCAGAAACTTCTCCTCATCAACAAGACGCCAAACAATGACAAGCGTAATGGGGACAAACAAGAACAGCGCCCACATGGATCCAAGCGCAAGCGGTGTACCGAATAGCAGAATGAGGTCACCCGTGTACATGGGGTGACGAACAATCGCATAAGGTCCGGTTGAAATGACGCGATGATCAGTCGCTAGCTCAATAATCGCCGCGGCAAACGTATTTTCTTTAAAAACAATGAAGATAATGAAAAACCCAAGCGCAACCAAAACGTCCCCGACAATCACCACTTGGAACGGAACATGTGACCATGAGAAGCGATGATCAAGTGAAGAAAGCACAAGGACACTGATACAGATCACTAATACGAGAAACTGGATGCGCCTTTGGCTTGCTTCTTTCTCGGATCCCAAGACTCCATGCATTCGACGTTTTAGGAGCTTGAGATCCCTTTTCCACAAATACATGGTGATCAAGGCGGCAGACATGACAACAATGAACGCGTAGAGCCATGCCTGCCAAAAATCAAGCGTCCACGCCGGTACGAGGAGAAAGATGCCTAAGCCGGCGATAAGACGCGCAAAGGCAAGTGAAATTCTTCTGACCAAGTGATTCATATTCTTGGCTATAGCAAAAATATTCGCTGGACAACACATCGAAAATGGAAGAAGAAACTAGTGAAAAAAAAGTTCCACCCTCGTGACTGGAGAAATTCCATGATTCGCAAACTGATCTGTAGCAGCCTCTTTTGCCTCGCGCTCAGCGCATTTGTTTTAGCACCTTCGAACGCGCTTGCGCAAAAACCTGAACCATTTAAAGTCTCACAGGGCACCAGAATGGCATATGGCGGTACGACGATTAATTATGGGCTCGTTTTCAGTCCTGCATCTCTCAAAAATTATTCGGATACGAATTGGTCAGCAGAAATGTACCTTAGTTTTGGTTATTTCCTTATCGACAATCTAGCTGTCATTTTTGACACCCAGGGACATTTCGCTTTTACCGCCACCGCGAACAACTTCGCTTCGTTTGGTCCTGGCCTTTTCTACGTTTTTGCGAATGAGAGTCCAATTTACCCCTATATCCAGGCATCTATCAGAGCCAATTGGATACCCGGAGGCTTTTCCCCTACCGGCCCTATTCCCCAATCTTGGGCTCTCAGCGTCGGACCACAGGTTGGTGTTTTGATCGGATTTAATCGACATGTCGCGCTCGACATCGGAGCACAGGCCAATGTCGCTTTTCCGGTTAACGGCCCCACGCGCGACGCAAATATCAGTTCAGCGATCGGGATCATCGGTGCGCGTATTTCACTGTAAAAGAGAAATCCGATCAAATGCCAGCTCGGTATGCGGATAAAAATTATACCAAATCATCCACAGAATCTTGCTGGCATGTGCCTTAGGTTGAAGCGCCTGGCCATCGCCTTTAACCACCTCGCCCTTGATATTCCACTCAGTTCCTGTTGCTTTGCAAAACAACTTGAAACCGTGGCCACTTGACGCAGCATCGATTTCCATCGCGCCGCCGTCTTTCTCTGGGCGCTGAAATACCTCGGTCACCTCTGTCACAGGATCGTGAACCACGAGCACTGGCTTTCCTGCCACTGTATCGTTGATCACCATATGTTTACGCAGAAAATCGAGGCCATACGCCTTCGGCCTTCCATTAATGAGAAGACCAATCACTGGCGCTTTTGGATGAAGACGAGAGTCAAAACGTTTTATCGTCGGGAAATAAGGTGTATCAGCATTGAATTGATGTCCGAGTATCTTTTGCACAAGTCTACGCACGCCTCGATCAAGACTTGAGCACGCAGGATTGTAGAACACACGCGTATGCGGGTAAAGGTTTCTCCACGACTTCCAAGACATAATTCGCGACGGATATTCAGTTAACTGCCTCCCTGCGCTCTTTCCGCCATCAAGCGTTCCTTCGATTTGCTGCACAAATCCGTGCGATTCGTTGTCGTAAAGAACAAGATTATTTTCAATCTGCAAATAGACTTGAAAACGGAGCTGGCCATTATTCTCTTTTGAGCCAAACGACCGCGCCAGGTGGCTGAGCCCGCAATAGGTCATTGCAATCGGCTCGCCACCGACGGTGTCATGAACGACGTGAGGACGCACAATCCACGAGACTGGATAGGCGCGTGCATCGCCGTTGATCTCGAGGCCAATGACTTCATCGTTATCTGACAGTTCGTCGGAGGATATCTCCAGAGCTGGCTTCCACGGGATGCGATGGGTAAAAGTTGGAAAGATGACGTAGGGGACAACAAAAAAGCCCGCGAACGCAAAAAAGACTGCAAGCATGGTGGTAAGGGTCAACGCCCAAGTATGAGAGCCACCTCCAAATTGCCAAAACCCAAAACTCAAGAGCATTGCACTGAGGCCGATGAACCCCCAACGATAGCGATAGGTCCAGAGCGCAGCACGTCGTGGTGGTTTGTAGAACTTCTGGGTAAAGTCTCCGCCCATGAGTAAACCCCAGAACACTGGTGCTAAGGCAGCGATACTCCAAATGCTGATCATGCATACTCCGTTATGTGGCCTGGGTATCAATAGCGTGCAACGGTGCTTTTAGGCCTCCTTCGCCAAAATTAATGCATCCGACCTATAACCGACATGAACAGAGTACTCGCGTTTTTTTGTGTCGTCATATCACTCACCGTTGGACTTACTGCGCACACCGATGCGCTTGCCGAGCGTACCTATTGTCATACCCGCGTGACAAGTGTGCCGCCCGGTGGATCTGTGAGAGTTTCGATCTGTCTAGCATTTAGGGAGAATGGGCAAATGGTTAACGACAACAGTGTACTTGAAGGCAATCCTCCAATGATATGCTCCTATCGAATGGCTGTTGGAACACAAGGTAAATTCGTGTCTTCAGATTGTGGTCCCTACACAGATAGCTATACACTATCGCTCGATGAACAAACGCTCACTGACTCGAATGGAACCCAATATTTGCATGTAATTAGCAGATGACACCCGCCCTCTGACATGTATAATCGCGCCATAGCCTGTTTTATACGCGGTGAAATAAATGAAGAAATACTCAACCTCTGAGCTTCGAGAATATTTGCGGGATATACCTCATGCGATTATAAGGCCACTCAAGCAAGAGTCTTAAAAATGGATAAAGATGAGGATCATTACATCGATGAGAACGGTTTATATGTATTCACGGAGCTGCATCATCTCAAAAGAGGCTACTGCTGCCAAAATGGATGCAGGCACTGCCCTTACCGTGTAAAGGAAAAGAATTTGCGTATATGGATTGATGCAGACGCTTGCCCAAATGTGGTGAAGGAAATTGTATTCCGCGCCGCTGAGCGAACTAAGACGCAAGTCATTCTTGTGGCCAATGCACCCATTCGGCTTCCTCAGTCTGGGCTGGTGAGCATCATTCAAGTGTCACATGGATTTGACGTCGCAGACAGCAGAATTATAGAAGAAGTGCGCGCAGGGGATCTTGTCGTTACAGCCGACATTCCGCTCGCTGACGCGGTCATTACAAAAGATGCGCTTGCCTTAAATCCAAGAGGCGAGTTGTATACCAAAGAAAACATCAAAGATCATTTAGCGACGCGCAATTTGATGGCAGACTTGCGGGATAGTGGGGCAATTTCTGGGGGGCCGAAGACGCTCGGATTGAAGGATCGGCAAGCGTTTGCTAATCAACTGGATCGGGTGTTGGCTTCATGCGATAGGACACATTATGGGATCTCAGCAAAGCACCGTTGATTTTATTCTTGAACAAATCGCAGAAGCAGGAGAGGTTCGTGCAAGAAAGATGTTTGGAGAATACGGTATCTACTGCGACGAGAAGACTGTGGCCTTTGTTTGTGATGATGAACTATTTGTCAAACCTACCAAGGCTGGCAAGGCGTTTATCGGTGCGTTCGTTGAGGGCTGTCCGTACCCTGGCGCGAAACCGTATCTCTTGATTTCGGGCGACAAATGGGATGATCGGGAATGGCTGGCTCATCTCATCAGAATCACGGCGGGAGAATTGCCCTTGCCTAAGAATCAGAAATAGCCCTCTGCCAGAAATGCGATTCCTATCGCTGCGGTAGCGATTCCCAACAAGGCTTTGCGAAAATCGAGAAACACATCATCGGTGGCTAAGCCATAATAAGCGGGGACACTAAAAAGAACCACTGCCAGTGCGCTACCCACCACTGCACCCATCCGCGTTAATTTCGCTCTGGATTGGCCCGGCGTGAGTTTTTGCTCCTCTTTCTTAGCCGTCAGGACACCCGTGACAAATCCGGCCAAAGAAATGCCAAACGCCAATGGTGCCGCGAAAGCAGCTTTTCTGCTGCGGGATTGTAACTGTGTGCGGTTAGCAGCGCTGCTAACCCAGTCTGTTGCGAGATAACCAGCACCTAAAGTGAGAAACATTCCCGCAAACATTCCGGCGAGGGAGTCGGTATCGCTACTGGCGGAGATTCCTGTGCTGCCCATGTCCGCGATGGATTCGTTGGCAGCGAGTCCCTCGCGAGGAACAGAAATCAGAAAAAGAACAATGGCAATTATGCAGAGCATTTTAGTAATCCTGTTTGATTGGGGCGTGCAGAAATTCAATCTCATCCGGCGTCGATTGCCGGCCCAACACGCGGTTGCGATGTGGGTAGCGCCCAAACCGGTCGATAATCTGCTTGTGCTCTATCTCAAACTTCTCGTTATTTTCGAGACCTTCTTGTGCAAATAGCATCTTAGCAACCGCATGGATTTCCCGCGACTCGCTGTGCATAAAAGGCATATAGATAAACAAACGCCGAGCTGCATCGAGCTCTTGATCATATTGGAGTCGTATGGCAGATTGCGCCAAGGCCAATGCGAGAGGATCCCATGCAAAACTCTGAGGTTGGCCGCGAAACATGTTGCGCGAGAATTGATCGAGGACAATGATTTCCGCCAATGCGCCTTCGGGAGTGTCGCGCCAGGCGTCTAACTCGCAACGTGTGGCCTTTTGGTGAATAGTCAAGAAACGTCGACGAATCTCTTCGTCAAATACCGTGTCTTGTATCCACCATTTCGAAGATTCGATGTCTTCAAACCAGAATTTGAGTATCGCGTGAATATCATCCATGGTGACCCCTATTTCCTATGAACCGAATTAAAAAACATGATTCCCGATGCCCGCATTGCAAGATGAGAAAAGAACTTTGCCTTTGTGAAAGTGCTGCTACTTGTAAAGCTTCTCTTGCGATCCAAACGCAAACGACGATTATCATGCACCATCGAGAACGCTATATTACAACGAACACGGCGAGACTAGCAGCTCTTTGCATTCCAAACTGCGATTTCTTTTTGCGAGGACTTCCAAACGAGACGCTTCAACTAAGTGAACTCATTGCAGACGATAGACAACCTCTTTTTCTTTATCCAGATGAGGGGGCTAATGTCCTGAGTAAAGATTATTTGAAGCAGTTTAAGAAGCCTATCCAATTAATCGTGCCGGATGGAAGCTGGCGGCAAGCTTCAAAAGTTGCCAACAGAGAAATCGCCCTTAAGGACATTCCTCGCGTCATGTTACCAGCCGGACAAGTCTCTGCGTACAAACTTCGTCGTGAACCAAAAGAAAACGGGCTGGCAACTTTTGAAGCCATTGCCAGAGCGCTAGGAATTATTGAAGATGAAGCGGTCCATGACAAGCTTGTCAAAGTCTTTCGGGTAATGGTTCAACGAACGCTCCAAAGCCGTGGTCTATCGGCGATCAAGTAGACCTTGTAGCCATGTAGCGATCGCTGCCCCTGTTTCGTCCGGAGAGTCTTCCTGCACAAAGTGGCTACCTGTAATTTTTATGTGCGTCTGGTTTGGCCATGTTCGAGCAAAATCCCTGTGCGATTTGAACATCGCACCGGGGATGGCCTCGATGAACAGCTTTGGAATATCCGATGAAGCAAGCCATTTACCGTAAGTTTGGATGATATCGTGGACGTCTTTTGGCTCACCTGCGATCGGAATCTCACGTGGCCATGTCAAAGTTGGGCGCCGCGATTCCCCAGGGTTTTTGTAAGGACGACGGTAGACGGCCATTTCAGCATCCGACAATTTTCTGAGCACGCCCGCCGGCAATAAATTCTCTAGAACAAAATTCTTGTCCAGTACGAACGCCTCACCTGCATCAGAGCGTATTGTCTGAAACAACGAAACTGCCTGCTCGGGCCACTCCTTCCAGGAATCAATCGGTGCTACAAATGACTCCATGTACGCAACCGCGCGAATTGCATGCGGATGGCGATAAGCCCAATCGAAACCCAGCGCCGAACCCCAATCGTGAAGCACCAAAGTGACGCGATTTTGCACGCCAAGTGCCTCAAGAAACGCGTCGAGGTATTTGCGATGCTCAATAAAGCGATACGATGATGGCCCGCTATCAGGTAGCTTATCCGAGTCGCCCATTCCGATAAGATCTGGTGCAATGCAGCGACCCATACCGACAAGATGCGGGATTACATTACGCCATTCGTAAGATGACGATGGATTGCCATGAAGAAAGATGATCGGGTCACCTGTGCCCTCATCGACATATGCCATCTTGAGCCCGTGGACGGTGACGTGGTGTTTAGGATATCTTTCTTCTGCTGAAATCATGTGGATTTTCTCTCCGAATGGGAAAAACACCACGAACCATGACACGCGGTTGGGGATTCTGCTACATTCAAGTAGATGGTGCACGATCATTCTCTGTCTACATCTCGAATTGAATCATTCAGCGACGGCGTTTTCGGCGTCGTCGCCACGCTTCTCGTATTGAATATAAAAATATCAGATATCATCAAGAACCCGACGACCCAAATCGGTTTAAAGGAATTGGCACCAGTCCTGCCGCAAATTATTGGATTTGGCCTTAGTTTTTTCACGATATGCGTTTTCTGGGTTAACCATCACGAATTTTTTCACGCCCTCAAGAAGGTCGACACGACGCTTCTTTGGTTAAATAATCTTCTCCTATTTTGGCTTTGCTTTGTTCCCTTTCCAACGTCGTTTGTGGGGACGTACCCTAGCAGCAAAACAGCCGCAATATTTTATGGCTCCGTTTTGTTTATGGCATCTCTGAGTTTTTCGTTGATGCGATACTATGCATTTATTAGGAGCGATCTTCATCACGACCACATTACCCTCGAAGAAAGAAAGAGATCATTCCGATGGACTTATTGGGGCTTATCGCTTTGGTCACTATCGATTGTGGGTGCCTTTATTTCGGTATACATATCTCTGACGATATTTGTGCTGGTTCCTTTGATTTATTTGTTTCCGCGCAAGGTGAGATTCGTTTAGGGGGATGGCCCTAACACTTGTTCGACGACAACGCAATCTGCCTTGTTAGCACCGCCAAAATTTTGACCATCGCAAATGTATCTTGCCCACAATACGCCAAAAGGTCCTTCTTGATTTTGCGATGCGCCTCGCTTGTTTTGAGCAAATCCAGCATCTCCGTGTATTTTAGCTGCGCCAAATCACCCTTGCCAATTTCCATATCGTCGTAGGAGAGTTCGGGGACAACTACTGGCAGTACACTCTTAAGAGATGAACGGCCATGAAATTGCGGATGACAATACCAGCGCTCCGCAAAGGGTTTTTCGAGATCCCAAATACGCCCCAGCATAGACTGCAACTTCGTCGAGAGCTCGGGACATAGCTGAGCAAGTTCCTTTATCCGACCCGCTTCAAATGACGCGTGATAAGCGATGATGCTGCCTTCATCACCGACTAAAGAACATAGCGTGGCTGCCAAATTTCTGCGTGAATCACTTTTCTCGTCGAACAAAAATTCATGATGTTCAAGCGAACCACCTGGCTCCGCCTGAACATGCAACGAAAATTGGAAAGGCAAATGCTCGTAGGGTTTAGTGCCATCATATGCAGGAATGGCAAAGCCGACAGTTTCAAAATCGACGAACCACAACGGATATGAGAGTTCTTGGAGATGTTTCTTTATTGCATCGTAATCGATGATAGCCTTTCCTAAGCGTTCCGCGTGAACCTGAACCCGCTGATTCTCGGAAAGTGCAAAGCTATCTGGTATATTGCCAACTTCGTCGATGCCCATCGAAAGCAACGCCTCGCGTTTTTTGTCGCGGATATCTACGAGATAATGAATAGAGTTTGCGGGCACCGATGCCCAGCAATGGCTCTTGAACTCACATTCATAGGGATTTTTGCAGATTGATCCGAGCATTTGCTCGGGGACTTCATCTTTTGCTAACGCATCGCGAATCCGCGCTAAGTATATTGGAATCTCCGCATAGGCCTCAATAAACTTATCATTTCGATCGAGCGTTTCTGTGGTGAACAACTTCTCGGGAGAAATCTCACCTTGGCGTACAAATTGGTGATTCAAATGGATGAGATTTGCGTTGCGGATATTGAACCCGCAGTGGTCAAGCACATATTTCTGCACGGCCACGTCTTGAAAATGTTCGTCCTTCACCTTCGTGGAACTTTTCACTTCGTGGAGAGACCATGAGCCGTCGTTGTTTTTTGCGAGGATATCTGTGCGAATCAGGATGCTGTCAAATTCGAATGCCGCTTCAAAAACAGCCGGAGCGCCAGATTGGATAGCTACCTGCGTGCTGCTCAGCGCGCCGGCGGGGTCATTGTGGTCCTCGGTGATTTCAATGCCACCAGGAAAAAGCTGGTGAGCTAAGCGACCGACGTCGTGGCCTTGCTGAAAGATAGATTGTTGCACTTCGCTGGGAGGCTGCATGAGTTCGCGGTGCCAGTTGTAGAGCCAGACGCGGCGGATGCAGTGGCGGCCTTTGAGGTATTGGGACTTGGAGAGGGGATGTAGAACCATTTGGGTATTATAGATAGATAGCTTGGTGAAAAGCTATTTTGTGGCACCTTGCTCTCCACTCTTCAGCTCGGCACCAATTGATTTGCAAAATAGTATCAGTAATGATACTATTAGCCATGGGTGAAAAGTTTGAAGAAATCTTGGAGAAAATGCGTAATAGCCCAAAAAGCATACGCTTTTCTGACCTTGCCAAGATTTGCGAGCATTATTTCGGGAAGCCGCGTCAGTCTGGGAGTAGTCACATGGTTTTTAAGACGCCATGGGAAGGCGATCCAAGAGTGAATATTCAGAACGATAAAGGAAAAGCCAAGGCTTATCAAGTTAGGCAAGTGCTCAAGGCAATTGAGAGGAAGGAGGAAGAGAGCCATGCATGACAAATATTGCTATCGCGTTGTGTGGTCTGAAGAAGACGACGAATATGTTGGGTTATGTGCTGAGTTTCCGAGTCTAAGTTGGCTAGCAAAAACACAAGACGGCGCCTTTAGAGGAATTCGGAAGGTTGTGGCAGAAGTTTTAGAGGACCTGCACATCAGAAAAGAGAAAATTCCAGAGCCGCTGTCAAAGAAACACTTTAGTGGCAAATTTCAGGTTCGCGTTCCACAGGACGTACATCGAAGGCTCGCTGTCGAGGCTCATGAGGCACATGTGTCGTTGAATCGTCTTGTTAGTGCGAAGTTGGCTGCTTAGTTGGTTTCGGATCGGGTGCACGCGCTGTCATCGAGCAAGTGTTAGTGTGGGCCCGACACTTTCACTCTTTCACTTGATTCCAGTTCTTAAAGCAAACCATTAGCGGCTTAGGCTCTAGCAGGTGCTAGTGCGTTAGGCGCGTATCTGGGGCACACGCACGCTGTGCGAGTCACAATTTGTTGCGATACGACATCAAATTGTTTAGGAAAGGATGCATATGCAATGGACACAATTAAAAAAGCGCATTGAAAACGGTTTTGCCCGAAGCGTTCAGGGCCGTGTTTCGGTTCATGCTGCACGCTACAGACATTCCCACGACAGCGAAGGTCGAGGGTGGATTACTCTCGATAAACGGGAGATCGCTTCTTTCGCGACGCTAGGACATTGGATGGCCGAGTGGAAATTACAGACCGCCCTTCGAGAAGCTAACAAGTGTGCGGACTACAACGACCCGGCTCAAAACGCGGGCTACCATGATGCACAGCGCCAAGCAAACGCCGTCTTATTGCGTCAGGGGTCGATGACCTACGACAACCTCTACTATGAGTTAGAAGGATACCTAAACCTTTCCATAGAGCAGGCGTTGGACGATGATTCCGTCGTTATGCGAGCTCTGGCGGTTATTGACCGACGGCTCGGCAAACGCCGTCTTGCCGACTTCGCGCTGCGCGTAGACGAGCTCCCGCTGGTGACTGAGCTGCTTGCGTTTCGCAAGGAGGTGGAAGGGATTCGTGCGGGAGGTCATGAAGGTCTCGCTGTCGGTAAGATGCGTGGTCTGTCGAGGGAAATCCGGGAAAACGCTGGCATTTTGTTTTGAATCCCGACTTGGCATTCATTGGTTTTAGCTTGAGTGCCCGCGATGCAGTCGAGCAAGTGTTAGTGTGTGCTCGGCACTTTCATTCTTTCATTTCATTCGACATTTTCACTATTTGTGCCTATTCCTATCGTCCATCCAAGGCCAAGCGCCGCAGCGACGCCTGGCCTGCCCTTTTAGGTCATGTTGCAGGCAGGGAGCCAATCAAGATTGTCTTTGGGGGTACGATCACGATTTGTCCTTAGGTACTTTCTTGTCTCACCGTTTACTACTTCTACCTTCGACTCACAATCGCCGCTGACAGCAATATAGATGTGGCGCCCCAATTCGATGTCAGCAATGGCTTCGCTTTCAGTTGTCGTCCCCCAATTGCCACCAAGACCTGCGATTCGACCGCGATCCTTTAAAACATAAGTCACTGCTCTTATTCGATCCAACATAAATATCCCCCCGATATGAGCGAGCTTGCAGCGACGGGAAATCCGCCTGCTGTTTGCGCGTTTTTTAATTGAATTATACGGGCAAGCCGTTTGCGCCACATCGGGTATTGGGCGGATTGAAAGGGTGTAGTCATAGTTCTGAAAACCCGAGCGCCGAGGTGAACATGTCGGGCACACACTATCACGTACTCTTACTCGACTACATGCTAAGGGAGCTGAGTAAGTGGAGGTTCTAGTAGTAGCAAGTGTTAGTACGTGCCCGATCCATTCATCCTCATTTTGGATGACGCGAGCGGCAGCGATCAGCTTTGCCAGTCATTGTCCACTGCCAATGCGAAGTCGACGCATTCTGTATTTCAGGATTGTTTGCTCGCGCGTTATATGGGATGCGACTTACTGGCTCAAACAAATGCTAGTGCGTGCCTTGTATCTGACGCCCAATTCGCCAATTATCAGCCTAGCCGAATTTAGAAAGAGACTCTTCAAGCTCCGGCCAACACTCTTCAACGGAGCGAGGCAACCGGAAGTTTTTCGCTACGCCGCTATTACCTTCAACGAAAATTAGATGAATCTCTTCTTCTTGCAAGGTCAATTTCTTGGCCAGTTTACCAACTATTTTAACGATTCCTGGAGCAAGCATTGCGCCGGAATGCCCAGGGGGGTCTTTCCGTTGATGTGGGCGACCATCCTGAAAAAAATCGGCCAGCTCTTTTTCTTTGGCATCCAAGAGTGCTAGGAAGTTCAAGTCCCAGTAACATACTTCCAGGTAAGTTGCTAAGGCAGCCTTTAATTTATTTTCCGACGCTAGCAAAGCTGCCATTTGAGACCTTGTGTTTCGATATCCTCCCCAGTTTTTGTTGCTTGCCTGTTTCCTTAGGTCTTTGTTAAACATGCTCCAATTCACATCATTGTCTGAGGGTTCATGGCCATGCCGCTTATTTTTTAAGTACTCCTTTTCATCTTCAAAATCTTTTTTTTTGGCGAGTTGGGCGTCGAGTCTGCCGGTAATCATGTCCCATTCGTCATCAATTTTTTGAGCCCCATCTTCTGTGACAATGACTCGAACGCGATCGTTTGGTTGAGTTCGGACAAGCATAAATTTCTGACAGAAAGGGCATTTTTGCTTTCGCTCTGGGATTTTTTTTAGCGCATGATGACAACTTGGGCACTCTGCCCTTCTGCCATCGGCTTTTGCACCCGTGCCACAGTCCTCGCAAGTTGGAACAGCGATCGTCAGAATAAGACTGGGGCTAGTTTCTTTTTTTTGGGGCTGAATGACTCTATCCAACCAGTTAAAAATTCCCATAAGTGCTTAGTCCAAACGCGAGCAGCGTTAACTTTGATTCTCAATTAAAGTATATCCAGAAGCGCTCTCTTTGCCAACTAAAGTGACCCTGTCTATGATTGTGAGGGTGGCTAGTCTTTTATTGCCAACACCTGAATTTTCTTGAGGCATTCAAAAAGTCATGCAACTTTCCAAAAAAAACCTCCAGCCGGAGGGGGTGCAGTCCAGCCGAATCATGGCTTTCGACCAACGCAAAAAGGACACCAGGTCCCTCCATGCAAAATATGCGCAGGCGTGGCCTCCCAGACATGCTTTTTTTCACACTGCCAACGTAGCTTCGCATGCATGCCGAAATATTCCTCTGAGAGGCAGCAACCTTCCCGTTCAGTGGCAAGTCTTTTCATATCGACAATCGTTTTACCGCGACCAAAACAAAACGGACACCACTTGCCATTTTTTATATTGTTCGGCTTGGCCCACCACTTGTGACCTTTTTTGCACTCCCACTCGAGGTGTGTTTGCGCTGTTAGATATTCCTTTGATAAGCACTTTCCCTCTCTGCTTGCAGCAATCTCATGCATTTCTTCGATGGTCAGCCTTCGCTTTCTCCCTCGCTCCTTGGCTGCACATGCAAGGCACCAGTGTTTTCCAACAATTTGCGCGGGCGGCGCATCCCAAATATGCCCCTGAGCACACTTCCATTTTAGTTTCTCACTAATCCCAAGATATTCGTTTGAAAGGCATGCTCCGCCCAATTGTCTTGCGAATTGTTGCATTTCTTTGAGCGTATACTTTTGTCGACCACCACATCTGGGACACCAATGATCAGCTTTCACATTTCTGGCCAACGACTTCCACCGATGACCAAATTCACATTCCCATTTGATTTTTGTCGTCGCGTTTTTGTAAATTTTTGAGAGGCATCTACCGTGATATCTAGCAGCCAGTTCATGCATATCTGCAATTGAAGCTGGTGGGTGTGTGCTGCAAAATGCACACCAAGTTCCTGCTTTTATGCTGGCAGGTTGGGCCGCCCATTCATGCCCGTCGTCGCACTGCCATCGCAATTTAGTCTGCATGCCGAGATATCTGTCCGACAACAATTTGCCATTCCTTGCCCTGGCGAGGTTCCTCAGCTCTTCTAAATAGCGCTGGGAATCCGGGCAGTATACTTTTTTCCAATTGACCCTAAGCTCACCTTCTGGCAGGGGCACAGTGACTCCCAAAGTGTGACACTTCTTTCTGATGAAGGATTCAAGAGTTTGTATTGGTTGATAGCGAGGCACTTGCGGCACTGCTATCAACCGCACACCAAGCTTCCTACACAAATACCGCTTTCGCCTATCGGTGGCCCTACGATTCTTGAGATCCTCGTCGGAAAAAATGAAACTCGAACTGGTGCTGTAATGATGGCTGCCTTGGTGTTCAAAAGCGAGTTTCAAAGGCTCGTTATATCCGTCGAGCTCGAGAACGTGCCCCTTCGCGCTCCTTAGCCAATCTGGCCATGCGGAAGGAAAATGTGTGTTAAACAAAGCCTCAAAGAATGCCCTTGTGAGCTCTTCACCAAAGCTTGTGTCGCATTTGGGGCACCAACTGCCTCTGATAACGCCCGTGGCGGCTACAGACCATCTGTGCTTTTGACTGCACTCCCATTTCATCTTGGTGAAGACGTTGGCGTATTTTTTCGAAAGGCAACGCCCACCCCTTTCTTTTGCCAGCGCAATCATATCGTCAAGTGTGTAGCGTTGCCTTTTTGAACAGATATGGCACCAGCTTGTTTGATGAAGAACAGACTGTGGTTTGGCCTCCCAAATGTGTCCCTTCGAACATTTCCACCGAAGTGGGACATCGCCTCGAATATATTTCTCAGACAGGCAATCGCCGCCCTTTCTTTTAGCAAAGGCCCTCATATCATCGATCGTTTTCCGACGACCCGCACAGCTGGGGCACCAACTCCCTCTACGAATGCTTTTTGGAATCGCTTCCCAGACGTGGCCCTTTTTGCATTCCCATCTAAGTGTCGTAGTATTATTCTTGAAGTCTTTCGAAAGGCATTTTCCGCCGCGAAACGTCGCGAGTTGTTGCATATCTCCGATTGTCAACTTCAACATTTTGATGCGCAATTTTTTAATCACTTTCAGATAGCCTGAAAACGCATGATTAGCAGCATTACCAACCAGTGTTAGTGTACTTTAGATTTTGCAGTAGTCAGAACAAGAAACTTACTTTTTAGAGAAGGTATCTCGCATGCCTTGCAGCCGCCGGCAGAAAATAGAAGCCAGCCGCAGATTCTCTTACAATGGAAATCCAGAATGGCGTACAATGGCGGCGATCACACAAGCAATCGGAAGCACCTGATGAAATACTTCAACCTCTACCGCATCAGCTCCTATCTCCTAATCCTCGGCGCCCTCGGTCACACGTTCGGTGGCATGTTAGCAACCGTTATGCACGGACGATCCTCCGGGCCTGAAGCAGACGAAGTTTTCTCAAAAATGAAATCCGTTCACTTCATCTGGCAAGGAGCACACTGCACCTGGTACGACTTCTGGCTTGGCAATGGTCTTTCGGTATCCGCGCTGCTCATCCTCGGGATTGTGGTTCTTTGGGTCCTCGGTGGATTGCCACCGAATCAACTTAAACCAGTGCTGCCAATTGCCTGGGCGGCCAGCATATCCTTTGCGCTGCTTTGTGTGCTTGGTTTTGTCTATTTTGCCATCGGGGTTGGCGTGATGTTCGGTTTGATTGCGCTATTGACGGGGATTGCGACCATCAAGGCGAGAATTTCCACGGGATGCTAACCACCACCCTCACGCTCCAACCACGCCCGCACGTAAGAGCAAGTCGGGATAATCGTAAGCCCGCGCCCTCGCGCGTCATGCACTGCGAACTCAACCAATCTCCCCGCGATTCCCCGACCTCGCAATTCGCTCGGAACAAACGTACTGAAAAAATCCACCGTCCGCTCATCTACCTGTCGAAAACGAAGCCTACACATCTTGCCCTCGACAACCACAGAAAATTCATTCTTCACATCGTCTCGAAAAATCTCCATGCCAGCTCCTGTTTCTAATCTGCTTCAGGATATTTGTCCGGCTGTGCGAGGCAGTAGTTCGCACCCGCGCTTCCATCAAAATGTTCCGCCGTTGTTACAAACATTCTCCCCGAAAAACCGCCACGTTCGGCGCGCTTTTTGGCTTGAATCGCTACGATGTCACTTTGCGACATCTCATGAAGCGCACACAACGCATCAATAACTTCAAGCACATCTGCAAGCTCGTTCATCAGTTCTTGCTGAGATTCAGCGGAAATCACCTCGTCGGCTTCTTCTCGTAATTTGAGGCGAAGGTGGTGATTGAATGCATTGTCGTCGAGGTATTTAGTGTGAATTACCGAACCGGTTTGCTCCAGCATTTTTGGGGTATGGTCGCGCCATAATTTATTTTGAATGAAGACACGTTTTTTCATTACGAGGGAGTCAATCATCGGTGGACTTTTGTCAACAGGAACCTTAATTACGAACGCGGGCAAGAAAATGAGGAAGACGTGACAACATCCGAAGTTTGTTGAAGTCCCACACCGTGCTGATGCGAAGGTGCTGAACCGACTCTATTAACGCCTTGTACGCGAATGGCCTCGAGTGTAATACCACTGGCCATCTTCAAGACGAAATTCACTGCGTTCGTGTATGATGTGATCTTTATTCTGGTAAGCATAGTGCGCCGCGAATTCAACGAATCCCGTCGTGCCTTTCACGCTGGCGTTGAGCACATCCAACCTCAACCATGCGTTCCCCTCCGCCCATGCGCGTGCAGCTTCAGGATCAAATCCCACCATCGCTGGGCCTTTCATTGTGCGGGATATGTAGTCGATATTGGCTTGGGTGTAGGCGGTGTAGCGCGAGCGCATCAATTGCTCTGGTGTTTCTGGACGCCGTGCCCCGGAGATAAAAGCACCGCAGCAGTTGAGGTAGGCATTGTTCGAGCCGCAGGGACATGTTTGGGTCATGAATCCTCCTCTAATCTGCTTCAGGATATTTGTCCGGCTGCGCGAGACAGTAGTTCGCACCAACGCTTCCATCAAAATGTTCCGCCGTTGTTACAAACATTCTCCCCGAAAAACCACCACGTTCGGCGCGCTTTTTGGTTGCGTTTTTTCATCATGCGCTACTTACCGCTCTTCCAAACTTAGACAAACCTATGCATCTATGCACAAACTTGGTCAGCCTGGATGGAGGGCTTCCACGCCCTCCGTTTAATTTCCTGGCGATTGCTTTTTACAAAGCCGCCCATCCCCCGCGACGTGCGTAACACGCCACTAGGACGAACTCGCCAGGCCCACCGTTCCTTTACAGAAACGGGGCCCGAGCTGGGCACTAACCCAAATTGCTTTGGGTTTCTTTCTTGCACTTCCCGCAGGATGCGCGTGATTCCGTTGAGCGCTGCGTTCTCATCGCGGATGTGCCAGGTATTACAACCTGCACATATCCACGTGCGGATGCTCGGACTCAAACCTTCTTGCACAACATCATGGCAGACGTTGCACGTTCTGGTCGTCCCACTTTCGTCAAACTCCATAAAATGTTTACCAGATTTCTCTGCAGACCATTTTGCAATTATCTTGAACTGACCAATCAACGATTGATTGTTCATCGCCCTGCGCATGGGCGTCGTGATTCCTCCTCCGTTCGGAGTGTAATCACCTACACCCACCAAATCATATTGGCGGTATAGGCTGTTGGCGAGCGTGAACAAAAACACCTTTACCTGTTCTCGGCGTTTTGAGAGCGCTCGCTCTAAGGTTGTTTGTAGCTTTTTATACTGGCGTGAAGCATCAAATCGTTGCTTACCGGTTGGATTACCTTGGTCATCAAGAATTGGAATTAGGCGAGATTTCTTTTGTTTTTTGTCTCGTAGAGATTTTATCTCATCGATGCGTTGGTCATAGCGCTTCACCCACCAGGGTTTTTCTATCTCAATCGCTTTGCCTTCATTGTCTACGCCGTAGGCAAAGTTCTTGTGGTTTGGATCAAAGGCAATCACGCGCTTAATTTGTTTCTGCTCCGGCATTTGCCGAACCACCGTCATCACTGTGCTGAAGACACCTGCCTGCTTCACGATGCGCAGGTTTCGGACAGACTTCCCCTTCAGTGCAGAGGCTTCTGGAAGAGCAATTTGCAGAGCTCGGTCCTTTCTGTCTAATCCGCTGCCTAAAGACAGGCGCAGGATACTTCCCTCGATACAAAAGCCTTTGTTAGGTTCGTCGTAAAACAAAGAAAACCACTGTGCTTTCCAGGATCGAAACTTCGGCCAGCCAGTTTTGCCTTTGCGCTGTCCTTTGCGCGATTTTTGATAACTTTGGATGCAATCGGTTAATCGGAGCGCTGCGTTCTTGAGTGGTGACGAGTGAACTGTTTTCAAAAAGGGATTTTCCTCTTTGAAGCCGGGTACCAGATTTCTCAAACCGCGGCTGGTGTAGAGCACTTTGCTAATTTCTTCGCTCGGCTGCTCACGATATGACACTCGCAGTGCATTCGCTTTTTCCAAAAGCTGATTGTAGAGCCAGTTGCACTTCTTGGATTGCCCATCCAAAATCCGCGCGGTCTCGGCGTCGGGATTTAGCCGGAGCTTGATGACAGCAATTGCTTCAGGCATGGGCGGCCTCAGCGGCTGTCTTCAAGTTCTCGATCAGTTTTTTGTTCTTGTGGCTTCTCGAACCATATAATCTCGCCGAAAAGACCGTGATAATTTCGAGCACATCTTGGGCCAATTCTTCTTCAAAAGTCGGCTCATCGCCGCGATTGATCATCACGACCTCCGTTCCTTTGGACGCACAGATTGAAAAGACCAGCTCAGCGCCAAAACGCAAGAGTCGGTCTTTATGTGTGAGCACAAGTCGCTCAACCTCCCCATCGATAATTTGGTTCAAAATCCGACGGAGACCTCGCTTTTGATAATTCATGCCAGAACCAAGATCTGATACAATTTCAAACGACCACCCTTGTGCGGCACAGTACATCTGAAGCATGTCTTTTTGTTGCTCGAGATCGGACTTTTGATCATGGCTTGACACGCGTGCATATGCGAGCGTAAGCCGATTGACATCACCCTGCTGTCGCTTGTGTGGGCGCAAGCCACAAATATCATAGCGCCGCTGACCACCAACGGTGCGTTCAGTGGACTTGAGCTTCCCCTGGACCTCCCATCGACGTAGAGTCTTGGTGGACACTCCCAATAATTTGGCGGCCTCGCCTATGCTAATATACTTGCCCATTCTGACTAACTTTGTCGAAAGATGGGTAAGATTCGTTCAAACTGTTTGAGCCCCCATATAACTGCATACGCCCATAAGGGAAGTTAACAACCGGCAGCAGATATTGACCAGTTGATTTTTTCCCTTTATGCATTTCATCTGATTGCAGGTATCAGCAGTTTTACCGCCATTTGAAGAGGAGAAAAAACCATGTTAGACATCGACAACACAATAATAGAAAATGAAGAACGAGAAGCATCTCGGAAGCTCGCAGATGAGGCACCAGATTTTGAGGTTATTCTTGTCGAAGGATGCATGTCATCCTCAAGCTCAGGGCCATGATCGCAAATCCCAAACATATTGAATGGCTCGAATTTCCACTTTTCGTTAAATGGCAGATTACTGGCAAGTGCAACCTGCGCTGCACGCACTGCTATTTAACGGATTATACGAAACAGGGACCATTAGATAAAATTCTGTCATTTATTGACTATTTTGTATCGAAAAAAGTGGTTGGATTGGTATTGCTGGGTGGTGAGCCGCTAGTTCGGCGGGACTTAGAGCAGATTGTTCATGCCGCGTCGTCACAGGGTATTCGCGTCAAAATTGCAACCAACGCAACACTGGTCACTCCTGAACGAGCAAGTGCTTTGGTCGCCGCTGGTGCGCGTCAGTTTCAAGTGAGTCTTGAAGGACATGCACCGGAGTTGAGCGATCCTGTTCGCGGCAAAGGCACGTTCGACCGCATTCTCCTCGGTGCGCGGGCCTTGCGTGACGCAGGTGCACAGGTATCGATGGCCTTTACGATTTCGAAACACAATGCGGAACACGTGACCGAAATTCATCGTCTTGTGCGCGATCTCGGTGTGAGGCAGCTCAAACTCAGCGCGTTTGTACCAATCGGTACAGGTGAGGGACTCGGTACATCATTCTTACTCTCTCGTGATCTCGTTTTGCAGGTGCGCAAGAAGCTTGAAGAATTGCAGTCTTTATATCCTGAAGTTTTGATCGATAGCGCTTTTTTAACAAAAAAAGAGGCTGCCTGTTCCAATTGTACCACCACATTTGGGTGCGGGGCTGGCACGACGAGTTTGGTTGTCAACAATGACTTTTCCTTGTCTGCTTGCGATATCTTGCTAGAAGAAGACCGAACGCCACCTGTCCATAAGCCTGAGGATATTGCGCACGTTTGGAAGCAGCACGCACTGTTTTTGAAATGGCGTGGCCTGGGGCCGAAAGATGCCAGTTCTAAATCAATAGCTGATTTTTCCGCAGTGCACCAAAATAAATGCCATGTGGCTTATAGCCTCTATCAGCAGAACTTATTTGCCTAAGAGAATCTATGGAAGCGCATATTATCAAACAGTCTAAAATTGTTCTTTATGTGGAAGCTATTTTCTCAATTGAGATATTTCTTGCTTCTGTCATGGTTGAATTTTACCTCAAATACGTTGGTCTCACGTTTGAGCAGATGTCATGGTTTTTTTCGGTGATCTTGTTATTGAATTGTCTTATCACTGTGCCATGTGGAACGCTGTCTGACATGATGGGCCGCAAGCGCGCGTTCATTCTTGGAAAAATCATTTATCTGCTCGCGATGCTTAGTTTGTTTTTTGTGCATCGTTTTGAATTTGTTTTAGCTACAGCGGTGGTCTTTTCTTTTGGTGCTGCCTTAAGCAGTGGTAATTTGAATGCAATTGTGTACGAGAATTTGAATAAAATTGGCGAAAAGGGACGTTTTTTCCAGCTCGCGTCGAGAGCCACCTCTCTTGGCCTAGTCAGTTCAGCGTTGGCTTGTCTGAGCAGCGGATATTTAGGCGACTTCGACTTGCGGTTGCCGCTGGCCATCGACTGCATTTTACTTCTGAGTACACTGGTCGTTGCGCTTTTATTTTTGGATGACACCATCGAAGAGAGCGCTAAGCCAACACCACAAGTTGCAGCCAAGGTGTTTCAAGAATTTGGGCATATTTTGAGAACTGGCGTTAAACTTGCGGTTACTAATCGCACGGTGTTTAGTGTTATTTTATTTTCGGCGATTTGCTTTGGTGTTCTGCGTGCTGGGTTCAATTTCTATCAGCCAATGCTAGGTAGTTTTAATGTCTCATTGCCGGAGTTTGGTTGGATGATGGCAGGATTTAATTTATGTGCTGCTTTTTGCGCGTATTGCTTTAGTTTTCTTCCTTCGATGTTAACAGATGGCCTCAAGCTTGGTTGGCTTGTGATTGTGTTGATGTTGTCTTCATCGATATTGATCCTATTTGGCGGTACGGCATTGCCTTTGGTCTTTTCAGCCATTGTGATTCACCAAATGATCCGTGGTCTTGTCGATCCCTATGTGCGTTATGCCATCAACAAGGAAATTCCCGCTGGACATCCAAGCCGTACGACAGTCATGTCGCTGTGTTTTATGTTACGTGCCATTGCTGCATCACTGGCAATGGTGGCCGGTGGCAAGCTGCTACATGGTTCCGCCTATGCCGATGCATTCGCGATCGTGTCCGCGCTAGGTGGCATAGTGATTTTGCTATGTTGGCTATTCCTTCCGTCGTCTCAAGTTTCCAAAAGTGTGCAATTAAGCAATGGCTAGTCGTATCTTTTTGCCACCCGTTGTGAGCCTCTATATTACTTATAGTTGCCAACTTTCTTGCGGACACTGCTTTCTGACTCGCTCGGGTAAGCTCAATCAATTTGCACTAGAGTTCTCGGCCGTGGCGCGTATACTTGAAGAAGCGCGCCTACATCGCGTTTATATGATGCCGATTTCCGGCGGCGACCCTCTTTTGCATCCAAAACTGTTCGAGATTTTAGCACTCATGCAGCAGTACCGTATCATGCCCTTGCTTGGTGCTACTGGTATTGAAATTACGCCGACAATTGCAAGTCGGTTGAAGGCCCTTGGTTTGCCCTGTGTGCAAGTGAGTTTAGATGGTGCGTCGGAAGAAACAAATCGCAAATATCGAGCGCCTGGTGTGTTTGAAGCTGTTTTGCGATCGATTGAGGCGATTCAGAATAGTGGGCTAAAGGCCAACTTGGCTATCTGTTGCCACAAGGGAAATTGGCGGGACCTGGACAATATTCTTGCCCTTGCAAAGAAACTGGGCTTGTACAAGGTGAAGGTTGCTTTTTGGGAAGAAAGCGGCAGCGATATAGAAAAGCTCGCACTCAGCGCAGAAGAAAAACAGCATATCGTGGGCATTTGCCAAAAGTATAACCACGATGGTGAGTGGGTGGCTATTCCACAGTATGATATGAAAGCAGGCAAAAAACGTCGTGGCAGCAAATATCCTCCCTTGGTGATTGGCGCAGACGGGCAAATTCAAATTGGTGAGTTTGGGGAAGTGATTGGCTCAATTCATGATGACGTATCACTTGCCTCTCTCTACACCAAATACGTCGACGAAAGAAAGAGCGTGACACTGGAGAGTTTAACATCGACACTCTTAAATCGATATCGGGTAGCATCCGTTAGGGCAGTGCCTGCTAGTAATCTCAATTGTGCGTCGCTGGTCTATGCCGAAGGTACTTGCTATCATATTCTTTATCGGGATACTTTGCCTAAAGCTCTTCAAGCATTCGTCTTACTACATGAGATTGGCCATATTGCTCGTGGAAGCATAGGGCGAGATCCGAGCAAGAACCGCTGTACTATAGAAGAGACCGAGACCAATCTATGGGCCCTTAATATGCTTGAACCGCACTTAGATAGAGAATTCTATCTGACAGCTTTGGAAATGGTGCGCGGCGATGAAAATGCGTTATTTCTCTTTTTAGAAAAGAATCTACTTAACAACATGACCAACTATTGGGATTCAGAAAATGCAATTTAAGTTGAACAACAACATGGTGATACGTGAAGAAGATCGATCTATATTTGATGCGACGCGGTTTGCTATTTACAAATTTAATCAAAAGGGATTTTCCCTGCTGATGCGTTTGCAAAGTGGTAAGGCAACGGAGCAAGAATACACTGAATTTATGGCGTTCATCGACAAATGTAAGAGCCATGGAATCTGTCTTTGACACCAAGCATCATGGTTGCTGTTGGGAAAACGTTAAAGAGACTTGCGACTATTGCACACGGAAGAGCCCAAACATCCCCACCAATCCCAGGTAAATAACGGCGAGAACAAAAAACACGCCAAGACCCACCAAAATCGCTTTATTCGATCCGATTTTCGGCGCCAACACAGCAACCGTCACCATGTAAGGGACCCAAGAGACAATCGTTCCAAGCAAAACCATCCACGCATGCTGCGCGAGAACAGCTCCGCCTTTAGACTGACCCAGGAAGAAATAGGCGACTAGCGTAAACACCGGCATGAGCGTGGCAAAGCCGGAAATCAGGCGAGAGTCGCTATTTTGAAATGCGATGATTACGGTCGTGACCGTCCCGCCGGTAATGAAGTAGATGAGATATTCTGTCATGGCAGCCCTCGCGTCAACCGATTGTAGCTTGCATGCGGAATGACTACCAACCGCCAATGATCGCATCCGAGAGCTATAGACAAAACGGAGTCCACCCATGTGCGGTTTCATCAGCATCTTCGGCTCATCCCGCCCCTATTCGCAAGACCAAATCCGCCGCTCCCTCCTCGCAATTGAACACCGAGGACCAGACGAAATGGGCATTTGGCAAAACG
>JABDBI010000001.1 GCA_013288705.1 Methanobacteriota archaeon | reverse complement strand
AGCGCTCCCGATCTCAATCTGGTGCCCATTTCTTACTCGCCGTCTGCATTTACGTTTACTTGCGTGAGTGTGGCGCAAACCGAGAATGGTCGCCATATCATGCGCATTGGCGTCGCGACGGATCACTTTGTCTGCAATGGCAACGAATCCGCGCCTGCGCTTAAAAGGCTATCAGAGATTTTATCAACACCGGAAAATAACAAATATAATTAGCAGCACAATGGTTGGAACGCCTAATATTGCCCCGACGATATATTTCCACATTTAACAAGCCCCCATGATCGCCTTATCTCAGCATATTAACACAATAATTTATCACAGAGCAAGCATTGCAGAAAATTCTCTATTCTAGTGCGCCCAAAATATGCCCCGACCAAGGAGCAGCCTGAACTAGTTCCCTTAGAATTTGCGTGCGGTCTCCTATTTGCCTCCTGCAATCTAGCTCTGCAAATACTTTTTCCTTTTGTGTCAAAGACAAATGTCCAAGCGTCTTCTCTACCGCGGACACCACCATCAACGGCCCGGTTTGCACAGCGGAGAAAAAATACTTCATCAGCTCTGTCACACGTGGCAAAGACGCTTGCAGGGCATCTTCTTGCAAAAGAACAAGCCCACTCGCGTGGTGCCGAGCCTCATCTTTCACAATATCAATAAGCGTTGCTTGCAATATAGGATTTAAACAATTCTTTGCGAGCTGACGATAATGCTGAATTCCCCAACCCTCCAAAACAACTTGAATCACATAAGCCAATATGGCCTTGTTTTCATGCTGAATCACTTGCTGTAGTTGCTGGATGAAAGAGTCTTCTCGGGCACTCTCCACCGCCTCTTTCACAACAAAAGCGGATATCCAGCTCAAATGGGTCGCCTCATCGGCGGCAAAAACACTGTAGAGCATGCGCTCCTCGGTGCTTTCCGAAAGTAGATTCATCTTGGCGGCAAAATACATGCCGCATTTTTCGATGTGGTAGCTTTCGGCAAGCACCCCTTGCGCGCATATTCCCAGAATTTGGGCCTGCTGCTCACCTGTTGCTTGTTGAAAAACCGACACACGGTCGAGACCAAAATGTGTCATCGGCCACAGAGCGCCGGATTCTACACGTGGCAGCATTTTGCCTCCGCGTGCTCGGAGGCTCGCCACAACGATTTTCTGAAGGCCCTTGGCTTCTTCCAGGTCGGGGAGATCAATCATGTCCGCGACGACCATGAAACACGCGATCAAACATCGTGTTCAGAAGAAAGTCTAAAAACCGTGAGGGGAGCAGGCATTGCAAAAAATAGGCCATTTGCGCATCGTTACCGCATCGCACCCTAAACGGGGGACATCGCGCAGTGGCGAGATGCACACAGGCTTTGATCACGGCATCTGGTGGTGTACCTGCGCCTGTTCTTTGCTTGTTTTGAAATGCGCTGTAGTTGTCTGTTTGTGTACGGTAAGCCGAGTTCTGATTAAAAGCATCTTCGCCCCATCGTTGATTGTCGGCGAATCTGGTGCGAAATCCCCCTGGCTCGACGATGCAAACCTTCACGCCGTGTGATGACAACTCGTATCGCAGCGACTCGGAAAACCCTTCGATGGCAAATTTACTCGCGGCGTACATCGACGATAGAGGCAATGCCATGTAGCCAAGCACGGAGGACATGTTGATGATACGGCCTTTGGCGGCGCGAATAAACGGCAACAGTTGCCTGGTCAAAAACACTGTGCCCATGAGATTAATTTCTATTTGCTCGCGAATTTGAGCTTCCGAAGTATCTTCCAATGCGCCGAACAGACCAAAACCCGCATTGTTGATAAGACAGTCCAGCTGCCCGCCAAATTTTGTCTCGAGAAGATTTGCGATCGATTTTCTCTCTTCGCCATCTGTCACATCGAGGGAAGCAACATAAAGATGACTTTCATAGCGATTAAGTAAATCTCGAAACAACTCTTTTCTTGTATCCGCGTCACGCAGTGTGGCGACAACCCTAAAACCTTGTTCAAGAAATGCGTTCACACAGCCGTAGCCGAAACCCGACGAGCATCCAGTGATGAGAACCGTTTTAGATGTCACGTTAATTTCCAGTGGCGCGCACGAAAGAGTGGACGAGTCGTCTGAAGAGCCGATTTCGCTGCATAAATGAACGGACTCAAAAATGAAACTTCCGCAATACAAGCAAGCTCATTGCCCTGATCCCAGCCCGGATTTTTCTCCACAAAAAACTTCACCCGCTCATTGGTCGCGATGAGCTCCTCCGATGGTCCGGCGACTCCTTCTCGCAATTTGCAACTCGCGCCAGCTGGCACTATTAGGCCGGTGCTTGGCTGAAATTGCTTCGGATACAAAGCATCATAAAAGGCATCCAGCAATTTCTGTTTCGGATGTGGCGTCGGCTCTTCGCAGCGCGGGTAATATTCATTCAGGTTATTTGCCATCAACAAATAGGTTTTGTAGCCCTTCGAGATCAAAAGCCAGTACAAAGGCGACCAAGGTCTTTTTGCTTTTTGCAAAAAGAAGTAGCGCAAGAACATTTTTCCAAGTTGGCGATTCCCCCAGTACTTTTTGCTGACGACAGTATCTCCGCTAAAAATTCCTCGACGAATTCTACCCTCGCTGGCCACCACAACGTGTTGCAGAGTGGAAAAACCCTCTATCTGACTACGTGCTCGATCCCGGAGCACAATACTGGCGCTCTTTTTGCTTAAATCCCGAGTGAAATCAGAAAAACTCACGTTGTCGTAATATTGCTCCATTAAGTCATACATGCGCTTCACATCATCGGCAGAAAGCGCTGAAATTGGAACAACGTGCGAGGAAAGTGGCTCCATAACGACCTCAGGCGCTGAGCCCCCAGGGCAGCGTTTTTTGCTGCTCAAGGTGCTGAATAAAACGAATAATGGGCGTGTCTGCTTTCACGGGATGGTCAAGCGAAAATCTAATGGTCTCAAACACCCTGGAATCTCCGACCGCAAAATAGTTACTTGTCTGCTGTGATAAGAACAAAAGAACGCGACTAAAAATCCACCCCAAAGGTCCTTTGCGTTTTTTTGTGAGCAAAATGGTCTGTCCCTCGGTTTTGCCGTCTTTGCTCGGCCTCGAGGTAAAAATAATGTAGAAATGCAAAAAGTCGGGTCCAACGGTGACCGAGCCCGAGGTTCCAAAAAAGTAAACCATCTCGCTCGTAAACGATTTTTTGTAAACGCGATTCAGCAAGCGCCCAACCCACCCTTCTTCGGGAAATCGCGATTGATTTTTGAAGGCGATGCATGCGGTGCTGATGATCTCTGGCTCGATCTTCAGGTCCCATGGAACATGGTGCACAGTTTTAAAATGCTGCTCATCGATGGCGTTAATCATCACGATGTTGGGATGGCATCCCTTTTGAAACACGTTGCCGAGCGCACAGTCATATTCACCGTCTTCCAGTTCAGGTACAAATGGTAACGGGTATGTGGGTTCACTCTCGCCCGCCCAAATCCAGAGCAACTGATAGCGCTCTTCGATGTGCCATTTTCGAATCGGCTTCACACAAGGTCGCTGCGTTTGCACGGGGATGTCGATTAGCTCTCCGTCGCGATTATATTTCCATTGGTGAAAAAAACATCGAATGTCGTTGCCGATGACTTTTCCTTCCGCGAGGTGCGCGCCCATATGTGGACAAAACGCGTCCAGCGCAACCGCGCGTCCATCTTGTCCTCGATAGACCGCGAGCTCGCGACCCATAAAAGAGAGCGGCTTGATGTGTCCTTTTTTTACATCTTTGCTTTGAAAAGCCCAGTACCAGCCTTCCACGACGCGATCTTTGCGATTAAACGCTTGCATACTCCACCCAATCCGCTCGTTTACTTAGCACCGTTCTTGGTTTAGAAACAGTGAGACATGCGCCGCAATCTCAACGCACAAACGCAACCGTTTAATCACATGCCAATCTTCAATAACTGGGATGTGGTGGTAAACGGATGGTATTTTGTGTGCCAAAGCATAGAGCTTCGCAAAAACGCCTCGCGGTCTTTGGATATTTGCGGACGTGAACTTATTTTTTCTCGAGATGAGAATGGCGTTGTAAGCGCGCGCGACGGACAACGCTCATATGCGACAGAAGAAAAATATGGATCTATCTGGACATATCCCGATACAAACGCACCCTACGGCGTATCTGACCCGCCAGATCATCGAGGAAAATCGCTTGTCTGTCGCCACGGCAAACCATTTGTGCGCGAATGCCATTTCAATGTGAGCTGCTTAAACGGCGTCGATCCACAACATCTTCGTGCTGTGCATGGCATTCAAGTTGATGCCTACAACATTTCGCATCGTGAAGAACAAGATGGAATTTTTGAGCTGGAATTTAAAAAGACATTTGCCACCAATACTTGGATGGGTCGCTTGCAACGCTTTTTACTCGGGAGCGGCGATGCGTTTATCGTCCGCTACGCAGACAGCACCATCGGCTTTGCAAGCGGTGTGCGTGAGGCGCATCTGTTCGGCAACAGAAAATGGCAGCTGCCGCACATCAATATGATTTTTGCTTTTAGGCCACTGATCAAAGAACGTAAAACCCTCGTTCAGCCAATTTTCATATCGGAACGGCGCAAGGGCATTTTTGGCCTCTTCATCAGCTACTTTTTAGTCTACTCAATGAAAATAGTATTTTCGCCACTCAAAGATGAAGACGGAGTTGTGCTCAACACCATGCGCTTTAATATCTCCTCACTCTTGCCAATCGATGCGCCAATTGCAAAGTACATTGCGCACGTAAATCGGTTACAGCCATCCATTTGGTCGAGACATAAAAGCGAGACATCATGCAACGCCACTTAAACCAAGAAACACAGCCTTTTCGTGAGATGCCCGTTTTTAACAATTGGAACGTCGTCGCCAAGGGGTGGTATGTAGCGTGCCCGAGTCGGGATCTCAAAAAGCACAAAGTCAAATCGGTAGACATTTGCGGCCAGCGCGTTGTTGTGTTTCGTGGCGACGATGGGCGCGTGCGCGCGCTCGATGCGTATTGCCCACACATGGGAGCGGACCTTGGCCAAGGGAAAGTAATTGGCAACAACATTCGTTGCTTCTTTCATCATTGGTCGTTTAATGGCGATGGACAGTGCGCGCATATTCCGTGCTTGCAGGAAGGACAGAAAATTCCGCCTGCTGCGAAGCTGCATTCTTATGCAACTGAAGAAAGATATGGGTTGGTTTGGGTGTTTCCGGAGAAAGTTGCTCCGCATGCTGTGGTGACGCCGCCCGACCATGAGAATGAGGAGATTTTCTTTCGCTTGGGAAAAGCATTTCGTCGTCCGTGCCATTATCATGTCAATTTGCTCAACGGTGTCGATCCGCAGCACCTCAATACCGTGCATCAGGTGCCTATCGAGAAACATGGCATTCAAGCAGTTGAAAGTGGTGATGGCGTTTTGGAGTTCACTTTTAGGTCGGAGCATCTAGGACGCAATTGGAAAGAAAGGGTTGCCAAATTTTTGCTCGGAGAGAATGACGAGTTTAGGGTTCGCTATGGCGACGGCTGTATTGCGTGCCTGAGCATATTGCGAACCGCTCAACTCTTCGGGTCAACGATTAAGTTGCCAAGCCTAAATATGATTTACGCTTATAAAACAGTTGGGCTCGAGGGTGTGAGTGAAGTTCAGCCGATATTTTTGACGAAGAAGCGCAAAGGCGTTTGGGGGTTTTTGCTTAACCGCTTTTTGGTATGGGTGATGAAGCGTATTTTTCTGGCGCTTAAAGATCAGGATACCAACGTTTTAGAAACGATCCGGTTTCAGCCTAAATTCATGTTCTCGGTAGATGAGCCCATTCTGCAATTTATGGGCTACATCAACGCGCTGGAACCCTCGGTTTGGTCGAGGGCTCAGAGTTCTCAATCCAACAGATAATCGTCGCCATCGGTGGAGACAGCAGCACTAACTGCAGCACCGGCTGCTGTGGCGGCAGATGCAGCGGCTGCGACGACGCTCGACAGGAAAGATGCTGGGGCCGAAGTAAGGGTAATGGCGGTGGCTGCAGCGGCTGTACTGGCGGAGGGGCTCAGATCTATGTCTTCGAGAGAATCCCAATCCAGGACAACCGCATCAACTGCTACTCCGCTTGCCGTGGCTGCGGCAGCGACACCACCAGCGGTGGCAGCATCAGCCGTGACAGGTGAAGCTGCTCCCGCTCTGACCGCAGCGCGTGTCCTAACAATGCCGATATGTTCGGGAGCAAGCGCCGCGCGCGCAATATGCACGCGCCCGCGTCGGGCACGCCAAATTCGTCGTCGGGAGGGTGAAATTTGTCGCACTTCGATTAATCTGGCTGGTTCTGGTTCCGGCCTAACAATATTGCTGTCGGGCATCAAGCTGACGAAGGCCTGCATGGAGTCATCTGAATCGTCGCTAGGCGATACAGAACTAGGTGTTGAATCAGAAGCACTTGTGCCGGTTGCAAACGGTGCTGCCGTTGCAGTATCGGAGCCCTGGCCATTTGCCCCCACTTCTGCGAAGCGAATGCCCTCTTGGAGCATCTGCTCTTCAAGGCCCGCATCACCATAGATGCCTGTAGACCCACCTCCATGACTCGATGAAAGTGAATCTAGGTCATTGTCATTAATGACATCATCGTTGCGACCAAGCAGCTGAGAAGCACTGACAGGAATCGTACTGGAAGAACCTGAATCGGCTCTCCTAACACGCTTGCGAGATTGATCTGAGGCAGAGTCGCCAGCCGCCGCAGCTGCTGCCGCTCCTGTGCCTGAAGATGAAGAACGTGATCTTTTTCGTCTCGGTTGCTGCTCGGCCTGTTCTGGTTCACTGCTGCTTGCTGGGGCGTTCGCCAAAGCAATTTGAAGGGCAGCACGCACAGTGGCCGCGTAGGCCATAAAATTAGCAACGTCATGCGCCCAGAGATCTGGTCTCGCCTGGATCAGGTTATCGATGCTGCGAAGAGTCAAGCCAAGCTGAAAAAATAGCGCGCCGATCTGATGCGGAGTCAGCCCTAACATCATTTGCCCTAAGGAGACCCCGCGTTCTACGCGATTTTCCAAAAAATGTGAGGCGAGGCCATCCAATAATCTGACGTTAACGGTCGCCGGAGGCAGAGATGTGGCGTAAGTGAGCGCGCGCAATAGATCGAGGCGACCCTCGAGTCTCTCGTTTAGGCTCAGATCGCCCATTTTAAGATCAGTCAATGCGACATGGAGTTGCAGGATTTCTGCGTCGCTGGCGCAACCCCGTCGCACTAGGTCTTCGAAACGGCCCGCGTGGGACAACGTCGCGACAAAAGAGAAAAGAAATGCAAATATGCTCAGATTAATTTTCTTCATAAGTAATCACTCAAAAGTAGAATTATAGAATTGGTGCGCTAAATAGCGAATGATGGGCATTACGTCAAGCCATTATAGGCAATCCGCATACTTGACACCCGTGATTTTAGTGGCTACTATAATAGCCATAAACGTTAATTTTAGCAAATAAGAGTTCTTATGGTACCTACAATATTTCTCACTTCTCAAGAAGTCGCTCGGCATCTGAGCGCAGCACTAAAGCAAAAGCGCCTATCTCTCAATTTGAGCCAACAGAGTCTATCTGAACGTTCTGGGGTAAGCCTTGCGGCGCTGAAAAAGTTTGAAGGAACGGGAAAAATTTCTCTCGCATCTCTTTTAAAACTTGCATTAGCCGTAGGCAGCCTCGCTGATTTTATGGATATAATTAAACTATCTCCACCAGAGAATCTCACAACACTCGATGATCTTCTGAAACAAAAAACGCGCAAAAGAGGGAGAAGATAGTGTCTTTCCAGCAAATCAACCTTCTTCACGTCATGTATGGTGGTCACAGCCACAATATTCCATTGGGCCGGCTTGCACTCAAAAACAGAAAAATCTTCTTCGAATATGACTCTTCTTTTCTCGAATTGGGGCTTGAACTCTCGCCCTTTAAACTCCCGCTGCAGCGAGGCGCGCATGCATGTGACGATCAAATTTTCGACGGGCTCTTCGGTGTTTTTAACGACAGTTTGCCAGACGGTTGGGGACGCTCGCTCCTCGACCGCAAGCTTAGGAAAATGCATATCAACCCCGTCAGCCTCACGCCCCTTGATCGATTAAGTTACGTTGGAAGTCGTGGCATGGGTGCGCTGATTTATCAGCCGGAAATTGCGGAGGCATCGGCAGCGATAGAAAATGACGACTTGGATCGAATTGCGGATGAATGCTTCCAGTTTCAAGAACATGATGACGATGGACATATAGACGAATTGCTCGCTTTAAACGGATCTTCTGCGGGTGCGCGCCCAAAAGTTCTGATGGGTCCATGGATCATTAAATTTCGCTCTTTTGTCGATCCAAAAGATATTGGTCCCCTCGAATATGCTTATCACTTGATGGCGGTCGAGGCTGGCTTGGATGTTCCAGAAGCGAAGATTTTCAAATCCAAAAAATGCCCTGGCTACTTTGGCGTGAAACGCTTCGATCGCGTCAATGGAAAATCGATTCACATGCATACGCTGAGCGGTTTGCTGCAAATAGACCATCAGGTTCCTAGCCTCGACTACGAGATGCTCATGAAAGCCACATTGTGGCTGACAAAAGATGTGAGGGAGTGCGAGCGGCAATTCCGCAATGCGGTTTTTAATGTGCTCGCGCATAATCGCGATGATCATGCGAAGAATTTTTCTTTCTTGATGGATGAGAGCGGTACTTGGCGTGTATCGCCCGCATATGATCTGACATTCTCTGGCGGCCCGGGTGGTGAGCATTTCATGACGGTGATGGGCGAGGGGCGGGATATCAAGAAATCCCATCTTTTGAAGCTTGCGGAAGTGGTATCGATAAAGGCAAAAGATGCGGCGGAAATTATCGATCGGGTTTGTGATGCTGTTGCAAGATGGCGCGACTTTGCCGGGGAAGCGGGGGTGAGTCGGGCTTCAAGCAAGAATGTTAAGGTGACGCTGGAAGATTTTTTGAGTCGATTTTGAACGCGCTAACCGACGGGCGTGCGACAACTATTGTTAGCGAGATTCCAAACCCAACACTGGCCCATGGTGCAGGTGCCGCGAAAAAACGCCCATTCTTCGCATTCTGTTCCGTCGACAAACTTGCAAATACCGTACTCTCTCTTCAAATCGAGGGTGCCACCCTGATTGATGCAATTTACCGAGGCTGGATTGGCGATGAATTGGCCGGTGGCGGAAGCCGGCGATCCGTACACGATGAAGAAGCCGATTGCGATGGTGACAAGTGAAACAAATGCGAACTTTTTCATGAGATAAGCTCCCTTATATTGCTCAAGCTAAACCGCGTTCAGCCCGGAAAAGAAACGGACTTTTGTCCTACTTTGCGGACTGTTCAGCCCCACTTGACACTAGATTCTCCCCCTTTACTCTTAACGTCTATGTCACGCATGTTTTCAACTCAGCATCACCACCATCATTTGGCCCACCGTTTGGGTCGGTTGATGGCATGCGCGCACTGTTAGTAACACCTCATCGCACATGAACTCACGCCGGCCCCAAGAGCCGGCGTTTTTGTTTGTACATACGCCGGCTTCCACCACTTGATTGAAAAAGGAAGCTCGCAAATGAACAACTCGCAAACCAAAATCAAACTGGCCCTCCCCAAAGGACGCATGCAACAAGGTGTCTTCGCCCTACTCAACGATGCCGGCATTCAGATCAGTGCATCAGAACGTAGTTATCGACCAACGTTGTCTTTGGCAAACTTCGAAGCAAAATTACTTAAGCCACAGAGCATCATTCAAATGCTCTCTGCCAATATTCGCGACCTTGGTTTCGCAGGAGCCGATTGGGTCGTCGAGCAAGGTGCCAACTTAGTGGAGCTTCTCGATACGGAACTTGACCCCGTCAGACTTGTGGTTGCTGCTCCAAAAGGCTTTTCGCCGACAGCCACCGAGTCTTTTACCATCGCATCTGAATATGAACAGCTTGCCCAAACCTGGGTGCGCAAAAACGGATATGATGCGCGCTTCGTCCGGACATTTGGCGCTACCGAAGTTTACCCACCGGAAGATGCAGACTGCATCATCGATAACGTCGCCACAGGAAATACGCTGAAATACAACGGATTGGTCATTCTAGATGAAGTGATGACTTCTTCCACAAGACTTTATGCAAACACACAGTGCTTGGAAAACCCGGCCAAGCGCGATGGTATTGAGCAGCTTGTCTTGTTGCTCAAATCCGTCCTCGATGCACGTGCACGCGTGATGATTGAAATGAATGTGGAGAATAATTATCTCGACGCTATTATCCGCGCTGTTCCGAGCATGCGCACACCCACGATCGCGCCGCTCTACAACAACAGCGGCTTTGCCGTGAAGTCAGCTGTGCCGAGACGCTCCGTGGGGCAGCTTATTACGGAGCTCAAGCGTCTTGGCGCAACAGATATTGTCGTTTCAGAACTTTCGCAGATTGTTTGTTAACGAGGAGAGGAAAATGAGAGTCGTACCCGAAGGAATTGATTTGCTGCTTGATCATAACGAACGTGTGCGAATTCCTGAAGAATTTCTACGTCTTCGCGAACGCATTCGCCCCGATACGTTCACACGTTATCGCTTCACGGATGATCTTGAACTTGAGCTCGCGAAGCGATTTGGTGTCGGCAAAGAAAACTTAGTTACCACTGCTGGATCAAACGACGCCATTGATCGCATTTGTCGTTGCTATCTAAACGCAAATCGAAACATGATCACCACCGAACCGACTTTTGAAATGATTCCACTCCTAGGTGCACGAACCGGCGCCAGAGTGATCCGAGTTCCATGGCTAACGGAACCATTTCCGGTTGAACGCGTCATGGATGCCGCAGATGGTCAAATAGCCTTAGTGGTAGTTGTGTCTCCGAATAATCCGACGGGCCAAATTGCCACCCTGGAGAATATTCGGGCGCTCTCCGAGAAATTTTCCACTGCGATAGTGCTTCTTGATTTCGCTTACATCGAATTTGCAGACTATGACTTTACGAGAGAAGCGCTAGCGCTCCCAAACGTCGTGATCACGCGCACATTCTCAAAAGCCTATGGACTTGCAGGTCTTCGTGTTGGCTATGCGCTGGGAGCAACGGCCATCATCGACAAGATGCGTGCCATTGCACCAGTCTATTCAGTCAGCGCTTTGTCTGCGCGAATCGTTCTCGATACCCTTGCGATAGGCGGGAAATGGACCGAGGAATATCTGGAAAACGTCCGTCTCGAAAGAGAACTGCTTTGTGATTTGCTCCGATCGTTTGGAGCACAGCCGAACGCATCGCAAGGGAACTTTATGCTCGCGAAGTTTGCAAACGCAGACCATGTCTATCGCCGACTTATTGAGCAAGGGATCTTAGTTCGAAGTTACGCCTACACCAACGACATGACAGACTACTTGCGAATCACATGCCCCGGTAATGCGCAAGATTTTGTACGTCTCAAGCGTGCGCTTTGCTCCATCTTTGAGGAAAAACCATGACAGCTCGAAGCGCACAAGTCGTTCGCAAAACCAAAGAAACAGACATCACGGTGTCTCTCTTTCTAGATGGGCGCGGCGATATCAATATCGCGACCGGAATCGGTTTTCTCGATCACATGATTGGCAGCCTAGCCAAACATGCGGGTTTCGATCTCTCGGTTCAATGCCAAGGTGATTTGTTTATCGATGATCACCACACCGTCGAAGATGTCGCGCTGACTCTCGGAGCAGCACTCGATCAGGCCTTAGGTGCGCGCGCTGGCATTGCGCGCTTCGGCTATGCCTATGCGCCTCTCGACGAGGCATTATCGCGCGCGGTGGTGGATATTTCCTCACGCCCATTTGCATGTTTACAGATTGATCTGAAGCGAGAGAAAATTGGCCAACTTGCCTGCGAAAATGTCGCTCACTTCTTTTCTTCGCTGGCTATAGCAGCGCGCATCACGCTTCACATCGAATTAATTTCTGGCGAAAATGACCATCACAAAGTGGAGTCTGCATTTAAAGCGTTGGCTCTCGCGCTCAAGCAAGCTGTGCAGCCAGATGGTTCGTCTAAGGTGCCCAGCACCAAGGGGGTACTGTGATGCAAGAAGTGATCATCGTCAAAACTGGTTGCGCCAATTTGGCGTCGATTATCGCAGCACTTACGCGAGTCGGGGCGACGCCAATCGCATCCGAAGATCCGCGACAAATTGCGCAAGCAAAATATCTTGTACTGCCGGGTGTGGGTACTTTTGGTGCAGCCATGACGTTTTGGCAAAATAAGTCGCTGTGCGATCCGATTCGAGAGTACGTCCAGCAGGACAAACCTCTGCTCGCGATCTGCTTGGGGCTTCAGCTGCTCTGTGAAAGCAGCGAAGAAACGCCGGGGGTAGAAGGCCTTGCCGTCGTGCAAAAACCCATCGCGCGCTTCGCTAGCCATATGCGTGTCCCGCAGATGGGGTGGAATTATGTATGCGCGCAAAAGGATCACCGATTTCTCGAAAGCGGGTACTACTATTTTGCCAATTCTTACTACCTGGAAGCGCCACCTACGGGAAGCGTGCCAGCCATGACATACTATGGCAATGATTTCGTCTCCGCCTTCGAGAGTGGCAACTCACTTGCCTGCCAATTTCATCCGGAGCTCTCAGGAAAACTTGGTTTGAAGGTTTTGGAAAATTGGCTAAGGAGGACGTCATGCTAGCCATACGCGTGATCCCCTGCCTCGACGTGAAAAATGGACGTGTAGTTAAGGGAACACGATTCAAGAATTTGTTGGATTCAGGATGCCCATTGGAGCTTGCCCGGGCTTATGAAGAGCAGGGAGCAGATGAGCTTGTATTCTTAGATATTGTGGCAACCTCGGAAGAGCGTCAGACACAAATTCAGCTGATAGAAAAACTGCGCGAAGTGCTCTCCATTCCATTTATGGTGGGCGGTGGAATTCGAACTGTGCAAGATGCGGCAGATTTGCTTGAAGCCGGTGCTGATAAGATCTCTGTGAACTCAGCAGCGGTAGAAAATCCGAGGATTCTTTTCGATATTGCCAATCGCTTCGGTTCTCAATGCACGGTGCTGGCCATCGATGCAGCGCTGTTTCCCGATGGTTATAGAGTTGTCACGCGCTCCGGACAAACGGAGACGACACTCGAGGCTGTGAACTGGGCAAAACGCGGCGTCAAACTTGGTGCGGGGGAAATTCTGCTCACCAGCATCGGTCACGATGGAACCAAGTCGGGCTATGATTTGCGGCTCATCACAGATATCTCCCGGGCTACCGGCGTCCCTGTAATTGCGTCGGGAGGTGCGGGAACCCTGCAAGATTTCGCAACAGCAATCCAAGCTGGTGCAAGTGCCGTGCTGGCGGCTTCTGTTTTTCACAACCGCATTTTTACCGTCGCTGAAGTGAAACAGTTTCTTTGGACACGTGGCTTTGAGGTGCGTTTATGATTATTCCATCGGTTGATTTACAAAATGGCCAAGCGGTTCAGCTTGAGCAAGGTAAAATTCTGCGGATCGCAGCGGGCGATCCAATCCCAATTGCCAAGAAATTCTCCATCGCTGGAGAACTCGCTGTGATTGATTTGGACGCGGCCATGGGTGTGGGCTCTAACACGTCTATCGTTGAAAATCTTCTCGCTACCGCACCTTGCCGCGTGGGTGGAGGCATTCGCGATTTGCAGAGCGCCCGAGAGTGGCTCAACAAGGGCGCAGCGAGAATTATCTTGGGCACCGCAGCCCGCCCAGAAATATTGGAACAATTGCCACGGGATCGACTGATCGCATCATTGGATTGCATCGGTGAGGAAATCATGTGGAAGGGCTGGACCAGCAGCTCCGGTAAAAACTTGCTCCAGCAAATTGAAGCACTCAGACCATACGTTGGTGGTTTTCTCGTTACCTTTATCGAAAACGAAGGGAGAATGACCGGCATTGATCTCGACCGCGTTGCGCGTCTAATTGCGCTCGCGCCGGATAGCAGATTTACTTTTGCCGGTGGCATCACCACATCGGAACATATCGCTGCGATTGATCGACTGGGTGCAGACTCGCAAGTCGGCATGGCACTATATACCAATACCCTCGATCTGGGCGATGCGATTTCTGCGCCACTCGTTTCTGACAGAGAAGACGGCCTGTTTCCGACCGTGGTCAGCGATGAACAAGGTGTAGCTCTCGGGCTTGTTTACTCGAGTCACCAGAGCATTCGAGAAAGTGTGCGCACTCAAACCGGAACGTATCAGTCGCGCAAACGTGGGCTCTGGGTGAAAGGAGCAACGTCGCATAACGGGCAGGAACTTGTACGCATCGATCTTGATTGCGACCGGGATGCATTGCGTTTTGTGGTGCGCCAGCAAGGGGATGGATTCTGCCACAAATCCATTTGGAGTTGCTTTGGTGAAACTAACGAATTTGGTGCTCTTTATCGACGCATTCAAAAGCGCATCACTTCTCCATGTGCCGGTTCGTATACTGCTCGACTTGCCGATGATGAAAACCTATTGCGCGCCAAGATACTAGAAGAAGCACGTGAGTTGGCAGATGCCTACGGCTCAGAAGAGATCACACACGAAGCTGCCGATCTCTTGTATTTCTTGCTGGTGGCCTGCGCAACAAATGGTGTCTCTCTTGCAGACATCGAATCAGAACTACGCATGCGGGATATGCAGATTGACCGCCGGCAAGGCGAAGCGAAAGCAGGAGTCACCCATGTTTCGGTTTAGACGTGTTACAGCCAGTGATGTTCTTGGCCTCGAGAAACGAGATTTTGCCGAGGATCTTGGTGTCGCTCAAATTATTCGCGATATCGAATTGCATGGTGAAGAAGCGCTTCTGGCTTTTGGTGAAAAGTTCGGTGATATCGATCAAGATGCCCCATACATGCTGTCGCGCACCGATCTGGAGGATGCGTTTTCAGCGCTGCCCATAGCGCAACAACAGTTGCTTGAGCGCGTTGGGCGTCGCATCGCCAACTTTGCACAAGCGCAGAAAGATTGTTTGAAAGAACTGGACGTCTCAATTCCTGGTGGCATCGCCGGACACCGACTGCAGCCCATCTATTCTGCTGGATGCTATGCACCCGGTGGTCGGTTTCCGCTACCGTCTTCGGTGCTCATGACAGCGATTCCGGCGCGCGTCGCGGGGGTACAACAAATTTGCGTTGCATCGCCGAGGCCACAGCCGATCATGCTCGGCGCGGCATTTGTCGCTGGCGCAGATCAAATGCTCGCCATCGGAGGTGCGCAGGCGATCGCAGCGATGGCGTTCGGTGCGGGCAAGGTACCTCGGTGTGACATCATTGTTGGGCCGGGAAATCGTTATGTAACAGCGGCCAAACGTTTGCTATCTGGCCGAGTCGGGATCGATATGCTCGCTGGCCCGTCAGAACTCCTTGTAATCGCTGACGACTCAGCCAACCCGACCTGGGTTGCCGCGGACTTGCTTGCGCAAGCGGAGCACGATGTTGACGCAAGGCCAATGCTTATCTGTTTAGGCGAGGCAATTATCCCCCGCATCGAGAAAGAAATAGCTGCTCAACTCGACGCTGGAATGCCAAACAATTTTGTTGTTGTTGTATCCAGCATGAAAGAAGCCGCAACTATCTCCAACAGAATTGCCCCCGAGCACTTGCAACTTTGCGTGAAGGATGCCGTTGCATACACACAGCTGTTCACAAGCTACGGCGGCCTCTTCGTTGGAGAGACGAGCGCCGAAGTATTTGGCGACTACGGCTTCGGCCCCAATCACACGCTTCCCACCAGTGGCTGCGCACGTTTCACCGGCGGGCTCTCCGTGCTCAATTTTTTGCGCGTACAGACCTTTCTCCAAATCGATAATTCGGTGCTGGCGAGAGAAGCTGCTGACGACGCACGGGCATTAGCCGAGCTCGAGGGCCTGCGCGGGCATGCGCATGCCATTGCAGTCAGACAGCGCTCATCGGAAAAGCTGGATGACCTCAAATAATTTCGTCATCGTCACGCCGGCATAGTACTCATATTGGCGAATCGCCAAAGAAAATGCCGCGAAGGAGATCACAAGCCCGCCGAGCGCTTTCGCTGGCATCGATAAGAAATACGCATTAATTTGGGGTGCCACGCGATTCATCAAGCCAAAAGCAATGTCGATGATCAAACAAACAATGCCCACAGGGGCAGCCAACGTCACACTCACCAAAAAGATGTGCGACAGCAGATGTATAAACTGATCAGCAAATCGGGCAAGCGTATAAGAAAAAAGCGGAAATCCATCGACGGGAACATAGACAAAACTATCGACAAGCGCTTCAAAAAACCAGCCATGCAAATTGGCGGTTAGGAAAATAACAAGCAAGAGCTGATAATTAAGGCTGCCCCACGCCGATGAACGCTCCTGCAATTCGGGCACCATCAACTGAATTTGGTTTGTTGCGCGAAACACATCTACCAGCTGGCCAGTCATCTCGACGGTATAGAAAATCTCCGAGGAAACAAAACCAATGCTAAATCCAACAAAAATCTCTTTTAACATCAAGAGAACAAATTCGATAGGCTCTGCCGACATGGGTGCCGTCATGTGAGCCGCAACATGGGGCCACAAGACCACGCTCAACAAGATTCCAATACCAATTTTGACGGGGCCTGGTGCATTCTTGCCGCCCAAAAATGGCACCAGATTCACAATCATGACCATGCGCGACATGATGAGCGAAAACACGACCAAAGCAGACTTTGTGTCGGTCTGCTTTGTTAAAAGAAATACAATGTGAGAAAGGAAGCTCTCCATCCTCTGGTCACTTCCCGCCTAAGGCATCGCCAGATGATAGAAATCACCCAAACAGCGCGTGGTAAAACGAAACATCATTCCACCCACCCAACCGCCAGTCGCAATGATCGCAACATAGACGATGATCATTTTGGGCGCAAAACTTAATGTCTGTTCCTGAATCTGCGTGGTCGCCGAGAAAAGAGCCACAGCCAACCCAACTACCAAACTTGCAACGATCGATGGCATCGAGGTTAAGATGGTGAGCAAAATTGCCTCATTCGTGAGCTGTAAAACGAGCTGTTCGATCCTCATGCGTTCCCCCGCGTCAAGTCTGGTACCCCAGCACCAAGCCTTTCGTAATCAAATACCAACCGTCTACCATCACAAATAGCAAAATCTTAAATGGTAAGCTGATGGTGGTCGGCGATAACATCTGCATGCCAAGCGCCATCAAAATATTAGAGATTGCCATGTCAACGACAAGAAATGGCAGAAAGATAATAAAGCCAATTTGAAAAGCCTTAGTGAGCTCGGAGATGACAAATGCTGGGACTAAAATCAAATAGTCATTTGGTGTTACACCAGCGCGATCGTCAGGCGCACGCATTTTTTGCGCAACACGGTAAAACATCTGAATGTTTTTATTCGTGGCCTGTGTCGATAAAAATTTCTTCACAGGCTGTTCAGCCTCTCCGATAATTTTCAACATGACATCGACGTTCGCCTTGTCGAAAAAGTTCTGATTTTTGTGTTCCACGTAGGGTGCTGCCTTCAAATACACTTCATGCGCAACCGGCTGCATCACATAAACGCTCAAAATAATCGCGAGCCCGGTGATGACGGTTGTGGGTGGCGTTTGCTGCACACCAATTGCTTGCCGCGTAATAGACAGCACAACTGCAATTTTCACGAAACTTGTGACCATCATCCCGACGTAGGGTAAAAGGGTGACCGCCACCAAGCCCAACATCAACATCATCGGCCGATTGCCGATACCGCCACCCTCCATCCCACCAAGTTGTTTCATCAACCCCGTGGTATCAGTACCCTGCGCCCACAGAAGCGTTGGTAGGAGAAAATAGGCACTGAAAATGAAACCGAGTTTTGTTTTCATCTTGGTTCAGCTTCTCGGATGTCTTTGCTTAATTCTTGGATTAAACGCACGCCACCATCGCCACTACCCAGCAGAAAGCTGCGATCAGCCAAGTGAACAATGTAGAGCGCATGCTTTTGATCAAGAGCCACACGCTCCTGCACCTGAATCGCTTTACCTGCCTGCGTTCGCTTGATCAGTTTGCCGACACCCTTGTTTAAAATTAGATAGGCCAATGCTATCACAGCAGCCAGCATCAGCAGCATTTGCAAAATACTGGAGACTGCATCCATCATGGCTATTTGACCAACGAAATAATGCGGACGCCAATCTCGCCTTCGATCTCGACCAGCTCTCCTCTGCCCACACTTTTCCCGCCCACAACCAAATCGACAGCGTCGCCGGGCAGTCGAGAGAGCTCAATAATTTGACCCGACTTCAAATCACCAACCGACATCACGGGGAGGCTGACGCGTCCAAGCTCCACCACAAGAGGCACTTGTATGCTCTGTAACAGCCCCTGTCCCTCTGCTGCCTTCTGTGCGGGTTCAGCTGCCGTCGCTGCAGCGACCTCTTGAGACTCCACAGGCGCTAGCTCATCGGCCGGCATGCTAATATCTTTCGCTTTTTCGTCAACCATTTCTCTTCCCTATTGCAAAAGACTGTTCTGCTCAGGCGCCGCCGCCGTCGATACGTCACCGACCTGAACGGCGTAATGACCGCTCTTCGCCAAAAGCAACCTGCCCGTAAATGAACCGTATTCTTGGATACCAACCTGACACTTTACTTTGCCTACAATACCCTGCTCCTTGAGCTGGATGTCGCCCTTTTCAAGAACGATGATATCGTCTTTCTCGAGGGCCTTGAGATCGTCAGGTGCGAGCATCACGCGCCCGAGTTGCACCAAGATGGGTACTTCCACCGAGGCAACACGCGCAATGGCATTCTTTCTTTGTGTGTCCTCGTTCTTCTGCAAAACCCGCTTGTCGCCCCAAAAAAAGCCCTGTGGCAAGAGAAGCCGCAAATAGCTTCGGGTGCTGCCATAAGCAACCTGAATTCCCAGCAATGCATAGGGCAGAGGCTGCACGTAAGACTGCACGCCATCAAAACTATCTCGAACTGCGACCACCTGCAGCTGACCTGGTGCCATATCGCCCATTTTTTCTTGAATCGTGCGCAATGCTTTGAGCACCACAAAAGTGAGGATTCCTTTTTCAACGTCGGAAATTGCATCCTGAGAGGCACCTGGCGCCTGATCACTGCCAAGCGCCCGATAAATCATTTCCTTGGCCAAGGACGTCTGTATCGATACGAAACAAAATCCGGCCTTAGGCGGAGCAGCAACTGCAATGAAACAATCTGGCGCGGCGAAGGTATGACTCATCACATCGTGGCTGATAATCTGCATGTCATCCAGCGCAAGACTTGATTCTACCCGCAAAATCTCTGAAATCTCGCTGTTCAAGGCAACGTGCAGCTGCGAGGGCGTTATCGATGGTGCCATGCACGCAACCAATGTGTTGGTCATCTTCGCTTGCAGCGCTGTCATCTTGGGCAGGTCGCTAAGTGCGTACTTTTTGGGCTCGACTGGCATAAGGTTTCATTTAGACACAAGTCTAACCAATATTCAAATTACTTGGCATCATTTTAGCTGTGTCCTCGCGACAAGGAGATTTTTTTCCCCTTTGGGCGTGAGTTTGGGGAACTTGAGTTTAAGCGATTCTAGCTTCGCTACGATAGCATTCGCAATTTCAACGCGCGCACTCCACTTATGGTTAGCAGGAATGATGTACCAAGGCGCATAGGACGTTCCAGTGTGAGAGAAAATGTCTTCATATGCGGCCATATAGCTGTGCCAAAATTGGCGTTCGCGAATATCGCTGACGTTAAACTTCCAGTGCTTTTCCTTAATCGAGAGCCGCTTCATTAAACGATTTTTTTGCTCGTCCTTGGAGATATACAGAAAAAATTTAAGCACTGCGGTGCCATTCTCGACCAGGTATTTCTCGAAATTATTGATCTGTTCATGTCGCTGCGTCCACAAATCAGCCTTTTTGAGTGGTGGCAGTTTTTGCCTCTCCAGTATTTCCTTGTGAACACGTGTGACTGTGAGCTCTTCATAATAAGAGCGATTGAATATGCCGATTTTTCCACGCGGCGGTAGAACTTTGGCGTGACGCCAGAGATAGTCGTGATCCAGTTCTTCCATAGAAGGCTGCTTAAAACTGTGGACTTCGCACCCCTGCGGGTTTACGCCGGACATCACGTGCTTGATCATGCCGTCTTTGCCGGAAGTATCCATGCCCTGAAAAATCAGCAGCAGGGCTTGCTTTCCTTGTGCATACAGCAATTCTTGAAGTTCTGCGAGGCGCTTAATGCCCTCGCTTAATTTTTGCTCGGCATCTTTTTGATCTTCAAATTTCCCCGTGTAGTCTGGATCAAAGTCCAGCAGGGATACTTTCTTTTTGGTTGAGATCTGAAAAGATGCCTTAGCCATATTAGCCTCTCACAGTGCCTTGCGTTGTCTTATGTGGATGCGGGGGCCTTTCGGTACTGAAACTTCTTCCCACCGATCGCCAATGTCCCTGTCTCGGTTTGTTGGGCGCCCGTTCCCTCGATTGTACCATTAAATCTCACCTGAAAGGCCTCCGCCGCAAAATCATTCGTCGTATAAAGGCCATAGGTGTCTTTGTTAAACCCAGAGACGTGAGATCTACTCAAAATCCTGAGGCTATTAAATTGCAGGAAGGGTGTCGTTTTATCTGCTGGAGTAGAACCGAGGTAAAACACGGCGCTAAATTTCCCCGATTCCGTGCCTGTTCCGGCCTTCATGCAAAACACTTCAGGGTTCGCGGTATAATTTTCCCCGTCTTTGGAGAGTTGGTAGCAGTTCTCTTCGTTACCTGCGGCGTATCCTGCGGCTGCCAGTGTAATCGTCGCGAAAAATAAAAGTGCGTTTTTTTTCATCTGGACTTCCTTGGAAGAATGAAGCAACGGGGCGCAGCAAAACACTTGCTACGTTAGGTCGCTATTTTTGCCAGCTTCAACACTTCTCGACGTAGAAGGCTTCCAATTTTCTGCAGTCATGATCCGGGTCCCTCGTTTAAAACCAAAATAGGACCACATCCATTGGATCAAAACGAGCAGCCGATTGCGAAAACCGATCAAATACAAAATGTGAACAAAACACCAGGCGAGCCAGGCGATAAGCCCTTTCATTTTTAAGCTGCCAACCTGCGTAATAGCCGACGCTCTACCGATGGTGGCCATCTGTCCTTTGTCAAAATAGCGAAATGGTTGCGTCTCCTGTCCTGCATGCAGGCGCAGAATATTCTCCGCAGCATGTTTACCCTGCTGGATCGCGACTGGGGCAAGCTGTGGTAGTACCTTGCCGTCGACTATCAGGCTCGCCTGATCTCCGACGAGGAAAACGCCTTGGTGTCCAGAAACACGCAAGTCTGGCTGAACAATCACCCGTCCCGCGCGGTCGACTTCGACACGTTGCGCAATTCCCTGATTGAGCGTGGCGGCCTTCACGCCCGCCGCCCATAGAATGGTTTGGGCGACGATCTTCTTTGGTCCGAGCTCAACACTGCCATTGCGTACTGTGGTGACAGGCTGTCCGGTTAATACTTGAATAGCCAGCTTTTCAAGTTCTTTTCGGGCGCTCTCCGCCAGACTTTTGTCGAACATCGGCAATACACGTGGACCTGCCTCCACGAGAAAAATGCGTGCCCTCGATGTATCGATATGATGAAATTCGCGCCGCAGGGTATGTCGACGTAACTCTCCAAGCGCACCCGCAAGCTCCACACCTGTGGGGCCTGCGCCAACAACTACAAACGTAAGCCACGCTTGTCGCTTCTCTGCATCCTGTTCTTGCTCCGCCATTTCGAATGCCAATAAAACCCGTCGCCGAATTTCGATAGCGTCTTCAAGTGTTTTGAGTGCAGGGGCGTCCGCCTCCCACTCGTCGTGACCAAAATAGCTGTGTGACGATCCACAGGCTACGATTAGATAGTCGTAAGGCAACTCTGAATTGTGCGTCACAACTCTGCGTCGCTCGAAATCAACTTGGTTGACATGGGATAACACAACGTCGATATTCTTGTATTGCCACAAGATGCTGCGGATGGGCATCGCGATATCTGCTGGATTCAGAGATCCTGTCGCAACCTGGTAAAGAAGAGGCTGAAAGAGATGGTGATTACGCTGATCAACGAGGGTCACGTGGAGATTTTTCTGGTTTCCCAGCTTTTTTGCTGCGTTGATGCCTGCAAAACCGCCACCAACAATCACGACCTTCGCGTCTGTCATCAAAGACTCCTATGAACGAGCAAGATTCCCTTCAAAAGAAAAAAGCTCTCAAGAAAGCAAAACGGCTGCTCCTCAATCTACAGAGTGATTTGCTAACGTGTAAAGCGAACATAACAAAGGAAAGAGATGCAGAGCTGCTAAAAGCGCACCTCAAGGGACTCAAGCGTGGCCAAGTTTCTGTTCAAGTCACAGACTATTTCGATGAAAACCTTGCGACCAAAATTCTGACACTTGATCCGCGTCTTTCACCGACGGAAAATATCACCAAATGGTTCACTCAGGCACAAAAATCCAAGCGCGGACTCAAACACATCGAACCAAGAATTCGAGAGGTTGAGTCAACCATCCTAAAGCTTGAAGAAGAGAACTCGCTGCTAGAGCCAATCTCTGCCAGCCCGCCAAAGAAGCGGGTCAAGCCACCCGAGAGAAAGCCCTATCATGTCTTTCATCTAGAAAGCCAGACGACTGCCTTTGTTGGAAAAACAGCAAGAGACAACGAAGCGCTTACTTTTCGCTTCGCGAAGGGCAACGACATCTGGCTTCATGCAAAGGATGTGGCTGGTTCACATGTGATCCTCGCGACTAAGAAAGAAGCACTCACACTGGAGCTTCTGCTCGATGCAGCAACGCTTGCAGCCCACTATAGCAAAGCAAAATCTGAAGATCGCGTCGAAGTTGTCTACACCGAGGTCAAACATATCCGCCGCATTAAAAATGCGCCTGCTGGACGCGTGCAGGTATTACACCCCAAAACAATCTTCGTGCAGCTAGACCAAACTCTGATCAAACAATTGCTCGATAGCAAACAGTCATGAGGTGGCCGAAAACGTAATTGGGCTACTTTTTTGAATCAGGTAAAGATAAATGGTACCACGGCCCAATTTCTTCTCGCGAATGTCGCGCCCTTGACCTCTAGCAACTATGTTTCCCGAAGGCTCTTTAGGCTCTATCCGGAGAAAGGGCGTCAGCGCAATGCCCTCTTCCGGTGTCACGTAGTGTTGAGAAAGCAATGCGTCCAGCAGAATCACACTTGCACCCCACTCTCTCGTGGCGCCATGAGACTTAGCACACCCTGATCATGCGCCGTATTCACCCATGAAATCATATCATGAATGGGACGGTCACGTTCAAGCTCATTATAAATTTCGTGAAAGAACCCTTCATAAATAATTTGCTCGCGATCTGACATCTGACATTTCTCAAAAAACTGCTGACTTTTTTGGCTATCCACAATTCTGTCGTCGCCAGAGAGTTGCAGCAATAGAGGCGTCGTCATTTTTTCTGGAAGCGTCATCAGCTCTTCCTGCGCATGCATGATCTCAGTCAGCCAGCGCGAGGTTCCATTGGTGAATATCAACGGATCATTGTCATGAAGCTGAACCTCTCGCCTGTCGTGGGTGAGGTGGATCGTTTTAATGCCCGTGGGCAAACCAAATTTGGGCAGATATTTAGACATGATGCTGCCAAGCTGCAGTTTCCATTCTGGTACTTCGATTTTGATACCAAAAAATGGACTCGAAAGAACAAGGCCTAGAATTTTCTCCGGATGGCGCTCTGTATAAAACGTTGCCACCAAACCGCCCATGCTGTGCGCAACAAGCAGAACCTTTTCCCGCTGCGTGGTTTTTAGTGCCTCTTCGACCGCCGCATCGAGATCGAGCAAATATTGTTCGAAGCTATCGATGTAGCCTCTAGTGCCCTCCGAAAACCCGTGCCCACGCAAATCGAATGACAGCACGTTAGTATCCGACGCACAAAGCGCGCGCGCTACATGTTCATAACGACCAGAATGATCGGCATACCCATGCACGAGTACCACGGTGCCCCGGGCAGCCTTCGCAGGGTAAAAACGGTAGAATAGCTTGGCCCCATCGCTTGCAGTGAGATTTCCGGTATGCAAAGCATCCTCCGTGCTAACATCTTCTAAAATTTGCAGGCCATCCTTTTTATTCCAAACAAGGCCCTGATCATGGGATATACCCGCAGCGAGATAGAGAAAGAACAACTTGCCTGGCTTCAACAAGCCTTTGACTTCGTCATGAGCCTTCTCCCCTCTATCGTTGCAAACCCAGGCGCCACCGTGATGAGCATAGCCTCCGTTGTGCACACGTCCCTCTGTCGTCCTGGATGGCCTGGTGCATTGTTATCGTCGATGCAGCGCCTGGCGCTCAAGGGTGAGCTTTTGGAGGAAGCGCGCGCCCTCCATTACAGCAAGGATAAAGGCGCCATGTCACAGTTTGCGAAGCGCGCCGCAAAAGCAGCGGTCAGCAAAGTGCCAGCATCTCATTGGACGCACACAATGCCCGCGATGAATCCGAGGAGCGGTTTCAACATGGGCTACATCAAGCAGGCTTTAGAAAAAGAGCTCTCGTTCAAAAATGATCAAGAGCATGCGCTTGCCGTCACAACGGGAAGAATTCTACGCACCCAAAGAAACTTGCAGCGCTCCCTCAAATCAATTGATCTTCCAACAAATGACCCTTTGCGTAAGCTTCTATCGCTGCCTAGCACACCGCATCTTGCGCTTCCCAAACACGACATTCGCGTGCATCTCCTTGGCTGCAAGGAGCTCACTCTACTCAAAGAAGCAGCTCCGTTTTCTATTAAAACAATGGCGCGGGCACTCGGTGAAAAGTTATATGAACGGGTGAAGCCGGTAGGATTCAGCGATAAGTACAAACGTGTTGTGCTTGCCGAAGTCGCCTCTTCTTCTGCTGCGCACGAGTTGTCCTTCCATAAACAGGAAATACTACACCGATTGAAGGCTATTCCAGGTTTAGAGCAAATAGCCGACATTCGCTTTTTTGTTAAGTCGCAAGCTCCGGCGTAAATCCACGACGCATCGTATTCTCCGTGACGCAGCGCATATCTACAAAATGGTGTAAATATCCGGGGCCCCCCGCCTTGGTCCCGATACCGCTCATATGAAATCCACCAAAGGGTTGGCGATCCACCATTGCACCAGTGCATCCGCGGTTGAGATAGAGATTGCCAACGCGGAACTCTTTTTGCGCTTGGTCGAGATGACTCGGGTTTCTCGAGAATACCGCACCTGTAAGTGCAAATTCCGTCGACGTTGCAATCGCCAATGCACTTTGGAAATCTTTGACTTGCATCACAGCTACGACGGGGCCAAAAAACTCTTCTTGCATCAGACGATGCTTTGCGTCGGTCACGGCAAAAATCGCTGGTGGCACAAAATATCCATTACTGGGGACCTCTCCGAGATAGAGAAGCGACGCGTTTTGCTTTCCGTTGGCAATTTCTTGAAGCAATCTCTTGTGCGCGTCACCGTCAATAACTGGACCGAGGCTACATCCAGGAAGATGCGCGCCGCATACTGTCAGACTCTTGCATGCCTCCGTGAGGCGCTGCACGAAATGCTCATACGCGCGTCCAACGACAATCACGCGCGAACATGCGGAACATTTCTGCCCCGCATAACCAAAAGCGCTGTGCATCACGCCCAACACTGCCTCGTCCAAGTCTGCATCATCGTCGACTATGACTGCATTCTTTCCACCCATCTCACAAACGACACGCTTGACCTGTGGCTGCGCTGGCTTCGTGATCGCCGCTCTTTCAACGATTTGCAGCCCAACGCGCTTGCTGCCCGTGAAAGCAATTTGTGCCACCTGTGGATGTTCCACCAAATACGTGCCTATCTCTTCGCCATCTCCAGGTAAAAACTGCACGACATCGGGCGGAAATCCTGCTACCATCATGTGTTCGAAGAGCACATATGCGATTGCCGATGATTGCTCTGCAGGTTTCATCAGAACCGGGTTACCCGCCACAAGAGCAGCAGTCGTCATGCCGCATAAAATTGCGAGTGGAAAATTCCACGGAGCAATCACCAACGTCGGTCCGCGTCCATCGAAGTAAAGCTGATTGCTCTCTCCCCACACATTTCCTTGCTGGCGAGGAGCAAGCTCCATCCGTGCTTGCGCAGCGTAGTACCGGCAAAAATCAATGGCCTCGGCGACATCCGCGTCTGCCTCGGCCCACGGCTTGGCAACTTCCCAAGTCTGCAATGCTGCTAATCGCACACGATTCTTTTGCAATTCATCGGCGAGATTCCCCAGCAAGGTCGCCCTCTTTTCAAGAGAAGTCGCACGCCACGATGTAAAAGACTGCCGCGCAATTTGAACTGCTACGTCACAGTCTTTTATCGAGGCAAAACTTACTTCTGCTGCGGCTTTGTCGACGAGGCTGGGGCACACTGTCGTCGCTACGCGCTTCGCCGCCACCTTCTTGCCGCTAATCACGACGGGAACACGGATCGGAAGACTCGCTTCTACTTGCCGCACAGCGACGTCAAAGTCCCTTCTCACATCCTCTCGCGTAAAGTCAAGAAAAGGGCAGTTCGCAAACCCAGCGTGAGTGCCTTCCACTTGCTGCTTTCCGTTCGCTTTATGTTGTGATGTCGGCGACGCAAATAGACTCTTTGTATCCACGTGTTGATGATGCGTCATACGCAAAAACCCCGCATTAGAAGTATTCTCGAGCAACCTTCTCACAAGATAGGCCATGCCAGGCAATAGCTGTCCTACTGGCGCATATACCCGCACCCTGTGCCCAAGCTGACGGAGCACCTTTCTTTCTGGCTCAGCCATCCCATATAACATTTGCACTTCAAGTGCTTTCGCTGGAATCTTTTTCGAGGCTGCAGCCACGAGTGCGTGAGAAATAGAACGCAAATTGTGACTGCCAAATGCTGGCTGCAAGTCGTCGACATTTTGCAACAGCACTTTGCTTAACGCTTCATAATTAGCATCTGTCTCGGCCTTATCGGTAAAAACCGGGCATTCAAAGCCAAACTGCTTCGCGCGCACAACTTCGTAATCCCAGTATGCCCCCTTGACGAGGCGCACAGTGATTGGCGCACCTCTTTTCTTGGCGAGACTTAGTAGTCGATCCAAGTCCTGCTTAGCACTCTTCAGATAGGCTTGCACGACGATGCCCATATGGGGCCACATGCGCAACTCGGGCTGTGACAGCATCTCCTCGAAGAAATCGTACGTGATGCCATGCATCTCCCAGGTCTCGATGTCAATATTGAGAAAAACGTTGTTTTCTTTGGCCTGCAGAAATAGCGGCATCGCCATTTTTTTTAGCCGATCCACCCCACCAGCGGGATCAATTGCTTTGAGTTGCGGATCCAGCGCGGTGATCTTCATGGAAACATTGGCCCGTGGAATTCTTCCAAGATGGTTGAAATCTATCACTTCGTCGTCGGGCCATCGCTGCACTTCTTTTGCAAGTTTCGTGATCAAGTTTAAGCACTGTTGCTGATAGGCAAGCGCTTCCTTCTCGCTGACAACCGCTTCACCGAGCAGATCAACGGTAAAAGCGATGCCTGAGCGATGAAGTTCCAAGAGATTGTTTTTGGCACCACCGGCGTCGCTACCAACAATAAACCGCTCCGCCATGTCCGTCACATTTTTACGTATAGCTTTCGCAGCAATCCCCGACGTCAATCCACCGGCCGCTGCTTTCAACGCTGCAGAAATAAAGATAGGGAGCTGTCGATCTTCCTTCAGCAGATATTCTCGAATATGCTCAGCGACTTGATCAGATGTCTCGAGAACAGGTAGAACGTCGACGAAGCGAAACATGTCTACTTTGAAACTTGGGTCCTTCATTACCCAGTCTAAAATTCGCCCCTGCCAATAGTCGCGATTAAAAAGGCCAGGTGTTTCGCCATGCATCCGTGCATACAGATCGCTGCCAAGTTCCACAATTTCTCGCTCTAAATCCATCAGCCATCCTTAAAGGGTGGAGTGTTAAAAACGCATGCCGTTTTTGACGCGATACTGAAACCAGCGGTAGCCGAGATAGCCACTTGCACCGAGCGCTATAATGCCCAAGAACGGGCTCACCAACTTGGCTAGCCCAAGGCCTACGATTCCAACGCCCAAAAACTGATACCGCTTGCTACGCTCAATTTGCTGTCGCTTCATCAAACCCGTCATAGATATCCCTTATAATGAGGTGGTCTTACAAATGGCGCCAATATACGCGAATTTGCTTTTCTCGTCACTCTTTCCTAGCCGTTGCATTTCTTGCGACGCCATTTGCGGCGATCTCATTTTTTGCGATTTTTGCAATTCCACCATTCGCGTCTCCGCGCATGCAGCCGCTGGAGGTGTGTCCAGCGGCTTTCACTACGCAGCAGCGATCCGTAATGCAATGCTGCGAATTAAGTTTACGCCATGTGAACAAAGCGGAAGATCTCTTTTGCGATATTGGCAACAACATCATTCAGAGAATTTTACTGCTGCTCTACACCCTCAGGGTATTTCTGCGGTTTGCTTTGTCCCCCTACATTGGCGCCGTCGCTTAACACGTGGCTTTGATTTATCTTCCCTTTTTGCAAGAGCTCTAGGAAGAGCACTTCAGCTACCCGTACTCGACGTGCTGCAATGTACGCGCTTCGACCCTCCTCTGTCTCTTGCACTCTCAAAGCAGGACCGTCTTCTTCGCACACAAAATCGTTACCGATTGACGGATTCATCTTTTTCGCCCGCAGAGGTACTTTTGGTCGACGACATTTGTACGACGGGTGCAACACTAGATTCTGCTGCTATCCCATTGCTGGAACATGGTATTAGAGTTAGAAAGTACGCCCTGGCGCAAGCACTTATCAAGGAGAAATCACATGACACGATCTAAAATCTTTCTTATCGGAACCTTTTCCTGTTTTCTTGTATCCGCCTGCACGCAAAAGCCGGCGCCAGCACAGGAACAGGCTGCACAGGCCAACGTCGAGAAAAAGGTTTATTTCCTCAACCTCAAAAATGGTGACCATGTAAAGTCCCCATTGCTCGTCAAATTTGGCGTCACTGGAATGCAAGTACATCCCGCGGGCCAAGACATGGCAGATACGCACTCAGGCCACCATCATCTCCTCATCGACAATGCCGCAGGTTTTGTGCAACAGGGACAAGTCATCCCGATGGATGCAAAACACGTCCACTACGGCAAAGGCCAGCTTGAAGATAAGATCTCCCTCGAGCCAGGACCACACAAGTTAACTTTGCAGTTTGCCAACGGTGCGCATATCTCATATGGCAGCGATATGGCTGCAAGCGTCTCCATTATTGTTGATGCTCCGCAAAAGTAAGAGCCGCGCCACATCTGCGCGCAAGAAAGGATGTGGCTTTCTTCTTCCAGGCAGCATCGTGCCATTTCAGATCTAAAAATGCCGAGGCGCTTTCACATGCCTCGGCATGCCGTCCTTCATGGACCTGAGCAATCACTTTTCCCCAGGACACTCGAGGCGAATTGTTCGTCGACGGCACAGTTTGCTCTCGAGCGCGTGGCGGCCGATCTCGCAGAACCCCATTCAAGGCCGAGACTTGCCTCTCAAGTCCATGGATAGCCTCTTGTTGCCTTACGAGCAATACCGCCATCCCAGCCACAGCGGCTGTAAGGCCAGCAAGCGCAACAGTCGCACTAATCACAAACGCCGCCTTCTTCAAGGTCCCTCTACTTTGCTGTTGCGGCTTCGACACATGTGTCGCTCCCCTATCTGCAGCTCTTGCCCGTCTTGCTGCCAAAAACTTTTGCCGATTTGTAAAGGCCAAAGCGGCGGTGTTCGCTTCCATAGAAAAAGAACAAAAAAAAACCCGCAAATCTTCCGAAGAAAATTTGCGGGCGAAAAAACCAATTCCGGCAGCGTCCTACTCTTCCACACAGTCACCCATGCAGTACCATTGGCGCAGGCGGGCTTAACTTCCGAGTTCGAGATGAGATCGGGTGTATCCCCGCCGCTATAGCCACCGAAAAACTTTTAAAACAATATTGTACTTGCAACCACTCATGATCACTCGACACAACAACCTTAGCCTCATATCTGGAGATGCTAAGCCGCACGGCTTATTAGTACCGGTCAGCTCCACACATTACTGTGCTTCCACCTCCGGCCTATCACCTTGTAGTCTACAAGGAGCCTTTAGGAGTTTACACTCGTGAGATCTTATCTTGGGAGAGGCTTCCCGCTTAGATGCTTTCAGCGGTTATCCCGTCCGAACATAGCTACCCGGCTGTGCCACTGGCGTGACAACCGGTCCACCAGAGGTTCGTCCGACCCGGTCCTCTCGTACTAAGGTCAGCTTCCCTCAAATCTCCTACGCCTACGGCAGATAGGGACCGAACTGTCTCACGACGTTCTGAACCCAGCTCGCGTACCGCTTTAAATGGCGAACAGCCATACCCTTGGGACCTACTTCAGCCCCAGGATGCGATGAGCCGACATCGAGGTGCCAAACCACGTCGTCGATGTGAACTCTTGGACGTGATCAGCCTGTTATCCCCGGAGTACCTTTTATCTGTTAAGTGATGGCCCTTCCATACGGTACCACCAGATCACTATGACCTGCTTTCGCATCTGCTCGAGCTATCGCTCTCGCAGTTAAGCTCCCTTATGCCATTACACTCGACGCCTGGTTTCCAATCAGGCTGAGGGAACCGTTGCGCGCCTCCGTTATTCTTTTGGAGGCGACCGCCCCAGTCAAACTGCCCACCAGACAGTGTCCCTGTCCCAGATCATGGGACTAGGTTAGATATCCAAACGAACCAGGGTGGTATTTCAAGGACGGCTCCACGACTACTAGCGTAGCCGCTTCAAAGCCTCCCACCTATCCTACACAGGTCTGCCCGAATATCACTGTCAAGTTACAGTAAAGGTTCACGGGGTCTTTCCGTCTTGCCGCAGGTACACTGCGTTTTCACAGCACTCTCAATTTCGCTGAGTCCCAGTCCGAGACAGTGCGGAGATCGTTACGCCATTCGTGCAGGTCGGAACTTACCCGACAAGGAATTTCGCTACCTTAGGACCGTTATAGTTACGGCCGCCGTTTACTGGGGCTTCAGTTCGTAGCTTCGCCTTACGGCTAACCACTCCCCTTAACCTTCCAGCACCGGGCAGGCGTCACACCTTATACTTCACCTTTCGGTTTTGCAAAGTGCTGTGTTTTTGATAAACAGTCGCCACCGCCTGGTCACTGCAACCCCTTTCAGCTCGCGAAGCAAGTTCGTCCACTTAATAGGGGCACACCTTCTCCCGAAGTTACGGTGCCAATTTGCAGAGTTCCTTAGACTGGGTTCTCTCAAGCGCCTTAGGATTTTCTCCTCATCCACCTGTGTCGGTTTACGGTACGGTCTGATGCTTTACTCCACACGCGGCTTTTCTTGGAAGCATGGGATCACCAACTTCATTTCCTCCGAAAAGGAAACTACGTCATCACCTCTCGGCCTTAAGGGGAAACCTTTGGTTTCGTATCTCCCCAGCCTACTGGCTTAAACCACGATCCGTCACGTGGCCTGGCTGCCCTTCTCCGTCCCCGCTTGTATCAACGCTCGCATCAGGTGCTGGAATATTAACCGGCTTTCCATCGCTTACGCCCTAGGGCCTCAGCTTAGGATCCGACTAACCCCGGGAGGATTAACCTGCCCCGGGAAACCTTGGATTTTCGGCGTGAATGTTTCTCACATTCATTATCGCTACTCATTGTGGCATAATCTCTCGTAATGGCTCCAGCTATCCTTTCGATTAGCCTTCACTGCCGTTACGACGCTCCCCTACCGCTCAATAAAACACTTGTTTTTACTGAGCCCGAAGCTTCGGTGTCTAGTTTTAGCCCCGTTACATTTTCGGCGCAGACCCACTCGACCAGTGAGCTATTACGCTATCTTTAAAGGGTGGCTGCTTCTAAGCCAACCTCCTGGCTGTCAATGCGTTTCCACATCCTTTGCCACTTAACTAGAACTTTGGGACCTTAGCTGTCGGTCTGGGCTCTTTCCCTCTCGTCCTTGGATCTTAGCACCCAAAGACTGCTTCCCAGGATAACAGTTCGCGGCATTCGGAGTTTGGTAAGGTTTGGTAATCTGGTAGGACCCCTAGCCTTTCCAGTGCTCTACCTCCGCGACTGAATTTCCTGAGACAATACCTAAATATTTTTCGGGGAGAACCAGCTATCCCGGAATTTGATTAGCCTTTCACCCCTAGCCACAGCTCATCAGAGAAATTTTCAACTTTCACCTGTTCGGACCTCCACACGGTATTACCCGTGTTTCATCCTGGCCATGGCTAGATCATCCCGCTTCGGGTCTGCCCCACGCAACTCATTCGCCCTTTTAGGACTTGGTTTCCCTTCGGCTTCACCTCGTTTGGCTTAACCTTGCTACGTAGGACAACTCGCCACATCATTATGCAAAAGGCACGCCGTTAGTCTGAAATATCTTGCGATACTCATAGACCTTCGACTGCTTGTAGGCGTACGGTTTCAGGAACTGTTTCACTCCCCTAATCGGGGTGCTTTTCACCTTTCCCTCACGGTACTTGTTCACTATCGGTCGCTAGCTAGTATTTAGGCTTGGATGATGGTCCACCCAGATTCCCACCGGATTTCTCGTGTCCTGTGGTACTCAGGTACCTCCTGTGTCGCTGTTCAATTTCGTCTACCGGACTTTCACCGTCTATGGTCAGTCATTCCAGACTGGTTCGACTATTTAATCACGAATCACATGTTGGAGGCCCTACAACCCCATATGACAAGTCACATGGTTTGGCCTTTACCCCGTTCGCTCGCCGCTACTAGGAGTATCTCTAACTTGATTTCTCTTCCTTCGGGTACTGAGATGTTTCACTTCCCCGAGTTAGCTCTAACATGCCTATGTATTCAGCATGAAGTGACCAGAGTTTATCTGGTCGGGTTGCCCCATTCGGAAATCCCCGGATCAAAGCTTGCTTGTCAGCTCCCCGAGGCTTATCGCAGACATACCGCGTCCTTCTTCGCCTGCTAGCACCAAGGCATCCCCCATACGCCCTTAGTAGCTTTTCATCTCCTGATTGAGGCCAAGGTTGCTACGTCGTTAAACATAGACCCTGACCCTCACTTGAGAGTTATTGTCTCGATTTTATGTACCATGCTGTGATGCATGTACCTATTGTTTTAAAATCTATAGGTTTTATTCAGTTTTCAAAGAACCATTCTCTAAAAGTCTTGGTGGAGCTGGACGGGATCGAACCGACGACCTCAGGCTTGCAAAGCCCGCGCTCTCCCAGCTGAGCTACAGCCCCATACAGGAACTCCGCCGAGACACCTATATGGTGGGCCCGGGCAGACTTGAACTGCCGACCTCACGCTTATCAGGCGTGCGCTCTAACCAGCTGAGCTACGGGCCCGCCTGATTACTCGCCGACCACAAACCTCGACGACTCCAGTAAAAGATCTGAAAGCTAACTCTCTCAAAACCAGACAACAAACCAAGCTCGAAAATTTGTTCAGAACTTTCGACAAAACGAAACGTTTGACCTTTTGAGCGGTTGACCGGAGTCAACGCTATGCTCATTAAAAGGAGGTGATCCAGCCGCAGGTTCCCCTACGGCTACCTTGTTACGACTTCGCCCCAGTCACCAATCACTCCTTGGTACCCTGCCTCCGTGAGGTTAGCTCAGGCACTTCTGGAGTAACTGACTCCCATGGCGTGACGGGCGGTGTGTACAAGGCCCGTGAACGTATTCACCGCGGCATGCTGATCCGCGATTACTAGCGATTCCGACTTCATGCAGTCGAGTTGCAGACTGCAATCTGAACTGAGATCGGTTTTTTGAGATTTGCTCCATCTTGCGATTTGGCTTCCCTTTGTACCGACCATTGTAGCACGTGTGTAGCCCTGGACATAAGGGCCATGAGGACTTGACGTCATCCCCACCTTCCTCCGGTTTAACACCGGCAGTCCCAGTAGAGTCCCCGGCTTTACCCGCTGGTAACTACTGGCAAGGGTTGCGCTCGTTGCGGGACTTAACCCAACATCTCACGACACGAGCTGACGACAGCCATGCAGCACCTTCACAGCGACCCCGAAGGGAAGATACATTTCTGTACCGGTCCGCTGCAATTCAAACCCAGGTAAGGTTCTGCGCGTTGCGTCGAATTAAACCACATGCTCCACCGCTTGTGCGGGCCCCCGTCAATTCCTTTGAGTTTTAATCTTGCGACCGTACTCCCCAGGCGGAGTGCTTAACGCGTTAGCTTTGGCACTGCGGGGGTCAATACCCACAACACCTAGCACTCATCGTTTACAGCGTGGACTACCAGGGTATCTAATCCTGTTTGCTACCCACGCTTTCGCGTCTCAGCGTCAGTTGTCTTCCAGATGGCCGCCTTCGCCACGGATGTTCCTCCTGATATCTACGAATTTCACCTCTACACCAGGAATTCCGCCATCCCCTCCGACACTCAAGCCTGACAGTATCAGATGCAGTTCCTCGGTTAAGCCGAGGGATTTCACATCTGACTTATCAAGCCGCCTACACGCGCTTTACGCCCAGTAATTCCGAACAACGCTTGCACCCTCTGTATTACCGCGGCTGCTGGCACAGAGTTAGCCGGTGCTTCCTTTGGGGGTACCGTCAGGGCCGGCTGTTAACCGGCTTGATTCGTTCCCCCCGACAGAGCTTTACAACCCGAAGGCCTTCATCACTCACGCGGCATTGCTGGATCAGGCTTTCGCCCATTGTCCAATATTCCCCACTGCTGCCTCCCGTAGGAGTCTGGGCCGTGTCTCAGTCCCAGTGTGACTGGTCGTCCTCTCAGACCAGTTACCCGTCGTAGCCTTGGTGGGCCATTACCCCGCCAACTAGCTGATGGGACGCGGACCGATCCATGGGTGCGAGTTACCCCGCTTTCCTCATCAAAGGCGAACCCTCGATGAGCTTATTTGGTATTAGCCCGTCTTTCGACAGGTTATCCCAAGCCCTTGGGCACGTTATCCACGCGTTACTCACCCGTGCGCCGCTTTCCTCGAGAAGCAAGCTTCTCGATTCTCGCTCGACTTGCATGTGTTAGGCATGCCGCCAGCGTTCGTTCTGAGCCAGGATCAAACTCTCCACTTGAAAACTGGCTTGTTCGCTTATTACAAACTTGTACTTCACTGCGAAGTGAAGACAAGGAACTAACGTTTGCGTTTAACTTGATTTGTTATTTGGTTTTCAGAGAGCTGAACTTACTTGAGCATTCTGCTCGTTTGCCTTTGCAGGGGGTGATCTCTATCGTCATTCAAAAACAATGTCAAGCAGAAAAGTTATATCTCTCATTGACTCTGTTTGGTCTGCCCTATTTAGGACGTCGCCACTTTAAACTTCCGGCAGAAACCTACGGGTCATTTCGACGCGTTTCCCTTGTGAGGTGGGCAGATAATACGTGTCCTGCTAGAAACGTCAACAACGAAATTGGATCGTGTGTTCTTTTTTTAATTAACAGCCTAAATACAGCCAGTTAGAGAGGTAGTTCGGCGTGAAGAAACAGCCCGGAAGTGATCTGATCTCAGGAGGTTTGAGAGTCTAGATGTTCCAATTTTTCAAGCAGCGGCCTGATCTTGCCCAGGAAGCCGTTGAGATGCCTCGGGGGTACAGGATTTCCAGATCGAAAGTTCTGCTTTGTCGGATCGACATAGCGATCATCTTTCTTCATGCCAAAATGCAAATGCGGGCCCGTCGCCATGCCGGTAGAGCCGACGTAGCCGATCACCTGCTTTTGCCTTACATGAGCGCCAGCAACTACGCCACTGGCAATTCGGGAGGCATGGAAGTACTCACTGAGATATCCACCGCGGTGTCTGATCCGAATCATCCTACCCGCTGTAACACTATACCGTGCCTCCAAAACTACACCCTCAGCAACAGACCAGAAAGGCGTACCTGTGGAAGCCCCATAATCGATCCCGTTATGCTTCTTCTGACGTTTGAGCACGGGATGAAAACGCTGCCCATAGCGCGATGTGATCCGCGCCAATTCCATGGGGCTCTTCAAAAATGCATTTTCCAGGGAATTTCCCTTTTCATCGAAGAGACCGGCAAATTTTCCATCTTCGCTAGCAAAGTAGAAGCCGCGATACTTTCTACCCATGTTATCGTACTCTGCAGCGAGCACGCGCCCGTATCCTATGAACCGGCCTTCGGCATGTCGTGACTCAATAACCATTTTGAAAACATCGTTTTCTTGCGCCTCACGGTAGAAGTCTATTTGCCAACCGAAAACTTCTGCGAAGCGATCCACTACCCCTGGATCACCACCAGCATGCAAGATTGCTTCATATAGACTTGTTTCCACTTTCCCCGTCAGCGTTGCGATATGCGTCGTTACAGGCGTTTCAATGCGTGAGAAGGAATAGGGTTGATCTGCCGTTGCGGCATTTGTGTTACGTGAAACGCGATAGCGAATGGGTACGCCCTGTCCGTCAGAGCGGATGAGCTCAAATGCTTCAAGCGGTCTACCGACAGGTTCGCCCTTTTGCGGTTCATCGGCAGGACCTTGCTCAAGTACAAAAACATCCCCTGGGCGAATTGTTTTGAGATCAAGTTTTTCATGAAGGGCATTGGCAAGATTAAAGATCTCGTGGCTGGCCACTGAGTGGCGTATAAGGGCTGCAGACAAGCTTTCTCCAGCTCGGATTCGATCGCTGATACGTCGTAAAAGTGGTTTTTCGAGCTTTTCTGGTTCAGAGACCCGCACTGACTGGCCAAGCTCTGCTTTCTTTCTGGCAACTCTTTGCGGTTGTTCTAAGAAGAAGATCAGAGCAATCCCTAAAATACCTAAGAACAAGATGCTGCCCAAAACCATCAGATACTTTTTTGGGGGTCGCTCTTTTACCTTACGCACTCGCATTCTCCAATCTTTTGCAGTCATTTCTCTTAGTCCAATTGGTCGAAATGGGCAAGGGGCGTTGCTTCCTCTTGACAAACCTCACGAAAACACGAATGTTGCTGCCTTGTTGAATTGATCGAAGGGTAGCACTATGAAACGCACATTTCAGCCAAGTCGTACCAAGCGACTTCGCAAACATGGCTTCTTGGCACGCATGTCGACGGCAACTGGCCGTGATGTCGTTAACCGTCGCAGAGCCAAAGGTCGTAAGCGGCTCACTCCGGGCATCTATGCCAAATGAGTGTCGTCGAAAGACTTTGTAAGCGCGCTGACTATTTGATCGTGCAACGTAGAGGCGTGCGCTCAGCAGGAAACGCACTCGTGCTTATCGGTTACCGAGGTTCGAACCACGCGGGAATGCGGGTCGGCTTAACTGTGTCGAAGCAAGTTGGAAACGCCGTTATGCGTAATCTGATAAAGCGCCGACTGCGTCATCTTGTACGTGAGGAGGTAGCGGCGGCTTGCTGCTTCGACTTAGTAATTGTTACTTTGCCGCCAGTTAAAGTGCTGACGTTTTCCGATTTGCGGCATGAACTATTCAGCCTACTCCGCCGTTTAGAAAAGAAGTTACTTTCTCGTCAGTCCGAGAGAAAACGCCATGTCGACTAGCGTGTCAGTATTTGATTCTTATGAAGTCGTGATCGGCCTCGAATGTCACGTCCAACTTCTTACCCAAACAAAATTGTTTTCACCGGCGCGTAATCACTTTGGCGACCAGCCAAATATGAATGTTGACGTTGTCGATCTCGGGTTGCCGGGCGTTCTTCCCGTCGTGAATAAGCGCGTGATCGATTTTGCAATTCGGCTTGGTGTTTCCCTCGGATGTTCTATTCGAGAGAAAAGCACCTTTGCTCGAAAACACTATTTTTACCCCGATCTCCCTAAGGGATATCAAATTAGTCAATACGACGAACCAATTTGTGACGGTGGGTCGCTGACAATTCCGACCAGTGCCGGCGATAAGGTGATCGGAATTACGCGCATTCATATAGAAGAGGATGCGGGTAAGAGTATTCATGTTGAAGGTGGCGCGTCGAGCTTTCTTGATTTTAGTCGCGCAGGTACGCCATTGCTTGAAATCGTTACTGAACCTGATTTTCGAAGTGCACAAGAGGCGATGGAGGCAGTAAAAGCTCTACGCGCGATTGTGACATATCTAGAAATTTGCGACGGCAATATGCAAGAAGGTTCTTTGCGTGCCGACGTAAATGTTTCCGTTCGAAAAAGGGGTGAAGACAAATTCGGCACACGAACTGAAACGAAGAACCTTAATTCCATTCGCTTTTTGGGGCAAGCAATCGAGTTTGAATTTCGTCGACAAGTGCTAGAATTGGAATCAGGAAAGTCAATTAGACAAGAGACTCGGCTGTGGGATTCAAACAAAAAAGAATCCCGTTCATTGCGAAGCAAAGAGGAAGCGCACGACTACAGGTATTTTCCTGATCCGGATTTGCTTCCTGTCGTCGTCACCCATGCTGAAGTACGAGAGAGCAGAGCAAATCGCCCTGAACTTCCTCAAGAAAAGCTACATCGCTTTTGCAATGATCTCGCGCTTACTCCTTATGATGCTGCGGTTTTGACGTCGGATAAGGCGCTTGCAGATTACTTTGAGCGGGCGCTTTCTACTCATCACAATGCAAAGGGTATTGCCAATTGGGTGATCAATGACGTTTTGCGCATCACTAAAAGCACCGGGGAGGATTCTGAAGGGGGATCTGGTATTGAGTCCTGTGTGATTTCTCCAGAAACGATTGCAGAACTGGTGCGCCTCATCGATGACAAAGTTATTTCTGGGAAAATTGGTAAGCTGGTTTTTGAACAACTGCTTGTCCATCCTGAACAAACTCCATTAGAGATTGTTGAGCGCAATGGATGGAAAATTGAAGGCGGTGACGAGGCGATTGGCGCAGCGGTATCATATGTCATGCAAAATTTTGGTCCGGAAGTGACAAAGTTTCGTGCCGGCAAGGATCAGGTTTTCGGTTTTTTGATGGGTCAGGTGATGAAACATGCGAAGGGGAAAGTGGATCCAGAGAAGGCTAGGGATGCACTCAAGAACGCTCTCACGCAATTGCCACAATAGAAACAGAGGGGCGCGCTGAGCCAAAATTACGAAGCCTCAGCCATCTCCCTATTCCTGACAGCCTCTTCGCGCAGCTGCAAGGATTCTGGTGCGTGATTTTCTCTGTCGACTTCTACCAGTTTTTCTGTTTCCATTTTACAAGAGCCTTCATAGAAGGCACCGGGCTCTATTGTTAGCCGAGGCGCGTTAATGTTGCCTAAAAATTTTGCCGGCGCCCGAATTTCTACGGCGACGGTTGCTTTGACATCTCCATGAAATGAACCGTTCACCACAAGCGTGCCTACTCGCACCTGTGCACAGATATCTGCACTCTCGCCTATGACAAGGGCATCTTCACTCAAAATCTCGCCGCGAAATTTTCCGTCGATGCGCACGGCACCACGAAATGTAAGTTTTCCTTCAAACTCAGCTTCTGGTCCAAGTACGGTATGGGTCTGGCCTGAAGCCAAGGATTCGCTTTGCCACTGCTGATTGTCACTTTTCTTTATGAGCACCATGTAGGTTTCTCCGGGATGTATCTAGATTGCAACATTCAGCTTACCAAGCAGGCCATTGAGTTGCTCTGTGCTTGAAAAATGAATAGATATGGTGCCCCGCCCCATATTGTGGTGCAGATCCACCCGCGTACCAAAGGTGAGTTCGAGCTGTCGGCGAATTTCTCGCTCTGCAGCACCTTCCTTCATAATCTTGGCGGCTCTCTCTTTCTTAGGCTCACCGTCGTGCGCAGGCTGTAGCGCTTCCTGCACGAGCTTCTCTGTCTGACGAACACTCAGCCCTTCATCTACAATGCGATCGGAATACCGCTGAATGAGCTCACTTTCGTTTAACGACAGAAGCGCCCGCGCATGCCCCATGCTCAGCTTGCGCTCCATAACCAACAGTTGTGTTTCGGGAGGTAAACGAAGTAGCCTCAATGCGTTGCCCACCGTGGCGCGGTCTTTGGCAACTACCTGAGCGATGCGCTCCTGTGTGTAGCCAAGCTCTTCGCTCAGGCGACGATAACCCTCTGCCTCTTCAATTGGGTTAAGATCCTCTCTTTGTAGGTTTTCGACCAGGGCGATCGCCAAAGCCTGTTGATGATCTGCGTCGGTAACGATGCATGGGACACTGTTAAGCCCCAAGCTTTTTGCAGCACGCCAACGGCGTTCCCCTGCAACAATCTCATACCCGCCCTGGTTCGTGGCACGGACAATTAGCGGCTGCAAAACACCATGTTCCTTAATACTCTCTGCAAGTTCTTTTAATGGAGCTTCTTCAAAAAGCTGGCGAGGCTGCCCCCGACCAGGAACCAAAGCATCAGTGGCTAGCTCTTGAATTAGCTGCATTCCAGATTTTTCTTCCTGCTTTTTATCCTGAGGAGGCGGAATCAGCGAACTGAGGCCACGACCGAGTGCTGTTCGTCCCCTAGCCGGCACACTAATATGGTCTACCATTGAAACACTCCACTACGCTTCTACCACAACATCCTGCGGATCATCCATTTGCCCGGGCGATTCAACGCACGCCTTTTCCGCACTCGCCTCACCCATTCCTAGGCGGACCTGCAATTCTTCCGCCAAGGCCAAATATGCCTGAGCCCCCCGCGACACAACATCATATAAGATAACCGGCTTAGCGTGGCTTGGCGCCTCCGAAAGACGAACATTGCGGGGTATGATGGTATTAAATACAACATTGGGAAAATGCTGACGCGCCTCCGTCACAACTTGGTGACAGAGATTATTTCTTGCGTCAAACATCGTTAGCAAGATTCCATCGATTTCAAGCCCGGCATTCAAAGATCCCTGGACCAGCCGAATGGTTTCAAGCAGATGGGAAAGTCCCTCGAGTGCATAGTATTCGCATTGCAGCGGAATAATGACCCCATTCGCGGCAGTCAGAGCGTTTACAGTTAGAAGCCCCACAGCCGGCGGGCAATCCATGATAATCAGATCGTAGTTATCTTTGATTGGCTCGAGCGCACGTCGCAGATGTGTCTCCCGCGCAAGCGTACTCACAAGTTCAACTTCAGCACCGATGAGCTGTGTATTAGACGGAACAATGCTCAAACCTGGAACTTCTGTATCCCGGGCTACTTGCAGCATTGATACCTTATCCATGAGGACCTGGTAAATAGTGGGCTCGTCGGGGCTCGGCATAATTCCAAGCCCGCTACCAGCGTTACCCTGCGGATCCATGTCGACCAAGAGAACACGCCGATTCTGAGCAGCCAAAGACGCCGCCAAATTCACCGATGTCGTCGTCTTACCGACCCCGCCTTTTTGATTGGCTATCGCAATAATTCGCCCCATCTGCACCCTCTATCTCTGATTTCGTCAAATTTAGAATGCCCTATTCCGGGGTAGGCCTCAAGCATCAAATCAAAGTATTCACACCAAACTTCGTTGTTCCACGTGGAACATTGCTCCTCCTGCCACAACAATGTTTCACGTGGAACAAATCATGCGCGCCGTTGAAAAAGACAAATTCCTCTGCGATCCATGCCGCTGGGCGCATATGCGAATATCTGTTCTAGGCTGAGCCCAGCCGCGCCCGCCCATTCTTTCCATTCCAGCGAATCCAAACTCGTGACAAAGATGGCGAGATTGCCGTTCGGCGCCACGCAACATACGATCTCCGACAAAACTTCCCTTGAAAATGCCGCTCGCGTCACAACGTACGGCCACTCGCCGATTGATTGCGCTCGGTCACACATAACTTCAACGTTGTTGAGTCGCAGCGAGAGTCGGACGGTATTTAGAAATGAGCATTTTTTCTTTACCACCTCCACCAATTTTACCTCCACATTAGGCCACAATATGGCAGCCACGATGCCTGGAAACCCTGCCCCAGCACCCAGATCAACAAGCGTGCTGGCGGGGCTTAGAAATGAGAGCCCTATGCATGAATCCAGGCAATGCTCATAGATGTTTTTCTCTGAACCAGCTTTGGCGGTCAGATTATGAATTTTTTTCCATCTCATAACCAACGTAAAATACTGATAGAGCTGATCGAGTTGTGCCTCGCTGTACGCTAATCCACGAGAAGACAGCGCCTGCCTCATTTCATCGACGAATTGCTTTCTGTTCACTTTCCCACAACCTTTTCCATAGAAAATGCCCTGGTTATCCACAGGTCCAAACTTTTCCACAGCCCTGTGGGTATTACATCCGACCACCCCTGTGGATAACCTGTTTCAAGTAACTCTCATTCTCTTATTTAACAATACGTTACGCCGCAATTGTTTTCCACAGGGGCTGTGGAAAACCTGGTGAATTGCTGTGGATATACACCCTATCCCTTCTCAGTGCCGCTAGGTTTTCCACATTCTCCACAGGGACCTCTTTTTGCAAAAACATTTCAAGCCAGGGTTTTCCACAACTTCCTGTGGATTATGTGGGGCCTTTTTTACTTGAATGCACCTGCGGTTGCTTTTCAACATTTTATCCCAAGGATATGAACCTTTCTTTCCACAGGAGAATTCTTTTTAACCCTCCGATATAAGGCGCTTTTTCATGTTATCCACAGTTTCCACAGGCCTGAATATGATGATGAATTTTTTAATTCGCTTTCTTTCAATCACAGGCACTTTCGTTCTATCCTGCCAATGCACACTTGCAGTCGTTCACACATCAAGATACCAAGCGGCATTAAGCAAACTGTTCTGCGTTTGCAAAACAGGGGAGCATCATCATGGAATTACGAATAGCTGTTTCTGAGTTGACCAAAACCTTGAATGTCATGCAGGGCATCGCACAGCGTAAAAATACGATGCCGATCTTAGCCAACGTTCTTTTAGAGGCGAAAAATACAAGTGATGGTGGCCATCTTACTTTGAGCGCTACTGATCTTGAGATTGGCATGCGAGTCGCAGAAAAATGTCACGTTGTGGAAGAAGGGCAGATTACACTCACCGCGCGTGCACTCTTTGATGTGATCAAAATGCTCTCTGGCCCCGACGTCACGATCCGCTATGCGCCAAATGAATATGTGACGATCAAAAGTGGTCGAACAAATGTGAAACTGCTTGCTTTTGCCGCAGACGAATTTCCTCGCCTGCCAGATTTTTCGGCAACCAAATTCCATGATCTTGAAATCAACAAATTCGTCGAGATGGTGCAAAAAACACTCTATTCCACAAGTATGGATGAAAATCGATATAATTTGTCCGGAGTCTATTTTGAGCCACAAAAACAGCAGCCAAATAAATTGGTATTGGTGTCGACGGATGGTCATCGGTTAAGCCGAATTGAAAAAGCTTTTTCCGATGCGAATTTTGACAGTCAGATTCCAACGATTTTTCCCAAAAAAGGGCTTTCAGAGTTAGTCAAAATGCTGGAAGGCAAACAAAGTGCCGAAAATCCCTACTTTCAGCTGGGGTTTTCTGGCAACCAAGCAATTGCTTGTTATAGTAATTCTGTTTTGACCATGCGTCTCATCGATGGGAAGTTTCCCGACTATAAGCAGGTTATACCTAATCTTTCAGATAAAATTATTCGTGCGTCGCGCGTAGATCTTTTTACGAGTCTTCGTCGTGTTTCTGTGTTGTCTGATGATCGCAACCAAAGTGTTAAGATCGTCTTGCGAACAGGAGAAATGACGATTAGCTGTGCAAATCCAGAATCTGGGGAAATCTCTGATGATATTGCAATCGAATACAGCGGCCCGGACATGGAAATGGGTTTCAATGTACGGTACATGATAGACGCTCTTTCGTCGATGGATGAGAATAACATTGCGATGAAAATTACAGATTCACTCTCACCCGCACTGCTCACTGGAATGAACAGCGATGACCATCTCTGTGTCGTTATGCCAATGCGTATTTGAGCGGAATGCCTATGCAAAAACCACGTCGCCGTAAAAAAAAGGCGAATCGCCTGCTGCAGATTTTTCTGATCTCAATCATGATGATCGGGCTAGGGTACGGTTTTGCCTTTTTTGGGGAGAAGTATCTTGCCTCTCGCCAGCCAGCGAGAGCGCAAGAAGATCAACGCGAAGAACCCATATGGACACGTCTTAAAACGCGCTTGCTAGATCAAGATGTTCCATCGGATGAAACAAAGCAGCCACAGATCGAAATGACCGATGTAAGCACTTCAACAAAAGACAAAACCGCGCCTCTGGAACGGGAAAGAAAAGGCTTCTCAAAAAAAGAAACGCAGATCCTTAACTCTGTTTTGGATAAGAACTTAAAGCCATGATTTTGCTTTTACAGTATGCGCCACCTCATTTTTGTAGTGGCTCACAAAATCGGCGCACTGTGTGATCGCCTCTGTTGTTTCCTTCAAATTGCCCGGTCCACCAGGATATTTCGCAATAGAATCATGGAAAAATTCTTTCACGTCGCGAGCCAGATCCCCTGTGCAAAAACTTCTTGTGGCAAGCGGCAATCTCCCTGCTGATTCCTCGGGCAAGACTTGCGTCAGCTTCGAAAAGTTCGCTTTTAACCACAGCCAGCCTTGCTGCCTATTTTTTGACATGCTCAAATGGGAACGCAGTAACTCCAAAATTTCGTTTCGCCTGAGGTAGGGCTGCAAAAGCAAATCGCGAATGGCATTCCCCATTTGTTCGCCTTCAACTTGGCCAAGTGCAAAAATTAGATTGCGTCGCGTAGACGAACTCGACTCCGATTTAAGTGCTTCAATGATCGCGGGTACATACCTCTGCGCGTTGCTTCTAAGCAATGCCGCTAGGCCAAACTGTGCCAAATTTAAATCTATCTTCGGCTCTGTGGGGCCTGGTAAGGTGATTGCATGGAAATAGTCTTGACCTATTGTTTCAAGATCTCGGCCAATCTTTTTGTTGTCAGCGATTTGCGCAAGGAAATGCGAGATCTCTGCATAGTATAGGTGCGCCTCCTCTCCTTGATGTGCGTTTCGCAGGCGTTGGTACACAGGTTTGAAAATGTGATTTAAATAAGTTCTGTATTTTGGTTTCAAATCATCTGAAATCAAATGCGCATCGAGAAAAGACAAAAAGTGAAAGGACTGACTGGCAATATCCCGAGAAGCGTTAGGCGAAAGCGCCTCAATATTGGAAAAAACCTGTTTGGCAGACGCAGTGCCCCCCCTCATTCTCGCAAATTGGTTGTCCAAAAACTCTAGTTTTTCAAATTCATTCATGTGCAATGTGCTGGATTTTGAGAACAAAGGGGCATCTGCGCGATAATAACCGGCCCCCTCAGCATTTAGGAGCATCCACGTCGGGCAAGTATCTAAATGAACTTGCTGCAAAGCGGAAGAAAGCAAAATACATTTTTCATTCGCCGAGTGTGCAGTTCCATACTTGAAGCAAAATGGAACCGCCCATGTTTGAGCGGGTTGTACAGGCGAACCAATTGGCAGGTAACGACTTTGCTCAAGAGTCATTGAATAAGCGCCTCTTGAGCACTGTGGCTTCACTTTGATGTTTGGTACGCCAGGTTGGGTTAAGAATGTTTGAAATGCTTCTCTGACGTCTTCCTGTGCGCTGTAGGAGAGTGAATCGAGGAAGTCCTCAGTCGATGCATTGCCAAAGCGAAAGCGTTTTAGGTGATATCGAACGCCATCGCGAAATATCTCGCTTCCGAGTTTGTGCTCAAACATGCGGATAATCGCACCCCCTTTGGAGTATGTGATTGCGTCGAATGCACGAAAAATATCATGGTAAGTATCAATAGGCTGTGTGATACGCCGCGCAGAAAGTAAACTATCTTCTTGCATGGCAAACTGTGCTTCTTCGAGCAGCTCCAATGTTGAGCGATAAGAAGGTTCCCATTCTTGCACCACGTGATGGCCCATCCACGTCGCAAAGGCTTCATTGAGCCAGAGATCATTCCACCAACGCATGGTGACCAGATCACCGAACCACATATGGGCAAGCTCATGGGCAGCGGTCTCAGCGAATGCACGTTTTTGTGACACAGGTGCGGATGTTTCGTCCATGAGCAATAACCATTCGCGAAACGTGATCGCTCCAGCATTTTCCATGGCACCGGCCACGAAATCTGGAACCGCAATGAGATCGAGTTTGTCGAAAGGATATGCGACAGCAAAATACTGTTCCAGCGTATTGATAAGCGCGGGCGTTTTCGATAAGGCATATTGAAGTTTAGTGCCCTTGCCTTTCGTCGCAATGCCTCGCAGCGGGATGGGGCCACGCAGCGTGTTCTTTGCGATTGGTGGAGCCTCAATCACATCGAAGTCTCCTACGGCTATTGCGACCAAATAGGTTGGCAGCGCAAGTGTCTCCTTAAACTCGACGTATTTTTGCCCGCCATCTGAAAAAGTCTCGCGTAGCACTGACGTGTTACTGATGGCTGTCAGAGCCTTTGGTATGATCAGTTTGATTAGAAATGGTGTTTTGAATCTCGGCTCATCAAACCCAGGAAAACACTGGCGTGCTGCTATAGGCTCAAACTGCGTAAATACGTAGGGCTGTCCACCATCTGCCACTTTGTAGAGACCATCCAAGCCGTGTTGCAACGGCGCGTTGTATTTGAGGAACAAAAAAACCTGTTGTGCCTCGATGGCATGTGGGAGTGTAATCTGCGCCACGCCCTGTGGGGAAACTTGCTCATAGCGCACGTTGATTTTGTCGCCGTTCTCTAAGATCATATAAGATTCGGTGACGGACAAATTTCTGCCGTGTATCCAAAATGTACTGAGTGCTGTTTTCACTTCAGCGCTGACACGAATAGAACCCGTAAAACGATCCAAGTGAGGATCTATGGCTAATTCGATTTCATAATGCTGTGGAACGACCAGATCAGGTAGCTGGCCTAGGGGAACAGACGCATCACGGCCGGTATTCTGACGAACTAGAATCGAGCTGCAGCTCAGGACGAAAACAAAGCTGGCAACGAAAAATATTTTTTGCAACATAAGGTTGCGGATAACAGATTAGCGGTTGCCGTCAAGAAGACTTTTCTCTAGTCGAGATAAGACACTTTGAATGCCAATGTCAACTTCGCGGGCTTCCTCAATTTTGCGGATCGAAGACAAGACCGTTGTGTGATCGCGCCCGCCAAAGAGTCGGCCGATTTCTGGCAGGCTAAGAGACAACATCGAACGGCACAAGGACATGGCAACCTGACGCGCCAGAGCAATTTGACGCTGCCTGCTTTTTCCCTTCAAGTCCGCAGATCTGAGATCGTAGTAAGCAGCAACGTTCTCACAAATTTTCTCTGGCGTGAGCTGCCCTTGTGTTCTGCGAAATACAGGGGACAAATATTCTTTCGCGTGACTCAGAGAAATCTCAGACTTGGTAACGCTTGAAAAAGCAGAAAGACGCAGCAATGCCCCTTCCAACTCTCTGACGGAAGAAGTCACTTGCGCCGCCAAATAGTGCGCCACGTCATCGCTAATATGGATATTTTTCGCCTCCGCCTTTTTATGAAGAATCGCAATGCGCGTTTCGATTTCTGGCGGCCTGATATCTGCAATCAAACCCCACGAAAGACGCGTTTGCAGCCGCTCTTCTAGCCCTTCAATTTCGTGCGGATACTTGTCTGAGGTTACCACGATCTGTTTGTGTGCTTGGTGGAGGCTGTTAAATGTGTGAAAAAACTCGTCTTGACTGGCATCTTTTCCTGCGAGAAACTGAATATCGTCGATCAGCAAAATATCGCAGCCGGAGCGAAACTTCTTGCGGAAGCTATCAAAGCGCCTTTCGCGGATCGCTTGGATGTACGCGTTCACCCACTGTTCTGCACTCATGTAGAGGATGCGAATATTGGGTTGCTTTTGGAGTGCAGCGAGGCCGATCGCATGAAGCAAATGGGTTTTACCAAGACCAACCGATCCGAACAGAAAAAGCGGGCTGTATTGTGCACCCGGTTGTTCTGCCACCGCATTGCATGCAGCAAATCCCATTTGGTTAGACGGGCCCGGAACAAACGTATCAAAGTTATAATTTGGATTTAGCGCGCGGCTTTCAAACATCGGGCGACTAGACGAGTCATCCTCGACGACACGGGACTCTGGCGCACGAAGTGGAACGATCGGCGCATCAAAAACAGGCGTGGGCTGAATTTCTGGTTCGCGATAAGCAGCGGGGGTTTGCAATTCACGCGTCTGCTGCAGCGGCGTATGTTGTTCTGAGCGCACCGCTGACGTGCCACAATCAGGATCATGAACAACTACCACTTGAATACGACGGCCGGCAATGGATCCTGCTGTTTCCAGAAGCTCCGGAAGATAATGATCTTGTACCCAGTCTCGGTGAAAGGTTGAGGGCGCTGCTAGCGTGAGCACGTTATCAACAAGCGACTTCGCCGCCAAAGGTTCAAAAAATCCCTGCCAAACAAAAAGACTTAAACGGCGACGAAGGGATTGCAAAACCGCTTGGTAAAGTGTGTGAAGATCAGGATTCTGTGGCGATGAAAGGGCGCTTGGCCGAAAGGGCTGGACAAAGTCTTCAGGCGTTTCTCTCATTGCTACCATTCTATCCTCAACAACCCATGCCTAAGCGCGTAAAAATCCGCAGAAATACTAAGACTCGGCGGAAAATTGATCTCTGGAGCCACTACCCAATTTGATCTGTTCGGAAAAAACCTAACGAGATTTCAATTTTCTAACAGAGGAAAAGAGGATCGTGCAAGGTCATTGGAGGGCAATTTTTGCAAGTCCTTGAATGCGTGTTGAAAAATTCTTTTTTATTATTTTTCTTGCAAATTTTACTTGAAACTGTTGATCACGTTGATCATCGGTAGAACGGAAAATAACGATAAAAAAATCGATTTGCGACGCTATTCAAGCATGAGAACAGCACTCGCAAATCGATCTATTCGCTGATCAGTGATCTCTAAGTTTCTGAAGCTTGTCGCAGCCATTGCGTAGCAGTGAGTAGCTCATCGCTACCGAGAAGACCGCGGGCAAATCTTCCAAGAGACGTGAGTACCGTTGCAATGGAATAGGTCACATTGCTTTTGTCTGGGTTTCCCGGGACAGGGTCAACACGCCAGTAGCCGATGGTGTCGGTGACCTGGCTTGAAGGCTTCGCTTTATTGAGCGTCCAGGTCACCCACATTTTACCCGCTGGGAAATAATGATCGATGCTGTACCTCACGTCAGCCATCCAATTTCCTACAACGAAATCAACATCGACGTGCTCTCCAACTGTCGTTACGGTTGTTGACTTCACGTAAGGTACTCGGTTGGGATATTGGCCAAAATCTCTGATCACGCCCCAAACTGTGGCAGGAGAAGCGTTGACGCGAAACACAACAGTTCCACCATCTGAGGTGACGTTCAATTTGACAGGATCATTTCTTTCAAGCTTTTGGCGATCGGTAGCAGAAAGAGAAGAAATCGAATTGGGTGGCTCCCCGGTGTAGGGAGTCAAATTTGCCTGTGCAGGCTCAACACCACAGGCGATCACAAACACGAGCATGGAAAAAACAAACTTAAGATTGGGTGCGCTTTTCTTCATGAATACTCCTTCTCAAGGAGATATTGCGCTCCGGTCTATTTTGGCGCCGCTTTTTCTGTATTTTGTGAGTACTTTTGCTCAGCATTCTTTTTGACCCACTTGGTTGCTGTTTCCAGCCCTTGGCTCACGAGAATTCCTTTGATGATTCCAAAGTACCAGGCATCGATTTTGAGTGCCGTCGAGTAAGTGACATCGCACGTTGTGCTTGTTGCAGGTGTCACTTTCCAGAAACCTACGCTTTGCAAGTCGTTCGATTTTTCTGCATCCATAACCCAGGTTCCCCATCCTCCGGTTTGTGGAAAGTGATGCTTAACAGAGTAGTTGAATTTGCCAGCAATTCGTCCATTGAGCTTGAATTTCACGTAAATGAAATCTCCCTCTCTTTTATAAATTGTGGATTCCAAGATATCGCCCTTCAGATATTCGGTATAATTTCCAAGATCAGAGATCACAGACCAGGTTGTATCGCAGGGAGCATTTACGCGGAATACTGCCCAGGCTCGGCCACCGCCAGCGCCATCTGATTTATTGAAAACTGGAGTTCCCCGCGCCACGGTATCTCTTTGTGCGTCGGTAAGCTCGATATTTGCAGGTGGCTCTGGAAATGGCGTCAATGCACTCGCCGAGACAACACCGCAGGCGATTACTAACGCCAGCATGGAAAAAACAAACTTGAGATTGAGTGCGTTTTTTTTCATGGATGCTACCTTATTGGTTCCTGTCGGGTCTGCCAAGATGGCAAAAGAAAAGGGCACCCGAAGGCGCCCCTTTTTTGGCATTTGCCGTGTCGACTAGAAGAATGCTCTCACGCCGACATAGCCCATATTGACGCCCCAGGTATTTGCGCTGGTATTGGCGTTTGTTGCATTGATGTTAAAATCAAAGCTTGCACCTAGATCCAATGCCACATGCTTGTTAAGACCGATCAAAATACCGACTGCAGGGTTTACCTGGATAACGAAGGCATTGTTGTTAAAGTTGATCGGATTTACACCACCATTATCCCATAGAAAATTGACGTTTGCGTTTAGGTAAGGATAGACAATGCTGCCTGTATCGAAGAAATAGCCAATCCCTACGCCTGCGCCTGCTGCAGATTCAAGATTTAGCACGCTGTTACCGATAATGTTGGTGCCTGCAATTTGCACACCAAGGAGGCCCGATGCTTGGACGTTAATGCTAAGCATAAGATTGTCTACGACAAAGTACCCAAAATTGACTGCGACGGTACCATCCCATTCGCTGGTCTTATTCGCAACATTATTAGTGTTGCCCAAGACACCACCATACCCAATCGTTGCATAGCCACCAATTTCCATTGTTCCTTCCGATAGATCGAGCTTCTCTGCACGAGCTGCCGTCGGTGCTGCAATGACCAAACCAAACATGGCGACCAATAAACCTTTTCGTATCGTATCTCGTATCATGAGTTTCTCCTTTAGCTGATACGGGCGATATACCCACAGCTAATATCGGACGAGTCCAAATCAATTGCAAATTTTTGGCCAAGTTTTTTTTAACTAAGAATTTCTTTGCAGTTTCATCATCTCGATCAATTTCAGCGTCTCACGCTCAAGTGAGAGCACAATTTTGTCGATTCGCCCGAGGAGAAACCGATAACCAAGCAACGCCGGAATGCCGACGATTAGACCAAAAGCGGTGGTCAGCAGGGCCACCCAAATGCCATCAGCCATGTCTGCTGGGCTGGCAAATCCTGCCCGGGCTACGCCCTTGAACGTAGAAATAATACCCAAAACCGTCCCAAGTAACCCAAGCAACGGTGTGATAGAAGCAATGGTGCCGAGCGAGGAAACAAAACGCTCAAGATCTGCCGCCTGGTGACGACCCTGTTCTTCAATACTCTCTTTCAAAAAAGGCAAAGGCTCTTCTTTGCGTTTAATGACATTGGCAAAAAGCGCTGCGATCGGCGACGGGTTTGTTTCGCAGAGATGCCTCGCCTGGCCGAGGTCTTGCTCAAGCACCATGGTGTGAACCCGAGAAATGAGGTTTTGTGGTAATACCCTCGATTGCCTCAGGCTAAATAGCCGCTCGATAAAAACAGCCATGGCGACCAATGAGGCAAGCGCGATGGGGTACATCACAACTCCGCCCTGCTTAAATAGTGCGAAAGCTTCCATTGCTTAGTCATAGCAAAACATTTTGCTACGCGCCACCTTGCTTTGGCCGGTATTTTACGCAAACTAGGCGGCATGGAACAGCTGACGAACTTACTCGATAAGTCTTATGACGCAAAACGCGTAGAAGCCTATTGGTACCCGAAGTGGAATCAGGCCGGTCTCTTCGGAGCAAAGGCAGAAGACTCTTTGCCAGAACACGGGTCTGTTCAGAAACCTTACGTCGTCATGATGCCTCCGCCTAACGTGACCGGATCGCTTCATAACGGGCACGCTTTGTTTGTTACGCTTCAAGATATTTTGTGTCGTTATCACCGAATGTTGGGAGAGAATGTTCTTTGGCTTCCAGGCATTGATCATGCAGGCATTGCCACCCAAGCGGTGGTTGAGCGCGAATTAAAGCGCCTTGAAAACAAAACTCGGCATGATTTAGGACGCAAAGAATTTCTGAAGCGCGTATGGGCTTGGAAAGAAAAACATGGTTCACGCATTCTTCAGCAATTGGAGTTGATGGGCGCTTCCGCAGACTGGACGCGTCTGCGTTTTACCATGGATGAGCAATGCTCGCGCGCGGTGAAAGAAGCGTTTGTACGTCTGTGGAATGAGGGACTGATTTTTCGCGGCGAGCGATTGGTGAATTGGGATCCGGGTTCCCACACGGCTTTGAGCGATGAAGAAATAGAGCACATCACGAGGGAAACAGAGCTCTGGAGCTTTGCCTACAAGCTTAAGGATGATCCCTCGCAAGAGATCGTTATTGCCACGACCCGACCAGAAACCATGCTTGGCGATACCGGCGTTGCTGTAAACCCCAATGATGATCGCTATCGGCACTTGGTTGGCAAGGCGCTTGCACATCCATTTTTTCCAGATCGTGATCTCCGCGTAGTGGCCGACGACCATGTGGATCCTGAGTTTGGTACGGGTGCGGTGAAGATCACACCGGGGCATGATCATAACGATTTTCAAATCGCCGAGCGGCATAATTTGGAGAAGATCAATCTCTATACACTGGAGATGAATCTCAACGAAAATGCTGGGCCTTATCAGGGGCTAGATCGTGCTGCTGCGAGAGAGAGAGTTAAGTCAGATTTAACCGCACTGGGGCTTTTTCGTGGTGTTCAAAAACATGAGCACGCCGTAGGTGTGTCGCAGCGATCCGGGGAAATCATTGAGCCGCTACTCTCTCGGCAGTATTTTGTTAGGGCTAAGCCCTTGGCGGAGAAGGCCTATCAGGCAGTGGCCTCCGGTGAGACCAAGATCATTCCGGAAAATTGGCGCAAAACGTGGGATCACTTTTTGCTCAACATTCGGGATTGGTGTGTTTCTCGCCAACTGTGGTGGGGCCATCAGATCCCGGTGTTTTATGATATGGACAAAGTGCGCCCATTGATGGCGGGGCGTGGGTTGTCTGACGCCGAGATGCTACAAGTTGCGCTTCGGGAATTGGATGACGAGACTGTGCGTGGATTTTCAGAGGCGAGTCTGGAGAATTTGGCGGAGCTGAATCCTCATCGCTATCTGCAAGAAGGAGACGTGCTCGACACTTGGTTCTCTGCAGGCCTATGGCCTTTTTCCACACTAGGTTGGCCTGACAACACAGAAGATCTGCGTGCGTTTTACCCAGGAGCCGTGCTGGAAACCGGCTTCGATATTCTGTTCTTCTGGGTTGCTCGTATGATGATGATGGGCGTGCATTTTATGGGCAAAGCGCCTTTTGCCGACGTCTATTTGCATGCCATGGTGCGTGATGCGCATGGCAGAAAGATGTCCAAATCGCTTGGCAATGCCATTGATCCCATCGATGTAATTGATGGCATTACGCTTGGCGAGTTGATCGCCAAAATCAAAACCTATCCCGTTCCACAGAGCCATTTGCCTAAAGTGCTCGAGGGTATCAAAAAAGATTTTCCCGAGGGTATTCCTGCTTCTGGTGCTGACGGATTGCGTTTTTCCTTGGCGGTTTTGTCTGGGCAGGGCCGCGACGTAAAGCTGTCGATCCCGCGCGTGTCTGGCTATCGCGCGTTTTTGAACAAGATTTGGAACGCGACGAGATTTTCACTCATGCGGGTTGGTCCTGAGCCTGTACAGGTAATTGCCGACGTGAAACATACGTTGTTGCCCGAAGATAAATGGATTTTATCGCGCTTGCAGCAAACGGTGCAAAAAGTGAGATCTTCTCTCACAGACTATAGATTCAGTGAAGCAGCAGATCAGATCTATCAGCTCTTTTGGTCAGAGTTTTGCGATTGGTACATCGAGTTCGCGAAGCTCAGACTTGCGCCAGAAGCCGACGGGCAGAGCAGAGAGGCTGCACGTGCTGTGCTAATAGAGCTGCTGGATACGAGCATGCGGCTTCTACACCCATTTTGCCCGTTTATTAGCGAAGAGATTTGGCAAAAGCTGCCGACTCGCTTTGGCGCTCCAGGTGAGTTTTGCTGCACCGCGCCCTATCCAGAATATGACGCTTCGCTGGTAGATCCAGATGCAGAGCGCGACGTGACGTTGGTGCAAGAAGCGATCGTGATGATTCGCAACGCGCGTCAAGAATCAAACCTGCCTGCGCAGAAGAAAGTACCGGCGATCATTTTGGTGGATCATCCAGATCATTTGCGATTGTTGCAGAATTTTTCCGCACAAATTCAGTTTTTGGCACTTACACAGGATCTGCAAATTGCCAAACGTGGGACAGTCGATGTTCCCAAGAATGTTGCGGTGAACTCCCATGCGCATATGGATGTTGTTGTGCCTTTGGAGGGGCTTATTGATCTCGGCGCGGAACGACAACGCCTCGAAAAAGAGCTGCAAAAGTTAGAAAGAGAACACGCTGGCTTAGAAGGCCGATTAAACAACGCGAGCTTTGTGGAGAAAGCGCCGCCTGAAGTGGTGTCGCAGAGCCGTGAGCTGTTGATTCTGCTTGAGCAAAAGAAGGCAAACCTGCTCCAAGCGATTAAGCAGATTGGATGAGAACTCCATCTTGTCTTTTTAGGATGAATGTCATAGATAGCCGGTGGTCTTTACGGGGTGTAGCTCAGTTTGGTAGAGCGCTTGCTTTGGGAGCAAGAAGTCGCAAGTTCAAATCCTGTCACCCCGACCACATATAAAAGGCGCTCTTAGCTCAGCGGATAGAGCATCGGCCTTCTAAGCCGAGGGTCGCAGGTTCGATTCCTGCAGGGCGCGCCACTTTTCCCCAAAATCCCCTTGACCGAAGTATATGACGCCGATAAAGGGTTAAGCTCAAGGTTTGCCCAGGTAGCTCAGTCGGTAGAGCAGAGGACTGAAAATCCTCGTGTCGGTGGTTCGATTCCGCCCTTGGGCACCAAGTTTTTACGAGCCGATGCGTTCAAGCATAATCATCGGCTCGTTTGGCGAAATATCTTCTCCCCACAACAAAGTTCCCTCAATCATCCATGCATTGTCTTCTGCAGGATCGAGTAGCACTTGCTGGATGCCCCACTGCTTGGGACTGACTTGTTTGATCAGCGTGAAATGGGGTTGGCGTGCCTTGTTGTCGAACAAGATTCGCTCATATTCGGCATAGAAAGGCGCGAGTGCTTCCTGCAGACGCTGCGTTGTCCATTGCTCATCTGGATCTTGTTTGATCAATTGTGCGGCCTCGTCGTAGTTGCGCTCTGCGAGCGCTTTTACTAGCGCATGCATTTCCGCGCGTATGCGGGCTGCAAATGCGCGTGGATTTGCCTCTGGATCGAAGGGCAATTTGGGTTTTTGTGACAATGCCGTTTGTGCAGACTGCGGAGCTGGAGCGAGCATTTGTTCCCATTCTTCGATCAGGCTGGTGTCTACCTTGCCAAGCATGGCGCGCAGGTAAGCAATCACGTCATGTACTTCGTCTGTTTTGTAGACATCCGGAACTGTTTGCATGAGCGCTTTATATGCACCAGACAGATAGCGCAGCAAAAGACCCTCACTGCGCTGCAAACCATACTCAGAAACATACTGATTGAACGTCGATACACGCTCGAACATCTCACGTGCTACGGACTTTGGTTGAATATTCTCTGTGCCCACCCAGGGGTGCTTGTCCGCGAATGCGTTGAAGGTGCCGTAGGTAAAATCACGCAGGGGTTTTGGATGCTCTATCTTCTCCAGCTCGTCCATGCGCTGCTCGTATTCTAATCCCTCAGTGCGCATCTCGGCCATTCTTTCTGTCTTGAGCTTGTCGACCTGCTTTTGCAGGATAATCGTCGGGTTTTCGAGTATAGATTCAACGAGACTCAGCACGTCCGCCGCATAGGTCTCGCTTTCCATGTCGAGCATGCGCAGCGCATCGAGCATATATAGAGAGAGTGCATGATGCAGCGAAAAGTCTTTTTGCAAAGTGTCACTCACAACGACACGAGCCCCCTTCTCGCGATTCTTGATAATCGAAACGATGCCGGCGTGCACCAAGGATTTGAACAGCATTGCCGCTTGTTTGCGGTGCTTTGATTTCGCTTTCTCCACTTCGTGGGATTTTGTAATCAGCGAGATCAGTTTTTTGTAACCTGGATTGGCATTTGTGGGTGTGGTTTGTAACAGCAACATGATCGTTGCATGGGAAACCCAAAACTTCGACGACAACGGCTCGGGTTGTTGATCAATGAGACGTTGGAATGTCTTTTCATCCCAATACACAAAGTTCTTTGTCGGTGCATCTTTCTTAACGAACTTCTTCTTTTTTCCTTTATCGGCGGCTGTAAATTTACTTTCTGCCCTTTTGTTTTCGATCACGTGCTCGGGCGCTTGGCAAACCACGCTTCCTTGATCGTCGAATCCCTTGCGACCTGCGCGTCCCGAGATCTGCTTAAAATCGCGGACGCTCAAAATTCCTGTCTTCTGGCCGTCAAATTTGCATAGCTTCGTGAACAAGACAGTCCGGATCGGAATGTTAACACCGACGCCTAGCGTATCGGTACCCATGATAATTTTGAGCAAACCAGCTTGGGCCAATTTCTCGACGAGAAGACGATATTTTGGTAGAAGACCTGCGTGATGCAATCCAATCCCATGTCCGATATATCGACGTATTTCCTTTCCAAACGGCGTGTCAAAACGAAATCCGGCGAACGCCTCTTCGATCTTCTTTTTTTCTTCCTTAGTGCAGATATTGACGCTCATCGCGTCCTGCGCCTGCTCCGTGCAGTCTCTCTGTGTGAAGTTGACGACGTAAATTGGAAATCTATGGGAAGAGATGAGATCAAAAAGCGTCTCATGAATGGGTGTTTCACGATATGAATAGTCTAAAGGGACTGGCCGATCGCTTGACCTGATCACCGCGACGTCGAGATGGTTGAGCTCTCTCAGACTCTCCTCAATCTCGCTGCTATCGCCCAGCGTTGCCGACATTAGCAAAAAGGTTGTTTTGCTTAGCATGAGCAATGGGACCTGCCACGCCATGCCTCGCTCGGCGTCCGAGTAGTAGTGAAATTCATCCATGATCGCATATTCGACCGGGGCGTGCTCGCCTTCGGAAAGTGCCATATTGGATAGAATCTCTGCAGTGCAGCAGATGATGGGAGCATCGCGGTTAATGCTGGCGTCTCCGGTCAGCATGCCGACGTTTTCGGGGCCGAAATCATCACATAGCGCAAAGAACTTTTCGCTCACCAGAGCCTTGATGGGGCAAGTGTAGTAAGAGCGCTTGCCTTCCGCCAGTGCTTTAAAATGCATTGCAGTGGCGACGAGTGATTTGCCAGATCCCGTGGGGGTGCTCAAGATAATGTTTTTGCCGGCCATGATCTCCAAAACTGCTTCTTCCTGCGCCGGATAGAGTGTGATGTGACGCTCTGAGACAGAATCTAAAAAGCCGTTCAGAATAGTCTCCGCGGAGAGATCAGAAGCCTTAGGCAGGTGGTGAAGTATCATGCTTCGGTATTAGGCGGTTCCGATCGCGACCACCAGTGGTATGCCGAATTGTTTTCGCAGCACCGCACTCTGAGTCGCTGCGCGCAGGTGCACCGTATAGCTCTCTTTGATGTTGGTGCGACTGAGAATTGTGGAATTTTCTTTGACCGAAGGTTCTTCCGGAGTGACCGGATAAATTTCGCTCACCTTGCCGAGGGATCGCGTCATGATGCTGCCTAAAACCTGCGCGACAGATTGAAAAATGGCCTTGTTATCGACGGGATCCGTACCAATCGCGCGGCACAGTGCTTTGCCCAATGATTCTGAAAAGGCCATGCCAATCTCGACCGGGACAGTTCCATTTGCTTTCACCTGACCGACAATCTCGATGCTCTTACCGAGTAGTTCTGCCGAAGCACGCTCTATCCCAATTACTTTTGCGCCTTGGCCAAAGAGAAGGTTGAGGGTTCTTCGCGCTGACTCGGCAATTTCAGAAACAACTGCTTGTGCTTGCTTGCTCATGCCATCAGGAAATTTGGTCTCCGAGGGAGCGAGCATGGACTTTCCACCTAAGGCATTCTTGAGGCTCTCAGGAGAAATAGGTTTTTCGAGGTACGTATAAGCACCTGCGGTGAGCCCACTCTCCATCAGTGCGGAGTCGGTGGATGCGCTCATCAACGCAACCGAGATGTCTTTGAATCTGGGCGTATGATGCAAAATCTCGCAGAGCAAGAGCCCATCAAGCTTAGCTAGATTCATATCGAGAAATGCAATGTTGGGTTGCTTACGGGCAATACTCTCAAGTGCTTCGGCACCGTTTTTTGCTTCAGCAATGTCTTCGTAACCAAAGATCTGCAAAAGGCGCTTTAGCTTTTCTCTGCTTTGGTCGTCACTGTCTGCGACAAAAATGGATTTGCCCATTTTGCGCCCCCTTTTTATATGCGCATGAAGTGATCCTAACACAAAAGTGAGAAGGCCGGTCAAACGGCTGCTATACAACCTGCGAAGAAAACGCCAGAAATCACAAAGAAGGAGGCTTATATGAGTCGAGGAAATCAAAAAACCATAATCGTTTCTTTGGTGGTCATCGCGCAGGTGTTAGGGGCCTGCAAGAATGACACGGAGTTTTCCGTGCGCGCTGTCTCAAAAAAGGGGGACACCGTGGCCAAAATAGGAGCTACTGAGATCACCGCGGAGGACATCAAGGAGCGGCTGAGTCATCAACCATCCTTTTGGATGACCAAATACAGCACGCCAGAAGGACAAAAAGATTTTCTGGAGGTGCAAATTCGCCAGGAGCTCCTGGCGCAAGAAGCCATTCGGCAAGACCTGCAAAACCAGCCTGAAGTTCGCGAAAGCATCAAAAAAATGCTGGCGGAACGGGTGTTACGGAACGAATTTCAAGGAAAAAATTTCATAGCAGCAGTCAACGACGCAGATTTGCAAGCTTACTATGACCAAAACAAAGAGCAGTATAACAGGGAAGAAGCTGTGCAGGCTGAATTTACCCTGACGCCATTTGGAAGCGATAAAGCTGCAAGCCTGAAGAAGGCCAGAGAAGCTTCTCAGACGAATTTTGCTAAGACAGATTTTATCACCAAAGAGGAAGCGACAAAAAAATTTGGTGCCAAGGCAGCAGAAACGCTGTGGAACCTTCCGGCTGTTAACAAAACAAGTAATGTTGTGGAAGGGACAGACGGCTACTATATGTTTCGAAAGAACAGTGTGCGGGCGCCCCATAAACAGGATTTTGCCTCTGCGAAAGAAGGTATTCGCAGGATAGTGGCAAACAAAAAGCGCGGGGAGGCATTTACAAAGTACATTGACGAACTAAAAAAGAAGGCCAACGTAGTGGTCTACGAAGATAAATTGAGTGGAGCTTTAGCGGGCCAGAAACATTAAAAGTTAAGAAAGAGTGCGTATTTTTTGTATCATAGCTTTGCTCATATTTTGGGGCTGCCCCTCTGACCCCAGGGGTTTGCCCAGCAAGGCTATGGTCGCGCGCGTTGGTCCCACGCCGATTGAACAGCCTGTGTTTCAAACAGCGCTGTCTAGGGCCGGGCTGGGTAATCTGCCCTTAGAGGGGGATCGTCAAAAGCTCGCTCAAATAGTTCTTGAGCATCTCATTGAAGAAGAGCTATTTTTGCTCGCGGCAAAAAAAGAAGGTCTTGCTGTAAGCGATCAGGACGTAGAAAAAGCCTATAGCCGCAATGCACGACCCTATCCTTGGGGGGCATTCCGACGGACGCTTCATCAAGAACACCTGACGTCGAGCTTATATCAAAAATTATTGCGCCGGCATCTATTGATTGATAGCTACTTGCACCACATGTTTGCTCGGTTGCCACCAATTTCTGGTCCGCAGGTTGCAGCGTATGTGAAGAAAGAAACGCTGCGTCTTGTTCCTGCGCGTGTCCGTGTGCGCCATATTTTAGTGCCCACAGAAGAGGAAGCAAAATTGGTGTCAACGGAATTGAAAAGCGGTCGCATGGCATTCGCTGAAGCTGCCCATCAGTACGGTAAGTCTCCAGACTCCCAACATGGCGGAGATCTGGGCTGGATTTCCAAAGGCCAACTGCCTCCAGTTTTTGACCACTGTTTTTCCATGAAAAAAATGCAAATCTCCGATGGAGTGATGAGCGAGTATGGCTACCACATTTTTATGGTGATAGAGGAGCGGGCCCAGCGGCTTGAGACAGAGCAAGAAGCGCGTCTGCGCGTGCGGGATATTCTCAGACGCAACCAAGAAGCGGGAGCAATCGCAGAGACGCTGGGGAAGCTGAAAGCAAAGTATAAAGTTACAATCAATGAGGCAGCATTTTCTCATGCAAAAACATCGGTTTCACTCGCAAAAAACGGCTAGTCTTCTAGTTGCATTTCTTTGCGGTATTTTAGTTTTTTCTCCGTCGACAAGTGCAAAGACGATTGTTGATCGCGTCGTTGCTGTCGTAGGCGGCAAGCCCATTTTACAAAGTGAGATAGGTCCTTCGTTGACTCAGGCGGCGATAGAATCACGCATTCGTCAAGCTCTTATTGAAAATGACTGCAAGAAATCTGGGCTCGAGGCAACTGAAGAAGAAGTTGCGGACTCAATCAAGGGAGTTAAAAAGCAAAACCATCTTAACGATGCCGAGTTTTCCCACGCGTTGTTTCAACAGGGGATTACCCTCGAGGCCTACAAAGAGCAGCTGAAAGAGCAACTTTGTAAAATGAAACTCGTGCAAAGCAAAGTGAAGAGCCGTGTACAGATTTCAGAACAAGATGTGAAAACACTATATGAGAGCACGTATGGATTGGAGGCTAATGATTTTAAGGTGCATCTTTATCATATTCTTTTTCCTTTATCACCGTCGTCAGAGAAAATGGCGAGGTCGGCTCTTCGCGAAATTCAGTCTGGAAAAACGTTCTTCGCTGTTGCCCATGAGTTAGAGAGAGCCCAAAAGGGAGTTTTGCTCAAGGATCTTGGGTTTGCTGCACGCGGAGAACTCTACCCGGAGTTTGAAAAGCTTGCATTTTCTGTCGATGTTGGTAAGGTCGCAGGTCCTCTCAGGTCCCCGGGTGGGTGGCACTTGCTTTATGTAAGCGAGCATGCCCACGTCGAAAAGATACCGCTTGAGAGAGTGGAAAAAGAATTGCGTAGGCAATTGTTTGAAAAAGAGGTTGAGCGCGTGTTTGAACAATACGTCGACGAATTGCGTGGAGCCACCTACGTTGAGGTACATCATGTCTGATTTAATTCAAAATAGAACTTGGTTGTGGAGAGCATAATGCGAGTGGCACTTTTTTTTGATGGAAAGAATTTTTATTCCGGCTGGCGAGAGGCAGCAAAAGGTCGTCGCATCGATTTCGCTAAATTAGCTGAATGGCTTGTGATGCGCGCAAAAGGTACGGCGCTATGGGGCGCCTATTATTACACCGGCGTGGATGATTCTTCGCTCGGGCAGTCTGATACGCAGCAGAAACTGGCGGGCTTTCTCGACATGCTTGAGACGCAGCCTGGTTTTTTTGTACACACATTTAAGCGCAAGGTTGGCTCTATCGGTTGCTCCGAGTGTGGTGCAGAGAATCGCTACGTGCTCGAGAAAGAAGTCGATACGACCATGGTGGCGCACATGTTGCGTCTTGCAGCTGTGAACGCCTATGACACGTTGGTGCTGATGTCGGGTGATGCAGATTATGCCCCAGCGATTGAGGGCGTGCGCGCGCTCGGCAAACAGGCGTATATTGCGAGTTGGGGCGGCACCGGCGTGAGCAAACGCATTCGCAGCGCCGCTTTTGATCACATCGATATGTTGCAAGGCCTTTCCCATTTTGAGCGAGAGTTTTCTTTGGATGAAGAAGACGGAGATGATTTTATCCATGGAGCTGAGAGTGTCGTCGAAATCGCTTCTGTGACGGGCGATCCCGCGATGGATGCATTTCTGGCGGAGCTTGATCAGGCGCAGAGTAAGTTTAGCGGTGGCTACGTCGGTCTTGGGTATTTTCTGACACGCTGGCGCTCAGCGCACCTCGATACGACGCCTGAGACGAGAAGAAGGGTGCTCGATAAACTGTTAGCGGAGGGCTTCGTGGAAACATACAATGCACCAGATGGTGCCTTGGCTATTCGCGTTTCCAGCCGTGCCGAAGTGAATTAGAGCTTGTCACTCGTTGTCGAGGTGACCCATTCGGTTACGCTTGACTTCGAGATAAGATAGCGCTTCCTTCGCGGGACTAACTGAGAGCTTAAGTCTCTTTACAACTGAAATGCCGGCCTTTTCCATCCCATCGATTTTGGCCGGATTGTTGGTCATGAGTATAATGGAGGCGATGTCGAGATCTTTGATCATCGTTGCTGCCTCGAGGTAGTCTCGGGCATCGTCGGGAAATCCCAGGTGGCGGTTAGCGTCTACTGTGTCGAGCCCCTCGTCTTGCAAAGCATACGCGCGAATCTTATTGCCAAGTCCAATGCCGCGTCCTTCTTGGCGCATGTAGAGCAAAACACCTTTTTCTGCTTTGCCAATTGTCTCAAGGGCCAGATCGAGTTGTTGCTTGCAGTCGCACTTTAGGGAGCCAAAAACCTCTCCTGTCAAGCACTCTGAATGAATGCGACAGAGCACGGACTCAGCGCGCGCGACGTCGCCTTTTACCAAGGCAACATGTTCAACGCCACCCTTCCCGGTAAAGACAATGCAGCGTAAAACCCCAAACTTTGTTGGCAGCTGGGCTTTTGCGTAGCGGGAAAGGCGCGTTTGCACAGGATCTTTCTTTGGCGGATGTGCCATGCTAATGCCTTTTCAAGTCTGATGTTGACTCTTTGCATCAAGTGCTTATCTCAAAAGAAGCAGTTGCATAAGAAGGTTTTGGGAAAAATATGCCGATCTACGAATTCCGTTGTAATGCCTGTGCGTGTGTCCAGGAGCTTTTGCAAAAACTAAATGATCCGTCGCCGGAGATTTGCCCAAAATGTGGAAAAACACACACGATGGAAAAGCTGGTTAGCCAGGGGTCTTTTCAGCTCAAGGGCGGCGGTTGGTACAGCGATTTGTACGCGTCAACAAAGAAGGCAGACGCCAAAGAGGCGGCTCCAGCGTCGTCTTCCGAAAAGAGTGCGCCGGAGAAGAAATCTGAACCGTCTTCCTAGGTGGCCCTGGGTTGAAATGACGACACTTTAGATAGCGTCTCCAAAAGTTCCTTTTCTTTCGCAGACAGTGTAGTGGGAACAACAATCTTTGTCTCTACCAGCGCATCACCGGGAGGGCTCTTGCCATGAGGAAGCCCCTTCCCTCTCAACCTCAAGGTTGTTCCGCTCTGCGTCCCTGCAGGGATGGTCAGCTTGACGCGGCCCCGCACCAGCGGAACTTCCACATGAGCCCCCAACGCGGCTTCCCAGGGGGCTAGCGCCACGACGGTGTGAATATCGTGTCCGATAACTTTGAAGTTAGGATCTGGCGCGAGATGGAGTTTTAGCAGCAAGTCGCCATTTCTTCCACCGTTCTCGCCTTTGCCTCCATGACCCTTGAGTCGAATTTTAGAACCCTCCGTTGCCCCGGGAGGAATATTCACCTGGAGTTGCTTGGTCTTGGCTCCGCCAGAGATGGAAAAAGACTTTTGTGCGCCCTCCAAGGCATCCAAGAGGCTGACAGTGATGTTGGCTTCAAGATCCTCCCCATCTTCTTGCCTGCTGCTGCCAGTGAAGGCGTCGCGAAAAAACATGTCGAAGAAATTACTAAAGCCGCTGTGTGTGCCTCCGACTCCTCCGCCAAAATCAAAACCCACGTTTTGCCATGTCTTTGGCGGGGTAAAAGGTTCGCCGCCTTTCCAGCCAGATCCTAGGGTGTCGTAGCGTCGACGCGATTCTGGTTGCTTCAATACAGCATACGCTTCGGCTATCTTCTTAAATTTGTCCTCGGCCCCCTTCTCCTTGTTTATGTCAGGATGGTATTTCTTCGCCAGCCTACGGTAAGCCTTTTGGATTTCATCCTGCGAAGCGGTTTTTTGGACGCCGAGAACTTGATAATAGTCTTGAAATTCCACGCTCATAAATTATTTTGCTCCTGAGCTGTTTGATAGAGTAATCGCGCCAGGCTATCCAGACAAAGCGCTATCGAGACTTTAGGATCCGCACGGCTGCCTGCAGAATCCACCGAAAAAGTTCTTGGCAGAAGTGAGGTTAACACCGCATGTTGGTAAAGCACGAAGGGTTGATTCGAAATCGCAAGAACTGTTCCAGGCGTTGGGCTTTCCTTTAACCATGCCTCAACTGTGTCCGCTGTATTGGGCCTGCGCATTCCACCTGCCCCATCGGGTTTTGCTGGTGCGTCGACAAATCGCACTTTGATAGCTTGCCACCCCTTAGGCACTTTCGTTTGCGCAAAAACAATTTTCATCATGTCGGTTTCGGTTTTTGGGCGCGCTGCTTTATGCCGCCACCTTGGAATCGGTTCCAGTCTTGGATCAAGCAGTCTGGCGCTGCCGAGAAAAACAATCTCGCGAAATCGGATACCATGCTGCCATGTTCGAATTAGGAAACGGAGTCTATCGCGCACGCTGTTCGTGGTCGCGCCCAAAACCACAGCATAGTCATACTGGCTTTTTTGCGCGTTCATGCCCTCAACAAGACCAAGGTTTACAAGTAGAGGCAGGAGCTTTCGACGTTGCCCGTTATAAGCGTCTTTCATTTGCCAACGTTCAGAACCCTTTGGACGAAGCCATTTCTTTTGTGTTGCGGCCACAATGCTCTGCAGTGAACCTTCGTGCGTGACCTTGAGCGCCGACAACAATTCCAGCAATTCTGGAGATGGCTTGCAGGGTAGATCAGCTGAACAAATTAAAACGTGATTAAGACTAGAATTTTTTAAGTCTCGCCCATAGCTTTGTAGAGAAAAAAATAAAGTGACGACTAGTGCGCTAAAGAAGTGGGAGCGAAAATGGAAATTGTGTTGATTAGGCATGGTCAAACCGAGTGGACAAAGTCTGGCCGGCACACGGGCCTCAGTGACATTGGTTTAACCGACGAAGGCCGCGCACAGGCTTTGCAATTGAAACAAAAAGTGCAGAAACGCCAGTTTGCCAAAGTTTTTTGCAGTCCGCTACAGCGTGCGCGAGAAACTTGTACGATTGTGGGCCTAGATGGTCTTGCCGAAATGCGACCCGAACTTGTTGAGTGGAACTATGGCGATTATGAAGGTCTCACCTCAGAACAAATTAGAAAGGATAAACCAGGATGGACGGTGTTTGCCGATGGTGTGCCTAATGGTGAGACCATTGCTGAGGTAGGCGAGCGCGCCGATGGCATAATCCAGTTGGCGCTCGAGGCCAAGGGCGATGTGGCGCTGATCTCGAGCGGCCATATTCTGCGAATTCTGGCAGCGAGATGGGTCGGGCTAGCGCCAAGCGAGGGTCGCATGCTTTATCTATCTACTGCCTCGCTGAGCGTGCTCGGATATGAGAGAGAGGCTCGGGTTATTTCGATGTGGAATGACACGTGCCATCGAGCGCCTTAATTAATTGGTCGTTGTCGAGTGCGTTGCCCACAAAAAAAGCACCAAACTCTGCGTAGCGCGCACTGACGACGTCAAAACGCATATCAGTGACCACTTTTTTAAACACTACAGGGTCGTTGGCAAAAAGCGTCACACCCCATTCCCAATCATCGAGGCCAATGGATCCGCCGATCATTTGCGTGAGCTGGCCAGCAAATTTTCGCCCCGTCATACCGTGATCACGCATGAGTGCGCGGCGCTCTTCTACGGGCAACGTATACCAATTATCTTGGCCATCACGCTTCTTATTCATGGGGTAAAAGCAAATCGCTTTGACCTTTGGTAGCACTGGATAAAGACGAGACTGCACATATGGATCTTGGAGCATGTCTTCCGGCTTTTTCTCTTGGCCGTGCAAGTAATTACTTATTTCCACCACGGACACGTAAGAGTAAGCCGGCTTTGCATATCTGGCGAATTGCGTCTTGTTTAAATCCCGCTCAAGGCTGGTAATCTCCTCGAGTGTTGGCCTCAAATTCAGGAATAGAAAGTCTGCCTTATGACCAGCGACATCGAAGAGCCCAAAACTCCCTTCTCGTTTTTCGTCGATAGCGCAAAAACGGTGCAGAAGAGAAAAAAGCTCCTCTTGCACAAGAGCCTTTTCTCGCGGGTCGAGCGCTTTCCATGCTGGCCAATCCATGGTGCGAAAATCATGTAACGTGTACCAGCCTTCAAGCGTGGAAAATCCTTCAGTCATGCGATATCTCCTAATTGTTTTGCATCTTTTTTGCTGACGCTATGCGTGATTGCAACTGAAAGCGGGAGGCATAGCCTCTGTCTCGCTCCATCACCTGCTCCCAGGCCGCTACGGCAAGCTCGGGATGGCCGGTGAGTATGTGCGCCATGCCTTTATAGTGCCATCCAGGCATATAGCCTGGGTGTAGCTTGGTGATCTGATCAAATTCTGCCAATGCCTCATTGGCTCTGCCCGTTTGTAGATAGATACGTGCCAATGTCGTCGTGATTTCTGGATCATGGGGGAGTTCTTTCTTTGCGCGGTTAAGCGTTGTTTCGGCGGCCTTGAAGTCTTTGGCTGCAAATGCCTTAAGGGCCAGAGCTTTGCTTTGAAAGCCGACGGACTTTGGCGAACGCAGCGCTTCTCGCATTTGTGCAAGGCCTGCTACCACTTTATCTTTGTATGGCGACTCGGGCACAACTTTCAGATAAGTGTCCCAAGCATAGATCGCTTTCTTGAGATTTTTTGGAGAATACGACGCTGACTCGTGTACTGCAGCTCCCAGCAAAAATAAAGCATCGAGAAATTCTTCCGGATCTTTGGATTGATTCAACAGCACAAATGCTAATTCTTGTACTGCTCTATCGGGGTTTCCTAAAAAGAAAAAGCATCGCGCGAGCAGATTACGCGCGCGCGGGAAAACAGCGTTTTTGTCTAATATGCGCGAGAGTAGAAGGGAAGCATCGATAAAGCGATGTTCGTGAAAATGAAGTTGCGCGAGCAAAATATCTCGTGAGAGTCCCTGTGCCACCGGGATGTTATCGAGAGCCTTGATATCGATGGCGTCAAAAATTGGCTTTTGCGCCGGATCGGTTTGGTTTTTGGCGATTTTACCATCCATGAGATCTTCGAGCAGCTTCACACGCTTGGCAAAGGCAACGTTGGTTGTCTGTGATCCCATTGGTGCCACAGCTTGCATGGCGGACGGTGCAGCTGCAGGTGCAGGCTTTGACTTTCGCTGACAAGCTGGCGCGAAACAAAGAACGCATGCGAAAAAGAGTGTGAAGTAAATCTGTGCCATGGATGCGTCACATATTGAGGATTGAACCGGCGAAAGCAATGGAGGCCAAAGATGTTGTGCGGATGGGTGATTGCGCTTGGTGCGGAAAGGCGCTAGTTTTGCCCGGACTAAAATGGCCAACCGAACCAACATATCTGAACTCTTAGTGGGACAGCATGGTGTTTTACGTGCCCCGGCGATTGTCAGTTCTTGTATTCTTCGCTTGCTCGAAATGGGCATGACAGAGGGCGCTACCATACAGCTCATTCGCAGGGGGCCCATGGGCGGGCCGCTATTGGTTGTCGTGCGTGGCACACGGCTTTGTCTGCGGCGACGTGAGGCCGCTTGTTTCCCCGTAAAACCCCTTCCCTCATAATAGGACGTCGTGTGCAGGTCGCTGCAGAAAAGGAGATCTTACTTGTTGGCAATCCAAATGCCGGTAAGACTCTGCTTTTTAATCGTCTCACGGGTTTGCATGGGAAAGTTGGAAATTACCCCGGGGTAACCGTAGAGTGTCGTCGAGGACAAATCGATCTGAAGAACCATCCGCGCGCGAGCCTGGTTGATTTGCCTGGCACATACAGCTTGTGCCCTCGTTCGGACGATGAAAAGCTTACCATTGATAGCATCGAGCAGGTCCTCCAAAAGCATCATGGGCCACGACTTGTTGTTGTCGTCGTCGATGCCACACATTTGGAGCGGAATCTCTATCTCGTCAGTCAGCTTCTTGAGGCGAAGGTTCAGTTTTTGATTGCCATGACGATGATGGATGCAGCAAGAGCTGAAGGCATTTTGGTGCATACAGAGGTGCTTTCCGAGCGTATTGGGGTTGCGATTGTCCCTGTTTGTGCGCTGACCAACGAGGGGATCCCGCAGCTTTTAGATGCCATAGATGAGTGTTCCACGACGTTGATGGGCATATCCATCTCCACTTCGCCAGAGCAAGTGAGGAAGCGATATGCCCAGGTGGAGCATTGGCTTGATGGGGCGTACCAGAAACCGCCGGTGATTGAGACTATGACCGATAGAGTCGACTCGGTGGCATTGCATCCGGTGTTCGGGCCAATCCTCTTGCTCGGTATTTTTGCCGTGATGTTCAACGCGCTATTTGTTTGGGCAAAACCTATTGTCGAGACCTTAGACCTAATCAAAGGAGGTGCGACAACTTTTGTCCTGCCTTTGTTTTCGGAGGGCTCCTTATTAGGCTCTTTGGTCACAGATGGGATCATCGCTGGTGTTGGAAGTGTGATCGCTTTTGTGCCCTTGATTGCCATCCTATTTTTATTTTTGGGTATTTTGGAAGACTCGGGGTACTTGGCGCGGGCGACCTTTTTGCTTGACCGGGTAATGTCCAGAGTCGGTCTTCCTGGGCGCGCATTTGTTCCCCTGCTGTCGGGATTTGCCTGCGCAGTTCCGGCGATTATGTCGACGCGCGTGATCGAGTCTCGCAGAGAGCGTCTGCTGACCATGATGGTGACCCCGTTGATGTCGTGTTCCGCCCGGCTACCGGTATATGGTTTGCTCATTGCCGTCGTGTTTTCGTCGGCACCCCCGATTTGGGGTTTGGTTGAAGTGGGCTCTGTCGTCATGTTTGCGATGTACGCTATTGGCATTGTTGTGGCATTGCTGATCGCATTTCTACTTAAACGGTTTTTGCTAAAGGGGGAGTCGCCTGCGCTGATTTTGGAGCTACCCCCTTATCGGCTGCCCAGGATGTCCTCGCTGCTCAGGGGAGTTCTATTGCGCGTCCAAGTCTTTTTGCGTGAAGCAGGAACAGTCATTTTGGCGATGACTATCATACTCTGGGCACTTTTTACTTTTCCGCGCCACAATGATCTGTCGCCGGCTGAGCAGATGAAGGCTAGCTATGCTGGCCGGTTTGGGCAACTGATCGAACCAGTAATTGCACCGCTTGGATTCGATTGGAAAATTGGCGTGGGGCTCGTTGCTAGTTTTGCTGCGCGAGAAGTACTGGTATCAACGCTGGGCGTTGTTTATGGCCTTCGCCAGCATGGCGAAGACGCGCCTGTACCATTGCAAAAAGCGATGGCTCATGACATTAATCCGAGGACGGGAAAGCCGGTTTATACGCCGCTGGTGGCGCTATCACTCATGGTATTTTTTGCGCTTGCTATGCAATGCATGAGCACGCTTGCCGTTGTCAGGAAAGAGACGAAGAGTTTGCGCTGGCCTGTTTTTCAGTTTGGTTACATGACGGTGATTGCCTGGCTATGTTCTTTCACGGTGTTTCAAGCTGGCACGCTTCTTGGTTTTTAGGTGACCCATGAACGTTGATTTGCTTTTTGTATTGCTCATCGTGACTTGTGCAAGTTATTATCTTGTGCGGCGCTTTATTTTTGCAAAAACGCCCCCTTCGCCACCCGTTCAGATTGGCAGCAACCTAGCCAAGGGCCTGTTGGCAGTGCAAAAAAAGCGACGGTGTTAATAATATAGATTGTAAGATATACGCAGACTACCCGCTTGCTGATCAAGACCATCTAGATTGAACAGAACCAAGAAGCCGAGCTCTGCCTGAAAACTCATTTCGCTGGCGAAAATCCATTCCAAACCTCCATTTGGCCGAAACCCAAAGGATGCTGGCAGCTGGTAGCCATTAAAACTATTGCTCGACGTAAACGCCTGAAAATACTCGAACGTGAGGCCGACGAAGGGTCGAATTTTTTGGTCCAGAAAGTTATATCTTAGCCCTGTCGATGCATTGATGCTGACCACTCTGCTGTTATCAGGCGCGAGGGTGCCAAAGCCAACATCAAACTCGGTGGTGATCCATAGTTTGTAGTCGTAAACGGAAAAACTGTAACCAAGACCTGTTAAAAACTCGTCGTTTAGTTTGATCTGCGGCGAGCCGTTGCTTAAAAAGGGCAGAGAAGAATTGGCTAAAAGCCAGCCGACAACAGGTACGCGAAACACTTGTTTGCCGAAATGCTGCGCATTTACCGCGTTCGAGAAAAAGAGCAATGCTGAGGCAACAACGAGCTGACAAGCATAACTCTTGCAAGTTTTTCGCATCGATTTATCTCCTGCGCAGCATGGATAACCCACCAGAAGCCATAAATCCTCCCGCGATCATCGAGCAGGGCCCTTGCGCAGAGAAAAAAAGACCGTAAAAGTATTGTATGAATGCTGGGTTACTCAAAAGTTTGATGTATGATGTTGTGATTGTCGGAGGAGGCCATGCTGGCTGCGAAGCGGCGCTATGCTGCGCGCGCCTCGGCTTGCAAACGCTTCTCGTGACTGGATCCATCGATCGTATCGCGGCTATGAGCTGTAACCCAGCGATTGGCGGAGTGGGCAAAGGACATTTAGTTAAAGAAATGGACGCACTGGGCGGTGAAATGCCCAAAATCGCCGATGCGACCGGCATTCATTTTCGCACACTGAATTCTTCTCGCGGACCAGCCGTGCAGGCCACGCGATGCCAGAGCGATATGGAGCGTTACCGTCAAGCCATGACCCAGGTTGTGCTTGGCACGCCGGGATTGCGTGTGCGCCAAGATGACGTCGTAGGGTTGCTGTTTGACGACGATAAAAATATGCGTGGAATTAAAACGCGTCTTTCCGGAGAAATTCTCGCGCGTAGAGTTATTTTAACGACGGGAACATTTTTGGGGGGGCAGCTACACCAGGGTGCACAGAAGACGCCAGGTGGGAGAGTGGGTGAAGCGCCTTCCGCAGGACTTTCGCAGTCTTTGCAGTCTCTTGGCCTTGAGCTTGGGCGCCTTAAGACTGGAACGTGTCCTCGCCTTGATGGGCGCACGATTGCACTTGACTTGCTCGAGGGGCAGCCACCTCAGTTGCCTGCGCCTCTTTTTTCTTTTGACAGCACGGTCCCGCCTCTGCCTCAAGTTTCTTGCCATATCACGTATACGAATAAGACTACTCACGATGTCATTTCTGGTGCAGTTGCTGATGGAATGGCGCCGATCTACAACGGCCAAATCGGTGGCACGGGGCCACGCTATTGCCCAAGCATAGAAGACAAGGTGACGCGCTTTGCAGAGAAAGAGAGCCATCTGATTTTTCTCGAGCCGCATGGCCTCGATAGCTACGAAATTTATCCAAACGGGCTTTCAACGTCGCTGCCTCCTCACGTTCAGCTGGCATTTTTGCGTACCATTCCCGGACTTGAAGAGGTGGAAGTGACGCGATGGGGCTACGCGGTTGAATATGACTTCGTGAAGCCGACGCAACTTTCTCCTTCGCTTGAGGTCAAAGATGTGAAAGGACTTTACTGTGCTGGGCAGATCAACGGTACAACTGGTTATGAAGAGGCTGCAGCTCAAGGGATGATCGCCGGTCTCAACGCTGCAATGTCCCTACTCGGCAAAGAGCCCATCATATTACCGCGTCATCTGGCTTACATTGGCGTGTTGATCGATGATCTTGTCACGCTTGGCACGGAAGAGCCATATCGCATGTTCACTTCGCGTGCCGAGCACAGGCTTGTTTTGCGGGAGGACAATGTTTATCAGCGGCTCGCTGACATTGGTTTGCAGAGTGGCCTTCTCGATGCTGATCGGCATGGACGAATGAAGGCATTTGAGCAAGCCGTAGGTTTTGAAATCCAGCGTCTAAAGAGCACCAAGGTAACCATTAGTGACGGCGTTCAAGCACTCTTGTCGCAGATTGGTTCATCTCAATTGGAGGAACCAACCACGCTTTTGAGTTTGCTCAAGAGACCTGAAATCGGTCCAGAAACCATCGCATCTATTGAGGAAGCTGCTGGCGGCATTCCCCATGATGATGCGCGTGTTCGGTTTCGCGCCGCGGTAGAAAGCAAATACGAGGGCTACATCGATCGGGCAAATCGCGCCATTGAAAGACAAGGCGAAATGGATGAAGTCGTAATTCCTGAGCACCTGTTTGCGCAAAGACTTCCGGGAATGAGCAACGAGGTCTTTGAAAAATTACGCAGCATTCGCCCAAGGACACTTGGGCAGGCCTCACGCATTAGTGGCATCACACCCGCTGCTGTCAGTTTGCTGGCAATTGCGCTGCGGAAAGATTAGCCATGGATGTATTGCGCAGAGATACTATTTTTGCCCTCGCCACGCCACCGATGGCAAGTGCCATTGCTGTTGTGCGCGTGAGTGGTCAGAATGCGCTCGCGGTCAAAGAGCAGATTTTTTTTCCAAAGCGAAAAGAACAAAATCTATTTGTCGCGATGCTGGGCGATATAAAAGGCCGAGAGTTGATCGATGAGGCGATTTGCGTGGCCTACCCAGAGGGTAAGAGCTACACCGGCGAAAATGCGTTTGAATTATTTTTGCACGGCAGCCCAGTGATTGTGAAGAGTGTGCTGCGGCTTTTGCAAGAAAGTGGATGTCGCGCGGCAGAGCCCGGCGAGTTTTCCATGCGAGCAGTGCTTACTGGCAAAATTGATCTGTGCCAGGCTGATGCTGTGTGTGATCTGATTGGAGCGCGCTCTGAAGAGGCTGCGCAAATTGCCCTCCGCTCGCTCAAGGGCGGCCTCGCTGCATATCTGGATCCTATCCGCACAAATATTGTGGATGTCTTATGTGAAATTGAGGCGCGCCTCGACTTTCCTGATGAAGATCTGGGGAACGCAGACCGGCGAAGACTAGCAAAAAAATTAGCAGAAGATGTCGCTCAGCTCGAAAAGCTCCTGCGCGGTGCCCAGTTTGGTGAACGGCTTACGCAAGGCGCACGTGTGGTTTTATTCGGCAAACCGAATGTCGGCAAATCAACATTGCTAAATGCGCTGCTCGGAGAAGAGCGCGCACTCGTACACGACGCACCTGGAACAACCCGCGATGTGCTAGAGAGCACATGGCTTGTGCGGGGCATTCCCGTCACCCTGGTTGATGTTGCGGGTGTGCGGGAGGCAGAGAATATCGATCCAGTTGAGGCGATGGGAATTGCACGCGCTCGAAAAGAACTTCTGCGCGCTGACGCAGTCATCTGGCTTAGGAGCAGTGATGCCATGGATGATCTAAGTCCTGAGATGGCTGCATTGCAGGTTCCAATTCTCGAGGTCCTTACGAAAGCAGATCTTCACATGCGAGCAGACACAGGTGGGGCTACTTTGTGGATCTCGGCGAAAACCGGTTACGGTCTCGATAGGCTTATTGGGAAAGTGGCAAATCTTCTCGCTGCACATATACCGGAAGCGAGTGAAGTGTTGCTCACGAGGGTTCGGCAGAAAGAAGAAGTGGAGCTCACCACAAAGGCACTTATTGCCGCAAGCCAAGCGCTGATCGAAGAGCAGGTAGATGAAATTGTCGCCTCTGAACTTCGCCAGGCTGGGAAAGCACTGGATCGCTTATTGGGTAAAAGTTTGAACGAGGATGTCCTCAACCTGATCTTCAGTCGGTTTTGCATTGGCAAATGAATGCTGATCGATGCAGATAGCACCGACATAATCAGCTTGGCAAAAAGTATGAATCAGTTTGGGCTTTTCATCTGCCGTATGCCTCTCGCTGCTTGAGAAGAGCCCCTCGCCAGTTGCCTTGGCGCGAGCTTCTTTGTGCGTCCACACCAGAAAAAAAGTTCTGAGCTGATCTGTCGCTGGCGAGTTACGCAATTTGCGCACTTCATCTTCGGTAAAGAAACGTTGAGCGATTTCCAAATAGTTTGGAATCGGGCGCACTTTTTCAATGTCGATACCAATCGGAATCCCACGCGTGATCGCGAGCGCAGCCATTTCGTGTGAATGGGAAAGGTTAAATTCAAATTTGCAGTCTTTCAAAGAGGGCTTGCCGTTTTGGTATGTGAAAGAGAGCCATTTGGGTGATTTATCGGCGTAAACTCCTAAAATTTCTCTCAACCTCCCATGGCTGACAATAAAACGACGCCTGAGCTGCTCGGATCGAAATTTCTCGACGCGCGCTGTTTCTTCATCATCAAGTAGTTTTGCGAGACCATCGACAAACGAGTGCTTTCGCTCGAGTGGAATAAGCCATAAATGGACGTCCTTTTCGACGAGTGCTGGAATGTTTGTGTGCTGCATATCGTTTGGACAGGCGATTATACCTAGGAGAATATATGCTGAAAAGATATCTGTTCATGTTGCCCATCGGCGCCATGATCTTTGCCGCCATGGGGCATGCCGCAGTGCCGCCGCTCACAGAAGAGCAACGTTGGAGCATGTCTACCCACATATTCGCGGGGCAAGTGATTTCGGACACCAGCCGGGAGGTGCAATCTAGAGGTGGAACCGATACAGTTCATAGCGCCAGAGTGAAGGTGACTATGCTTATGAAGGGAGACTTTCTAATGACAGGTAGCGAGGTCAGAGTTGGCTACTGGCGTAAGTTCCCCAAAGGTGGGTGGACAGGGAATACCGGGCAAAGAGACCGCATGAGAGGTTCACAGAAGGTTATGGTATATGCGACTCATGCGGGTGATGATAGCTTTGAGCTGCTCAATCCAAACGGCTTTAGCGAAATCAAGGGAGCTGAATGACCAGCTTTTGGTGAATCTGATCGTTGCCGCCGATCAGAGACAACAAATTATAAAGCTGAGTGTTGAGAGGCTTGTTCTCGACAACTCCCTTGGCTCGTCGAGCCAAATGTTCTCGGTTTTCAAGCCCTTGCCACCAATTGCTCTTGGTTTCAATTGATGGCCCTTGGCGCGCTTGCCGTAGTACAAAGGACTTCGGCTTGTTCCTTCTCTCTTCGAGGAAGAGGGAAAACACTGTTTGCAGGTCTGGCTCGCAATTGAGGGATGCTCGTGCCCCCCTTTGTTGTGTAGCCAAGTTATTTTGGTCTGCTGCCTCAAAATGATCGATAACGGTGCTAAGTGCAACAGCAGGCGTTTGCAACTCTGCCTGCTGAGGTGCATGTGCGGGAACACTGTTTTTGACAATTCGTATTTGCGTCATAAATAAGTTATCCGAGACAAAATCAATTTGGCAAGTTGAACTTTTAGACATGCTTTGCCCAGTAGGCAACACTCTCAGGATGTTTTTCTTGCCGACGCAATTTGCGCAGCAGCATGCGGGCGGCAATCCTGCGGGCTACAAAAACGTCGGCAAACTCTTCATATGCACTATCGAAGACAGACGTGATCAGATCCCCGAAAGTGGTTTGCAGCAGTCCCCGCAGCTTGGCGTCCGTGAACTTCATGATATGATTATTTAACGACTCGGACCGGTAAGCGCAAAATGAAGAAAAAAGTACACCTCATTGCCCCCTCTAGTGGGTTTTCCATGAAAGCCTGTGAAGAGGGAATTAAACGTTTGGAATCAGCCGGATATGAAATTGTAAGCCGCTCACCTTTGCGGGCTTCTGAGCCTGCCTATTTGAATGGGTCTGATGCCGTTCGCCTCGAGGAGCTGCAAAAAGCCCTTTCACAAAAGGATGATATCGTTTGGCTGATTCGAGGTGGCTACGGATTGACGCGCATCTTGCCGCAGTTACGCTGCTCTTCAGCGACGTTGCCAATTATTATCGGCTTTTCCGATGCAAGCGCATTGCTTGCGCAACTGTGGCGGCAACATGGTTTAAAGAGCATTCACGGGCCGGGTGTCATCAGTCTCAGCGCTGAGCCAGAGGCCTCGTTTGCGGTGCTGCAAAAAATTATTGCGGGGAGAGCAAAAGAGATTGTGTACCCTCGCCTGCACGTAAATTTGGTTCCACCTCATGCTCCTAGCGAATTTATGGGTCCCCTGGTGGCTATGAATCTTTGTGTTTTGACACACCTGATTGGCACATCGTCGATGCCGAACTTGGAAGGCTGTATTCTGCTGATCGAGGAAGTCGGAGAGCGGCCCTACCGTATTGATCGCATGCTCACGCAGCTTTATCACAGCAAGGCGTTGAATGGCGTCAAGGCTGTGATTGTGGGTCATTTGACACGCTGCCAGGAGCACGATTCAGATAAGCCCATGGATGTGTGTGTGGAGCGCCTGTCGTCGTTTGGTCTGCCTGTGTTCAGTGGCATGCCAGTTGGGCATGAATCTCCCAATTTTGCGGTTCCCTTTGGTGCTTTAGTGCGTTTGACAATTGAAGAAGACGAGGCGCAGTTGCAGGTGTGCGAAGAGATTTATGGTTGAAGTAGAGCAGATTTTGCAACGCGCTGTGGAAGAGCGCGTCACGCCGGGATTGGCTGCAAACATCTTCGTGGCAGGTGCTGAGGAGCAAGCTCTGCGCTTGGTCAAGGGAACACTTGGCTATGGTGCACAAGAGGCTGTTTCAGACGAAACGATCTACGATCTTGCATCGTTGACCAAAGTTCTATGCACCACACTCTTAACTTGTCATGCGATCCAATTGGGTAAGCTGGATATTTTAGAGAAGCCATGGCCTAGTTGGCCGGGCGTGAGTGTGCTGCACGTGCTAGAACATACGTCGGGGTTGCCCGCCTGGGCGCCCTTCTACCGCCGCACGCCGCACGATGTGCTGGCGCAGGTATTGGCGACAAAGCCAACGAATTTGCCTGGCGTGCAGGTTGTTTATTCTGATCTTGGCTTCATCGCGCTAGGTGATCTGCTGCAAAATCGTTTGGGCAACAAGCTCGATGTCCTATTTATCGACGTTGCTCAACGTCACTATGGCAATACAGCGCTGACCTTTCATCCAGATCCGTTGCTTGTAGCGCCAACAGACTACTGCCCTTGGCGCAAGAGAGTTTTACGTGGCGATGTCAATGACGCAAACTGTTATGCAATGGGTGGCGTCTCTGGGCATGCGGGCCTATTTGGCTGCGCAAAGGACGTCGAGAGCGCCGCGCGTTTTTTTCTTGATGCAATCTGTGGCAACGAACAGGGCTTGCCGGGCCTGGTGCGACAATTTGCGACGCACAACGGAAAGCGTCCCCTTGGCTTTGACCGAGTCTCAATCGGAGGTTCCACTGGCAATGCGCTTTCCCCGCGCAGTGTGGGGCACCTTGGGTTTACAGGGACGTCGCTGTGGCTTGATCCACAAAGCCAGGCTGTCTATATTTTACTGTCCAATCGCTACCAAAATGGCGGCAAGAAGACCGGAATTAAGCACCTGCGTGTGAGTTTTCATGAGGCTGCAGCGCGCTTTCTTTTTCGAAACTCGTAGGTAGCAATTACTGGAATATAGAATAACACATCCCCAGCTAATTTGCCAAACAGGACGCCAAGGCCAGGTCCAAACCAATGCGCACCAAGTGCTAAGCAAAGCGGGCGCATCAAAAAGCTGTCGAGAATTTCACTAGGGCCAAATTCGGTTAGAATTTCGATGCAAAGGCGAGTCGTTGTTTGCGCTGATGTCTTTCGTCTCATCCACCAGATCATAAGATAGTAGCCGAGATTTTCGCAGAGTGCGCCACCAAACGCTGAAATAACTGTCTGTTCAAAAAGGCTGTTAACAGCAAAGAAGCCCAAATAAGCCGTTATAGTTCCGCAGATCTCGGCGGGACCATAGCGCAGGGACCACTCCCAGCATTTTGCTTTCCAATCTGGCGCCATTTTTTGCATCGTGAATACGTTTAACATGGCACCAGTGAAAAGCAATGTGGACCATTCTAGCCGTGCGCCACTTTGAGGTCCTGAGCTTGCCTCTTCCAGCGTGGGTTCGGTACGTAGTCGCAAAAGTAGCCACTGGTGCGCAGCGCATCTAAAAACCTGCGTCGGACGTTTTTCTCTAAGAGTTTTATGCGTGCACGGGTTGTGCTCATGCGTTCTGCTGTGGCTTCTTGGGTGAGGCCTTTGGCGAAGCGAACGGAAAAAAAGACTTTTTCTTCTGCATTGAGCGTGTCGATGAACCCTTGGGTAATCTGTTGCAGTTGCTTATTAGATGCTCTGCGCTCGGGGCTCTCGCCAATGTGACTCTCGGTTGTTCCAGAAAAAGCAGATTTATCGTTGCCATTTTCCTCGACGTAATCGGTGGAAACCAAACGTTCTCGGTAGTGGCACTCGCGCAGCACCAGATTTTTTGCAATGGAAAACAAGTAGGTTTGGAAGGGTCTCACGCCGTCGTAATTTTCACGCGTGGTTTTGGCAAATGCACGAGCGAATGTTTCTTGCACCAAGCCATCGACGTCCATGCCGGAGTCCGCACCGCGAAAACGGCAGAGTTTTCCCTGGCTTGAAAAACTAAATCCGCCTTGCAGGAAACGACGAAGTGGTGTGGCGTAGCGCTCAAAAAGAGCTTCGAAGGCTTTTGAGTTGCCGTTTCGGTAAGCAAGCAATAACTGTGGATCACGCAACATGGGAGAGCTCCTCTTTTGGCGGAGTTGGCTTTGGTTGCTATATGTTCGCCGTCCTTTTAGGTTTGTTGCGCTACAAAGTCACTTTACCTTGCGTTCACAGACTCTCTTTACGAAGAGGGTTTCGGCATGTAGGCCAATCTGTGAAGTGTTGAGGTTGATATAATGCAATTTGTCTATCGTCGGATCATCGTATTTTTTTTGCCTTTGATTGTTATCTCGATGGGCGCTGCGGCTGAGACTCAGCTGGCGGAGGGAAAAGAATGGGAACAGGAGACAAAGCCCAAACTCAACTTCGTCGAGCTTGATGGTTATTTTCGTTTGCGTTTTAATCTGATGAACGGCTGTGATCTGAGCACGTTCATACCACCCGGGCTGATCCCCAGCGCCCCCCTTGGTCGCGGGACCTCGATGTGCCCGCCGCCAGAATCCTATTTAGCCTACAATGATAACAATGTTCCCTCCTCCGCGCGCTCCCACGTGCTTTTTTCGGGCAACATGCGTCTGCGGGTAGATCCGACGCTGAATATTTCAGAGGACATTCGCATCAAGGCCACGCTAGATGTGTTTGATAATTTGGTTTTGGGATCGACGCCAGCTTATTTAGCCGGGAATGACCGATTTAGCCCAACTTATCCTCTCGCATTCCTCTCGAACACAGAATTGCCGCCGCTGGTTGGCATCAACAACCCTTACGGATCTTTGCTCGTAAAGCGTCTATGGGGTGAAGTTTCGACGCCGGTGGGAGAGCTTCGTTTTGGTCGCATGCCACTGCATTTTGGGTTGGGCATTTTGTTCAATGGCGGCAACCAAATTACCGATGACTATACGGACAATATCGACGGTATTTTGTTCGCGTCGCGCGTATTAGGGCACTATGTGATTCCAGCGTTTTCCATCGGGTATGTCGGTGATGTTGCGCGTGGTGGTGGCTTGGGCAGTGGCGGAGACAATGGCCAGCCTTATTTGGCTGTTGAAGATGGTCAAAGATATGACCTTGATCCTTCCGACAACGTTTATTCATTTTACCTTACGATCGCCAAGAAGGACAAAGAGAAGGACATCAAAGCGCTGCTGGCACATGGAAACACGGTGGTCAATTACGGCGTGATGGGTTCTTATCGATTCCAGCTAAAAGACAAATTTCAGACGAAGGTTGCGAATAATGATTATAGGATCGGCAAAGTTCTAAACGATCGTAATGCGCAAGCGGGATACGGTTCTCTCTGGGGCAGCGTCCAATGGGACAAGCTGCACATCGAAGCAGAACTAGCGGGTATCTTTGGTTTTATTGGTAATGCCCAAGATCAGGTATGGGATGAACAAGCATGGGCTCCAATTGACCAGCAGATATGGCTTGTGCAGGGCGGCGCTGCAATTAAATCGCGCTACGGATTCTTGCAAAACCGCCTCGAGGTAGGGCTCGATCTTGGCTGGGCATCCGGCGACACGGCGCCGGGTTTCGGAATTCGTCCCGGGATCAACAAAAGCCCCAACTATGGCGACGCGGACGGCCAGCAATTTGGGCGCGCTGGCGATAATTTGATTACCAACTTTCGCTTCAATCCAAACTACCAAGTCGACTTGCTCTTGTTCCGAGAGATATTGGGGACAATATCCGACGCATTCTACTTCCGGCCGCATGTTGGTTACATGTTTACAGATCACCTAGGCGTGCGAGGGGAAATTATCTCTTCGTTTACCAATTTTGCGGGTTCAACGACTGGAAACAGCAATGTTCTCGGGCTTGAATTTGACGCCACTGTTTTTTATCAGAGTGAAGATGGCCTCTACTTGATGGCGCAATATGGGCTATTGGTTCCATTTGATGGCTTGAGCCATTTACAGGACCCAAGCGGCTCATTTCCCGGAATTGGCGCCAGGGCATTTCAAGGGTTTGGCACGGCGAGAAACGTTTACACCTTTCAGTTCTTTGGTGGCATCGCGTTTTAAGGCCCTATGTCGGGTAAGATGGCAAAGAAACGCGTTAACACAAAGTCGGCGAATACGACCATCAGAGAGACATTTACCACTGCCCGTGTCGTTGCTTGGCCAACGCCAACCGTGCCGTTGCCACATTCAAAGCCTTGGTGACAGCCGATGACGGCAATGCCAAAACCAAAGAAAAGTGGTTTGGAAAAACCTGATAGCATGTCATTGAGTGTGACAGTTGCCACGGCGGAATTATAGAACGCGACAGGGTTTACATTGAATTCGAGCCAGCTAATCATCATGGCCCCGAAGATCCCGACGACGCTGGCAATGATTGTGACGATGGGCATCATGAGCGAGGTCGCAATGACACGAGGGACCAGCAGCTTTTTGTAGGGATTAGCGCCGAGTGCTCGGATGGCGTCAATCTGTTCGGTGACGCGCATGGAGCCCAGCTCAGCCGCCATGCCAGCGCCCACGCGGCCGCCTACCACCAGCGACGTAAATGCGGGGCCAAGCTCGCGAACTACAGAAAGACTGGCTACTTTGCCGATATACATCACGGCGCCCATTGTGCGTAGCGTCATGCCAAACTGGAAGGCAAACACCAAGCCAACGAAGAGCATCGTAATGGCGGCGATGGGCAAAGAAAGAAGACCGATCTGCTCACACTGTATGCGAATTTCTGACAAGCCCACCGGTCGAACTAAGGCTTGATGAAAAAAATACCAAGTGAGTCGTGCAAGTTGACCCAGGTACTGAAAAAAGTACAGCGCTTTGCTGCCCGCAAATTCAAGAGGTGCAAGCGGAATGATCCCTTTTTCTGGAGGCGATTCGCTTTCGGTGTTGTCTGAGCTATTCATAATTTTTTCCCCGCCACGCTGAATTGGTCTAACACCGAAGTATAGGCTGGTAACAAGGCGTCGAACGCCTCCGGGGGTGATGAAAACACAATATCATAGACGCAGTAGTCTTTTTTCAGCACCAGTATTTTCATCTTTTGCGGCACACCATCAACTTTCACAGTAATCAAACTTTCTAGGGCTTCCCTATCGGACAGGGGAATATGCTTCTGTTCAATGACCTCTTGTTCGGTCATGCCGATGAGCAAATGCGCGGTCAACGCTTCGAGAGGGGCTTCGTCAGAACTCTTGCATGAAGAGTTAATCAGTATGATGGAGCCGGTTTCTTTCTGAAGCCAAGCAAGATCAGCACCTTTGATACTGATTTTCTGCCAACCTGGACCAGGTGCGCCAATGTGATATTGCACGTTTTTGCCGACAAACTCCCCGTTCTTCAACGTGCCTTTCGCGTAACACGACGCAAGACTTAGGGAAAAGCCTGCCAATAAGATCCAGCGCAAAATTTGATTATGCCGATTCATACGCTCGATTATAATCGACAACGCCAATTTGTGCTACCTGGGAAGCACGTCCAATCTCTTTTTGCTTCGATCGTGCAAGCACCGCCATATTGACGGCGCGAGGAGCAGCTTTAAAAGAAACTGAAGAGCGAAGGCCCATGACATCGCCAGCGATCTGGTAAGGAAGAGGCTTTTCACATGCAATCTGAACGTCTTGTACCAGGAAGTCATGCAGGTTTTTATGCCGACAAGTTCCGTTCCAAACCCCCGGGTAAAGACGCATCAAGATCGACCAAATGCTCCCGTCGTAAACGCGAAGCTGCATAAATCCGTCTTTTTTGCCCACATGGGGAAACATCTTAAGGCCATATCCAACGTAGGGAATGCTGCCTACACAAACGGCGGGTGCTGGACCTTCGAAAAGGAGAGTCCCTGCTGGTATTTTGATTTCGCGATCTTCTCCGTCGATATAAACCATTTTGTAGGCGGCCGATTTACTAAAGATCCGAATGTGATTTGTTTCTTTTTTGAAATTGCGTGGTGCAGTGCGCATGATGCCAGCCCAAAGGTATCCCAGCACGGTTTTGACAACCGGGGCAAGTACCGTACCTTCGTGTGCTTTTTTAAGCTGCATATAATCGTCGAGAATCTCGCTGTCGTAGCCGAGGCCGGCAAAAGGGGTAAAACCCCCGTTATCGCATTCAATCAAATCAAGAGGCCGTGTGTCAAATTTGCCACCCCTCACAACGTGGTTGACGTCCGAAAATGGGCGTCCAGCACTTGCAATAGAGGCCAAAGCATTGCCAGTACCAAGTCGGAGGACGCCAATATGGGGCAACTGGTGAATGCCCTCTTCTTTGGCGATCCGTTTCAGCAGGCTGATGGTATTGATGATGGTTCCATCCCCGCCCCCGCTGAACACCTGGCCGTAGCCACGCCTAAGTACAGTGCGATAATAATTTTCAGCGTCAGCGAAAGTGCGTGAATAAAACAAATCGCCCGTTGGTATGACATTGACAAGCTGGCTGACGAGAGAGTCGCTGACTCTCTTCGCGTGTGCATTGAGGACAAAGGCAGTTTTATTCGCGTAGGAATGGCGATGGCCAATGGCCACAGTTCCGTGCATGAAAGTTTCCTTTTCTAAAATGCTGACGACCTTGGCATAACAAGCAAATATGAAACCATTTTGCTAAAAATTTGTAACCACGTAAATTTAAAGTATGTTTATAAGTGTCAGTTCCCAATTTTTGTGTGGCGGTGTGAAATAGATTACGCGCTCTAGGGTTCGGAATGTTCCACTATGAGCGTTTGATGAAGCGCTTTTACTGCTGACTCCACGGTTTCAGAACGGAGCAAAATATCCGCACGCATGGTCGAACAACTAAGGCCAAATACTTTGATCTGAAGGTTGGCAAGCGTATGGAGTGCCTTATTTAGGAGTGCCGGCGCATCTGATAAACCCTTCCCGACGAGAGACAGAGAGCCGAAGGCAGCTGTATATTCGCCGATCGGTGCGAGTGTTTGAATAAGTCTATCGAGACCATGGGTGTCCTCGCGCGCAATCAGGCAAATATAGGAAGTGCCATGGCCGAAGATGCGCATCGGTGCTATACCTTGCTTTTGCAGAATGCCAAGCAGGGTGCCAAGAGCGCTGATATCGGGCAACAAAATGCCATGCAACTTTTCTTTATGTGCAATGGCAGTCAAAGATCGAAGAGCCTCAATGTTCTGATCGCTAATAATCGTTTTGTCTTTGTCATCGCCGGTCCTCATGGCGTGGATAGCAATGCCTTGCTTCTTGGCAAACTGCACGGCTTGGGCATTGAGCACTTTTGCGCCAGCGGAGGCAAGCTCTTCCATTTCCTCAAATGAAATTTGATCGAGCTTATGCGCATCCGGAACAATGCGTGGATCCGCGCTAAAGACGCCTGCCACGTCTGAATAAATTTCGCATGCCTCTGCTTGCAGGGCTGCGGCGAGAGCGACAGCGGTGGTGTCAGAGCCGCCGCGGCCAAGAGTGGTGATCTCTTTTTGTGTCGAGATGCCCTGAAAGCCTGCGACGATCACAACTTTGCCTTGTAGAAGCGCTTCTTTTACGCGGGTTGGTCGAACTTCAATAATTTTGGCGCCTGAGTGCACATCATCTGTGATAATCCCTGACTGGCTGCCTGTTAAGCTCATGGAGGGGACACCCACATCTTCCAGTGCCATGGCTAAAAGCGCCATAGATGCCCTTTCCCCGCAAGTGAGCAGCATATCAAGTTCTCGACGAGAAGGATTCGCGCAAATTTCCTTGGCCTGACTCAGCAATTGATCGGTGGTTTTGCCCATGGCAGATACCACTATGCAGAGGCGAAATCCGCTTCTTTGTCGCTCGGCAATGAGTTTGGCAACCTGGCGGATAGCCTCAGTCGTGGCCACTGAAGATCCACCATATTTTTGCACGATGATCGGTTTGTTCTCAATCATAAAAATGCAAGCTAGCCTCGATGAAGAGGCTTTAGCTTGCCATCGCTGATGCCGTAGTCTTCCGCGACTTCCGGAGCAAGTGGCCTCTCCATGTCGACTGGAATGCGTAAGGTGAATACATAGTTTGCGCTGTGGCGTAACACACGCGCTGAGCGATTTACGTCGGACAAGATCTGCGCAATTTTGCCATAAAGCGACTCAAGTTTCTTTGACGCCACAAGATCAAGGGCAATGCACTGCACATCGTCATTATGGTCATCCAAGTATGGCAACAGAACATCGGGCAAGTTGGGGATATCGTGTTCCATGAAGGACGCGATCAGTTCCATTTTGCTCTGCCCACTTCTGTGATCTTCGGGAGATCTTGCTTTTAGGGCATCGATCAAAATCTGCGAAAATTCTGCCCGGTCCACACACAATTTAGATAGGGCCAAAATAGCGTGCGTGACCTCGTTGCCTGTTTTGACAAACTTTTGCAAAGCCGGCTTGGCAGTGTCTGGCCTCTTGACGAGTTCATCAATCAGCCAGTGCTTTTCGTCTTCATCCCAATGTGGAGATTGTGCGACAATACTGAAGCGGCCAAGGACGGCTTCCATGCTTTCAGGGGTGTTCCAATCAAGCAGCTTTTCCATGGCCATTTTGCGATAGTCTGTTTGCGCGTAGCGCTCCTTGATGCGGGCGACTTGTTTCGCGATGTCTTTCTCGGTAATTTTACCTGAGCCAAATAATCCAAAAAGCCCCATGGGAATCGTTGCCTCCTAAAGTCGCCTGTGGCAGAGCTTGTACAATGCCCGGTTGAAAAACACAAAGCTTAGTCCACTTGACAAAAGCGTCCCTTAATTTCACAAAAAAGGGGTATTGGGGAATCGTCCAATGGCAGGACAGCGGATTCTGATTCCGTCGATCTAGGTTCGAGTCCTAGTTCCCCAGCCATTTTCTGCATTGTTTTTCCCTTCCGCCCGTTGACATCTTGTGGGTACGAAGTACCATATACGGCGTTTGTGTATCGAAATTTCAAGAACTTAAGAGGTTGCTATGCACCTTTATCGCAAGGTTGTCCCTAAAATTGCGCGCGATGTGATTCGCACGTTCACTTCTCAGCAGCTTATCGAAGTGGAAGACGGGCGAATGGAAGAAGCCGAGCTTGACCTTGCCGCAGTGATGGTGGAATACCTCAATGCTGAAGATCGCGTTGCCAAAGAGGCCAGAGACGTTTTGGCTAGGCGTGGACTTGGTCAGGAGCGTTTTGCTCAGTTGAAGAAAAGCATTGGCGACGCACGAGGAATTAAGGTTGGCGAAGAAGGCCTTGACTACGTGCTTGCTCAGCTTTTGGAAGCGCTATTTTCTTCAAAAAATATCGCTGAGATCTTTGCAGAAGATCATGATCTTCGCAAAGTGATCAAAGAGATCATTATGAAGTATCTTTCGGTTCCAGAAGAATTGGATCGCGATGCTCGGGCACGTTTAAAGAACTTGCGAGAGGGCTCGCCTGAATGGGACATTGAGTATCCCCGCGTAGTTGCCCAGCTGAAGCGTCAGAGAGGCCTTGCTTAGCACACGCTCGCCATCTCAATTGTAGTTGTTATAGATGGTGAGCTTTATGTTTCCTTCACAGATACTGGCGAGCATGCCCGTTCCAAATGCGAGCAATACTAGGCGGGTGCCGCAGGTGCTGCTTGATTGCCTGATCTGACCCCCAGCGATTGCGCTGGATAGCAAAACCTCTTCTGTGGTGTAGATTGGTATGTCGCTGTCAGCGGACAAGGTGGCAGTTGTAGCCGTTGCGATAGTTGTGACGGGCCCACTGAATTGTACGGTGGCAAGAGATGTATATTCCAGTGTGCCTATTTCCGTAACGACCGCGAGCCATGATGTGCTGTTGTTTACCATCGCGGGCGAGTCTTTGGGGAAATAGACAGTTTTTGGCTGAGCACTAAAAGTCAGGGTCGCAAGCAGCGGCGCACTTTTTGCGCTTAGATCGATTTTGCGCAAATCTGCATTCAAGGAATCACGCAGGATCACTGCAACCGCTTGGCCATTGAGTGTCCCAATGGCCATCTTTCTGATTGGACTCTCGATGTTGTCGACGGTGAAGCCTGAGTCCAATGACATTGTGCTAGAAGGTTGCAGAATCTGGGAAGTGCTGAGAACTCGGATTTGTGTGCTTCCTTGCTGGGCCAGCAAAACGAAATTCTCATCAGGATCCACGGCAATGGTAGACAACGGGCCCACTGCAAACTGCTTATTGAGTGTGCTTAACTGTTTAGGTTGACCGGTAGTGGGTTCAATTTCTATTACCTGCAGGCCGGTTGTGCTCGCGATGAGAGCCACAAAAGGCGAGTTGCCCATGACCGCAATGTCCAGGGGGATCTGGCCTGCCGCCAGATCAATGGCGGTTGGCGTACCAAAAGAGGTTTGATTGATGTTGATATCAATGAGCGTACGGGTCGCAAAAATTTTATTTTCAGCTACATCAAGTGCATAGACAAAAGGACTTACGCTGGATTTGGCTGCAAGTCGGGATGTTTGTTCACCCACTTGACCCGCAAGACCACTATAGCCGCTCGAGTTCAGCACAAATTGTGCTATCGACACATCAAATACGCCGAGCTGCTGTGCGGTAGAATCGGCATACACCAAACAGGTGTGCTTGTCGCTCTCCGTTAGCGGACGATTTGGTATGGGGTATGTATGACAGTCCACCAGGACCGCATCCTTGATTTGATTGATCGAGCCAGAAAGAGTTTGGTTCTGCCCACAGCTCGATCCGAGCAATGCGGCGGTGCTGCAACAGAACACGATTTGACGCAGCATTATCATCCTTGGCCACCTTCCTGATTCGGCGCAGAAGTTTGGAAAATGCGCCCGAGCGGAGACAATCTTGGCGAGACATCAAATACGCCGACCGTTCCTTCGAGGTAATAGCTCACATAGAGTCTAGATGTGCCAGGCCGCGTATCAAACCACATTTGGAAAGGGCCTCGACCAAAGCCAGTGTGTTCTCTTGTCTGCATCAAAGTATCGAGCGCATACTCGGCTATCTTTCCTCTGCCGTCGAAGCAAGCGACAAAGATACGCGAGCTACCAGGTAGGAGTCGAACGTCGACGGGGTCTGCACATGTGCTTTGACTTTGGTAGACAAAGGCTTGCCCGTTGCCGCCGAGCGAAGGAATGTGCACCTGCAAAATGCCATTGGGCGCTTGGGTAATGGCTATCAGCTTGATCAGGCCGTTGCCAGCATTCACCACGTCAAGGCCAGCGACAAATTTTGCGCCGTAGGTTAATGTGAGATTGAGAAATCTCACTTTTGTAGAATCGATTCCGCTTGGATTTTGCAGTTCCGATAACGGAAACCACACAATAAAGGCATAGGGATCGGCGGTTGATATCGCTGGATCTATTGCCTTCGCGGTTTGAAAAGCAGCAAAGACGTAGTTGTTAGAAATCTTGAGGTCGCTCACTAGAACTTTGTCGACGATACTGTTTTGGTCAGTGTTTCGAACAAGTCTGGCAAGTGAGTATGTGTTTACCACCTGTGGAGGGGCAGTTTGGGATTTAGGCCAAATAAAAGTTTGCAGCTCACCAGCATAGGCGTCTTCTTTGCCCGGCTGCCGTGCGCGGTATTCAGGGCTGAATTTGAAGGCGATGAGTCCGCTGTCTTGGTTGCTCAAGTTGGACACGCCCGAGGTCAGTATAAGGAAAAAAGGATTAGTTGCATTGAGTTGTAGAACCGAATTCGGAGCAAGACACTGCTGTCCAAGTAGGGGATTGCCTATTGGGTTTGGGGCGCAGTTCGGATTCCCGTTTGCCAGAGGAATTTTAACGAGCTGATTTTTTTCTCCCCCGAGCACGAAGAGTGCCTGGTCAGAAGAGAGCGCAGGTGCAATGCCTAATGTTGGGCTCAGCACCGAGCCTGTGACGAGGCCAGGGCCTATGACTTGCCGCAACATGACATCAGTCGTTGCGGGGAACTTTTGCAGGCTACGATCAACCTGGTTGAGGTCGACGAAAAGAACGTTACCGTTTGAGAACCGATCGTTGCCGTTACGCGAGACGACAATCAGTTGATTATTGAGCTGATTGATTGCACCCGGATAATAGGGCGTGTCAACGGGCGGTGGATCGCGTTGATCGTGCGTTGCGCAGCCAAGCAAGAAGCAGCCAATGGAGAGGCATACACGCAAGATAAGTATGACTTGCCGATGGAGAACTTGCACACGAATTCCTTTTGCTATTTTTGCCTGCTTAGCGAACGATGTAAGTTGCATAAACGCGCTTTAACCGTCAATGCCTGTCAAAGTTCTAGTAATGAGCTTCAAGCAGTTGCCTGTCCTCCAAATGCGCGAGCGCGCGTCTGGCAAGAAAACCAGAGGTTTTAAACAACATTTTCCACAAGGGACTCACACCGAGAACCAGATTCACGAGAGGATTCATGTGTGCGCCCAGCCGACGTTTGGTGAGGTAGCCAGTCGGTTCGAGGGAGAGTGTTTTTGCACCGTGAAGGATTGCTTCTTCAATGCTGTGATAGAGAAGCCGAAAGTAGATGGCACTCTTTCTGAAGTGACTCGGTACCACTCCGATTCGCCCTGCCTGCCAACAATTGTTGTCGGCGAAATTGATAATAAACCCGACGATCTCTTCGCTGCTCGTGACGGCTGCAGTCACATGAGCGCGCTCATCTAGGCCAGCGATTTCAGCAAAGTAGCTTTCAGAATAAGGGTGCCAACGTACGATAGCCCGATCATAAAACTGACGGTAAGCAGTATGCAGAGTTGCAGCAGACAAAGCCGTTTCGTCGAGCCTTTGCAGACGAAATCCGGCGCGATCAAAGAGCCTTAAATTTCTGCGAATCGACTCGCGGGCTCGCGGAGCGAGGTTGGCGAGATGGCCCTCGAAGGACGTCGCTTTGACATCGACAACCATGTCTGGAAAACTTGGCAATGCAAGGAAGCCAGCGTCGATCCATGTCTGTATTCCTGGGTGCGAGACTGAGACATTGGTGCAAACCACAAGATCTAGACTTTGCTGCGTTGCTGCATGGCGAAGAGCATGCGCTGCCTCGCCTGGGTCCTTGATCTGGTCGAGCAATTTTGTCTGTTCATAACGCTCAAATGGAGTTCCTACAAACAGTGCTCTGGGTTTAGGAATTCTAGGTGCAATATGGCCGGCTATTGCAATGACTGTTTTGAAAAAATTGGAAATGAGCACTTCGGAAATGTCGAAAGAGGCAACGTAGGTGGGAGCTACAAAACGATCAGAGCAGATATCGAGGTTCGGGTGTGTGCGAGCGAGAAACGATGTGTATTTGGGATCGTCAAGCAGGCCTGACATGGGGGAAGCTGGCACGCCAAGGAGTGCCAGCTTCGGATAAATGTTTCTAGTGTCTGAAACCAGCATGGCCCCAGCCGAAGTGCGGGTCGCACCATCCACCATGGCGCTCTCGCCAATGGTCCTCGCCCCAATCGCCGTGATCTGGAGACACATAGAACCCGATCATTCTTAGGTTATTGCCTAGCGCAAGCATCTCATTACCCAGCCCAGGGTTCATTGCGGGGCAGGACTTAGCAGCTTCTACGATGCCAAAATAGCTTCCTCTAAGTCCTTCCAGCTCATGCTCCAAAAAATCACGTGGACGACCGGCCATTTCACGAAAACCAGCCGCTCTGGAAAAAAGTTGCCCAGACAAAGTGACGATGTTGTTACAGCTGGGATGCATAAAATGTAGCCGCAATTCGGCGGCAGCGCGATTATGAAAATTGTTTGCCAACTGGCTAAATTCTCTAGCACGCCTCTCAAGCTCTACGCGCTCATAACCATCCGCGTTCGCCGCTAGACCGACCAAGAGCGCAAGAAAAAACGTCGTGAGTCCTATTTTTTTACGTAACACTGAGTCCTCCTCAAAATCCAACGTAGGATGATGGGGGAACGCAGGTTGCCGTCCAGATATTTCGAAATTCGTTTGGAAATTTGGTGCGCCCGGAGAGATTCGAACTCCCGACCCCCGGAACCGAAGTCCGGTGCTCTATCCAACTGAGCCACGGGCGCCGACGAATATACAGCGAAAAAATTATGGGGTGAGTGAAGGGGCTTGAACCCTCGACCCCCAGGGCCACAACCTGGTGCTCTAACCAACTGAGCTACACCCACCGCACAAGGGCACATTGGAGGGTTTTTAATGGACCCCGTCAATAGGTGTGCGGGCGCTTATTGTGATTTTTGTTCCTTCTGACATCATCCCCACCCATGGAAACCCAAACAATTTCAGCGCCAACCAACGCCCATTGGCAAGGTTACGCCGTCAGCGAGCACAAGAGCCAACGCGCGCAAAAGCTCACCCGCACCATGATGCGTTCGATCGTGGAATACGAGCTCATCAAACCTGATGATCGCATTTTGGTGGCGATTTCTGGTGGCAAAGATAGCTACACCATGCTCGACTTGCTGTGGCGCGCCAAGCAAAAGGCGCCATTTGATTTTTCTTTGATGGCTGTGCATCTCGACCAAGTGCAACCCGGATATGATGGCACGTCACTGCGCCGATGGCTTCTACAAAGCGGCATTCCGTTTCAGATTATTCAGCAAGACACGTATTCAGTGGTGATGGAGAAGATCAAGCCAGGTGCAACATATTGTTCTCTTTGTTCGCGTCTGCGTCGGGGAATTTTGTACACCACCGCAGAGAAACTGGAATGTAATAAAGTTGCGCTTGGGCATCACCGTGACGATGCGTTGGAGACATTTTTTCTCAACTTATTTTATGCGGGCAAGCTACAAGCGATGCCGGCAAAGTATACCACCGATGATGGTCGCTTTGAGGTGATTCGGCCGTTGATTGAGTGCGCGGAGAGCGACATCGCTGCACACGCGGTGCGAGAAGATTATCCAATCTTGCCTTGTAACCTATGCGGTTCGCAAGAAGGCCTGAAGCGCGAGGCGATGACTAAGCTCATAGGTGATCTCGAGCAAACGATTCCCGATGTGCGTGCAGTGATGTTGCACGCGCTCAAGAATATACAGCCGACTCATCTCTTGGATGCGTCTCTGATATCGACACTAAGCCGCGATGGGAAAGACCAGCCAGTTGGGCAGTCAAATATGCGCGATCCAGATCTGCATAGAGTTCGCTCAAAGAGTCTAAAGATTCTTTAAGAGATGCTCCCTCCGCAAGCTTTGCGAGAAGTTGTGCGACCTGCGGTTCAATCTCTAACCAGCGGACAGTTTCGTCAGCGCGATAGATCAGGAGAAAAATCGGGCGCTCAAGCTTTAGCGGCAGGGTGGAATTCTCGTCAGAGATCAAATGCACTGAATGATAGTAGATGCCAAGTTTGCAGCTCAGATGGGTGTTAGGGGCGTTTTCCGCACACTGCTGCATCGCTTCAAAATGGGCGAGCTCCGCGAGTAATAGATTCTCTGAAACGATGTTTTCCATGAGCCATGCCGCAAATTCGACGGGAATCATCCAATACATGCGCTGCTTAGGCCCCTGCTCTTCGAGCCAGGTGGCAATCCATTGTCGGAATTTTTCTGCGCCAGCAAAATGGTACGTAAGTGGCAGAAGGCTAATGATGACGTCATACAGATTGTTGTGTATCAAGCGGCGATAAACGAGCTGCCGCTCTTTGGCTATGCCAACGAGCCATGCCGGATCTCTTTTGAACACCAAATCGCGCAGCGCTTGTTCAAGCTCTTGCATGACATTGCTCGACACAGATTCGCAGCGTTTCCAACTCTTGTTCAATTTCGATAAGTGGCGGAATGTTGCTGTCGCGCTCAAGTAGTATGGGTGGCACGGCAGCCATTTTGCGCAAGGTGTAGCAAAGTAAGTCATAGACCGGATCAGCAATGGAGGCACCGTGAGTATCGATCAAAAGATCTTCGCTCTCCCGATGGTGGCCAGCAATATGAATCTGCAGCACACGCTCGAGTGGTAGTGCGTCTACATAGGACTTTGCGTCGAATCCAAAATTAATCGAGTTAACATAAACGTTGTTGATATCGAGAAGCAAATGACAATCTGCTTCTCGCACCACGGCAGCGACGAAGTCTTCTTCGCGCATTTCGCTGCCAGGCATTCGCATGTATGCAGAAACATTTTCTATCGCCATTGGAAGTTCAAGAAAGCTCTGCACTTCGCGAATACGTTTGGCCGCCCGCCGCACTGCGCCCTCATGAAGCGGAAGCGCAATGAGATCGTGCGTTTCGACACCAGCAAGATGCGTGTAACAAAGATGATCGCTATACCAGTGCACGTCAGCGTCGCGTAGAAATTGCTTTAGCTCGGTGAGATACTCTTGGTCGAGTGGTGCGGCGCCGGCCAAATCACCGCAAAGCCCATGGCAAACCACGGGCCAGCGTTCCTTGGCCATTGCAAGCAAACGAGCCCTGTAGCCACCGACGCCCAAATAATTTTCTGGTGCGATTTCTACAAAACTCGCATTGGTCGCCTTAGTTGACACAAGCTCTTCGGCAAACTGCAGCCTAAGACCTATGCCAACACCAGAAGGTCTATTTTTTGCCATTGCAGGAATTTTCGCCGCAAGAGCCTTCACCCTTGTCTTTGTTGCTGCAACAAGATCCTTCCTTCTTGCCGCAGCATTTGCCCTCTTTGCATCTCTTTTTGCCACAGCATTCAGATCCGCATTTGCCTTCATGCGCACCGTTTGCGGACTTGGTAGTGACACAACCAGAAGACAAAATGGGTGCCGTCAAAAGAGCAGCGGCAGTACCTAGACCAAGCAGCAGTGTATTGCGACGTTTCATGACTTTGACCTCTTTGTTAGTAGCGATAAAAATCTGGCTTATATGGCCCATCCCTCGACACGCCAAGGTATTTAGCCTGTTTGGGTGTGAGCTTGCTGAGCTTAGCATTGACCCTGTCGAGATGCAAACGCGCAACTTCTTCGTCCATCGCTTTTGGTAACGTGTACACTTTGCCTGGTTGAAATTGTTTGGCGTCGGCTTGCCAGTCTTCCCAAAGTGCTATCTGTGCGAGAACTTGATTGGTAAACGAGCTCGACATGACGAAGGAAGGATGACCAGCTGCGCAGCCAAGGTTCACCAATCGGCCGCGTGCAAGCAAGGTGAGACGTTTGCCATTTGGGAAGATGAACTGGTCCACTTGTGGCTTGATGTTCTCTTCCTTCATCCCTGGAGCGCTTTCGAGCCAGGCCACGTCGATTTCGCTGTCAAAATGGCCAATGTTAGACAAAATGGCTTGGTCCTTCATCTGCAGCATGTGATCGCCGGTAATCACATCGCAGCAACCTGTTGCTGTCACAAATATATCGCCGACAGGCGCTGCCTCTTCGATAGTGACAACTTGATAGCCCTCCATCGCTGCTTGCAGGGCGCAAATCGGATCGACTTCGGTGATGAGCACGCGCGCACCCATTCCGCGGGCAGATTGGGCACAACCTTTGCCCACGTCGCCATAGCCGCAGACAACGACCACTTTACCCGCCATCATCACGCCTGTGGCGCGTTTGATACCATCTAAAAACGACTCGCGGCAGCCGTAGAGATTGTCAAATTTTGATTTGGTCACAGAATCATTGACGTTGATAGCAGCGCATTTCAGCGTGCCGGCTTTTTCCATTTCGTAAAGTCGATGCACGCCGGTGGTAGTTTCTTCGGAAAGCCCGCGAATGGGGTCACTGCCACCAAATAGCTTGGCGTGTTTTTCATGCACGACTTTGGTGAGATCGCCGCCATCATCAAGCAGCATGTTGGGGCCTCTTCCGCCTGCAAATGATAGCAGCTGCTGTTCGATACACCAGTCGTATTCCTCTTCAGTCTCGCCTTTCCACGCAAATACAGATACGCCTGCTGCTGCGATCGCTGCTGCTGCGTGATCTTGCGTCGAAAAGATGTTGCAAGAGCTCCATGTGACTTCTGCGCCCAAGTCCCGCAAGGTTTCGATAAGCACAGCTGTTTGGATGGTCATATGCAGGCAACCTGCAATGCGTGCGCCCTTCAGCGGCTTTTTTGCACCTAGTTTTTTGCGCAACGCCATCAAGCCAGGCATTTCACTTTCTGCGATCGCAATTTCTTTGCGGCCCCAGTCTTTGAGGGATAAATCAGCAACTTTATTGAGCGGAAATGTGGCGGGATGGTTCATCGGTACTCCGGGGATCATATGCGTTTGGTGCTGTTCATGTCTTGACGTGTTCATTTCGTGTTTTTAAGGTGTGCCATACTTGATGGGGCGTAGACAAGCGGCAAGTCATCGGTTTTTGGTTCCGACATGCGAAGGTTCGAATCCTTCCGCCCCAACAAAAAGGTTATAAATCATGTCAGAAGGATCCATTAAGCTATTTGCTGGGAATTCTAATCCCAGCTTAGCAAAAAAAATCGCCGACTATTTGCAGATGCCACTTGGCGAAGCCAGGGTCGTGCGTTTTTCTGACGGAGAAATTTCGGTCAACATCAACGAGAGTGTGCGTGGTTCAGACACTTATATCGTGCAGTCTATTTCACCGCCAGTGAACGAAAATTTGATGGAAATGTTGGTGATGATCGACGCGTTAAAACGTGCGTCCGCAGCTGAAATCACCGCTGTGGTTGCCTACTATGGCTATGCCCGCCAGGATCGAAAAGCGGCGCCGCGTGAGCCGATTACGGCCAAGCTCGTGGCTGATTTATTGGAAGCAGCCGGGATCACCCGCATGATCTCCCTCGACCTGCACGCAGCCCAAATCCAGGGCTTTTTTAATGTGCCCTTCGACCATCTTTATGCCACACCCATTTTTATCGAGGACATTCGTAAGCGTTTTTGTGCAGCGGAGGATCAGGCAAGTGACGTCGTAGTTGTCTCACCTGATGCGGGAGGTGTGGAGCGTGCGCGCGCTTACGCCAAGCGACTGCATGCAGGCCTCGCCATTATCGATAAACGCAGGCCTGCTCCTGGCATCGCACAGGTCATGAATATCATTGGCGATGTAGAGGGCAAACGAGCGATTATCATCGATGATATGATCGACACGGCCGGCACCCTGACCCAAGCTGCGGAGGCCATTAAGGCAAGGGGTGCCGCAGGGGTCTGGGCCTATGCGACCCATGCAGTGTTTTCTGGACCTGCAGTGGAGCGCATTGAGAAGTCGGCCCTGGAAGAGGTGGTGGTGTCCGACAGCATCCCGCTCCAGGATGGCGCATTGAGCTCCCAAAAAGTTCGCCAGCTGTCTTGTGCGCCCTTGGTCGGTGAGGCTATCAGGCGCGTCCATACTGGCACCAGCATTTCCAGCCTGTTTCTTTAACCTGAGTTGACTCTGGGGCGCTTTTACGCCATAAGGTCACATGTTTTTTGCTCCTGCGAGGCTGGATTCACCAGCGTTATCGAGGGAAAGGATAAAAGATGTCTAATAATTTCTATGAGCTTTTCGCTGAGTTTCGTGGCCAGACCGGGAAAGGTCCCTCCCATCGCCTGCGTAAAGCCGGGCAGATTCCCGCGATTGTATATAGCGGTGGTAAGGAAGCGACTTCGATTGCCGTGAGCCCCAAAGATGCCACGCGGATGCTCAAGGGTCCGTTGCGCCGCAACCAGATGATTCACTTGCATCTCACCGATAGTACCGCTGGCAAGGCGTTGACGAAAACTGTGATGGTGCGCGATTTGCAAATTGATCCCGTCAGGCGCGACCTCAAGCATGTTGACTTCATCGAAGTGAATCCGAAACTGCCGATGAAAGTCGCCATTCCATTGATTTTGATTGGTAAGAGTACCGCAGTGACAACTGGTGGTGGCAAGCTTGATCAAATCAAGCGTGCGATCCATGTGCGTGTGTTGCCTGGAGAGATTCCTGAGAAGGTTGAGCTCGATGTAACCGACCTGAAGTTTGGTTCGACCCATGCCAGCGAAGTCAAGCTCCCATCGGGCGTTGCATTGGAAGAGGATCCACTAGAAGCCGTGGTCACTATCCGTATTCCGAAGGCCGAGAAAGAAGAAGCTGAAGCGACCCCAGTTGCTGGCGCTGCTCCAGCCGTTGCGGGTGCACCTGCTGCTGGTGCTGCAGCGGGAGCGACGCCGGTTGCGGGTGCGAAACCTGCCGCTGCTGCGAAGCCTGCGAAGAAATAATAGCGACACATGTGGCTAATCGCAGGCTTGGGCAATCCAGGTGAACAATATGCAAGGACCCGCCACAATGTCGGTTTCATGGTGGTGGATGCCTTGCATAGGCTCGTCCATGGTGAAGCGTTTCACAAAGACTTTCATGGGCTGGCGACAAAATCTTTATTGTCCGGCCAGCCCTGCTTGTTATTGAAGCCGCAGACGTTCATGAACCGATCGGGCGAGTCTATTCAACCCGCTGCGGCGTTTTATAAGATTCCTCCAGAGCGCATTATTGTGATTCACGATGAGCTTGACTTGCCTTTTGGTGAGGTTCGCGTTAAGCGCACGGGTGGTCATGCTGGGCACAATGGAGTGCGAGATACTATTCGGGCGATTGGCGGCGATTTTATTCGCATTCGCGTGGGCGTGGGCCGACCGCCCGTGAAGGGCGCTGCAGATGTCTATGTGCTGGCGAATTATCGCAGCGACGAGCAGCCACTTTTGGCCGCACAGATAGAGACGGCTTGCGCGGCTGTGGGTGAGATTTTGCAAAAGTCTCTTGTCAAACTTTGAAGAAACTGCCACGGATTGAGCAGAATTTTGGAGGGGTGGCCGAGCGGTTTAAGGCACTGGACTTGAAATCCAGCGTAGCGGTAACGCTACCGTGAGTTCGAATCTCACCCCCTCCGCCATTTACGTCGGCAGTAGCGAATGGTGGCCAAAAAAGGACGTAGAACATAATACAGTCCAAAAAAACGGTCCGGTAAGCGAACCATGTCCCAGTCTTCGAAGCTTGGGTGCCAATAACGTGTCGCAGAAAATATTTTGTGCTTGGAGGTGCTATGCATCTTGAGTGTTCGCCGCGCTAATATCAGTCCTCCCACAACATCAAATCGCGGCAGTGCCTCCATTTTGCGTAACGACGTTCTCAGTCGCCATTGTAAAGCACCATCACTTTTAGCTGCTTGCTCGATGGGCTCGGGTAAGGGGCTGCCTAGCAAAGTGGCAGCTAAAACCACTCCTTCTAAGAGCGCACGCCTGGCGTCACGCGTGTTCGCTTTATCCATGACGGCATTCCAATCAAAAACAGAAGTATGTTTTGTCATCAAGGTCGCAATATCGACGAGCCAAAACAACCGCGTCCAAGTATGAACGGCTCCATGGCAGCACAAATAGATGAGGTTGGTTTCCCAATCAAAATGACAAATGGCTGCACCTAAAACCTGGGTTTTTACAACGCAGCCTTCCAGTCCTTGCTCCGTTAGGGTAAACACATGGGGGTTTTTAAAAAAGCGCCAATGCAACTCAATGCAAACGCGATTGTGCAAACCCACATAAGCATAGTCCTTGCTCCAGCGTCGATAGGAAGCTATCTGTTTGGGCGTCCAAGATGCATCATGTTCGGCAAAGCGATATGATTCGCGCCACAAAATTTTATGGGCTCTCTCAATATCTTGAGGTTTGATAAAAATATCGAGGTCTTTCCCTGCACGTGCGGCAACATCGCCAAAAAGCTGCAGAGAGAGAAGAGGACCTTTGATCGAAAGGGCGAAAATTCCTTCTGCATAAAAGATCTTCATGAGCCGTGCGAGCTCTGCTGCATGCGCGAGCGCTCGCCGCGTGCGATATTCTCGATGCGCGCGAAGGCGCTTTTGGAAAGATGCGGGAATCTGGCCAGAGTATGCACCGCTCAAGTAACGCGCCACAGTCCAAGAAAGCCGATGCTCTACCAGCAACGTCATGAAGCGATCCCAGTCGATTGGAGCATTTCCATCAACAACCGATTGCTCGCCTATCCCGGTACGGGCGCAAGCTAGTAATAGTTCGACTTCTCTGGAGTGCAATTGCTTACCCAGCTGCGAATAAGAGACCAGCCATTTGATTTCTCCAAATGACTTATTCGCAGCGACGGGAAATTGGCGTCTAAACTAGCGTGTTGGTGATCGATACGCTTTCTAGCACGACGTCATGAAGCGGTTTATCTCGCGCATCGCGTTTCACATTGGCAATTTGTTTCACGAGCTCAATATTCTCGATCACTTTGCCAAACACACTGTGCCGATTATCAAGATGTGGGGTGGGGATTTCTGTAATAAAAAACTGAGAGCCATTGGTATTTGGCCCAGAATTGGCCATGGAAAGAATACCCGCCGCGTTGTGGCGAAGGCTCGGGTGGAACTCATCGGCAAATTTGTACCCTGGCCCGCCAATGCCTGTGCCCTGGGGATCACCACCCTGAATCATGAATCCGGGAATCACTCGGTGAAAAATAGTACCTGAGTACAGCGGCTTCTTGTCGTCTTTGCCCTGCGCAAGATCGATGAAATTCTGCACCGTTTTGGGGACCTTGTCCCAGTATAGTTCAACCATCATGTCGCCCATGTTGGTATGAAAGGTCGCATAGAGTTTGTCGTTTTCTTTTAAATCTTGCACGGTAAATTTTCTCATGTGGAGGCCGTCGTTGGCGATTTAATGGTGAATGACTTTTGCTTCATCTGCGAGAGAACGTAATCGAGGGAAAAATTTCCAGCGCCCGCAACAGCGATGCATAGAAATGCTGCAGCGTAGACAAAAGACGCTTCCTTGGTTGCCCAAGTATCGTGTCCATGAATAACAAAGAACGCTACCAGCATTGTAATAATGACGGGAACCGCTGACAACCGGGTGAACAATCCAGCCACAACAGCCAATGCACAGAAGAACTCCGCGAAAATGACCAACGCCAAACTGACTGGGGCGCCCACACCAAGAGGATCGGGGAACGTGGCAGCATGCTCTGCGTAGGTCATCAGCTTCGACCACCCATGTGCAACACACAGTGTGGTGCCAAAACTGAGTCGGAGCAATAACATGGCGATATCGTTTTTCATGATGGCTCTCCATTAGGTGCTGTGGCGTTCTAGCACAGCAGCGCTTACTGAACAAGGTGGCAGTGGCAGGGATATTGATCTCTTAAACTGAGCACACTATAGACGTCGTGACGGGTTGGAAGAATTTATGAGAATATGGACTGTTGATGCTTTTGCAGACAAGCTATTTTCCGGAAACCCGGCAGCTGTTTGCGTTGTGGAACTCTTCCCTGCTGATGCGTTTATGCAAAGCGTTGCCACAGAAATGAACCTTTCCGAAACAGCTTTTGTCGTGAGATTGGCAGGCAACTATTTTCACGTTCGTTGGTTTACACCGGCGGTAGAGGTTCGATTGTGCGGCCACGCCACCTTGGCTTCGGCGCATATTTTGTGGCAAGAGAAGTTTGCCAATGCAAAGGATCCTATTCGTTTCGAATCGCTGAGTGGACCACTCACGGTGACCAAAGAAATTGATGGCAAGATGATGACGCTCAACTTGCCTGCTCAGCCGGCGCTCGAACCCTTTGAATCTGTTGAACTGACCCAAGCATTAGGCACCAAGCCGCTCTTTGTGGGTCGCGCTTACGACGATTGTTTGGTCGAGGTCGAAAGCGAGCCGGTGCTACGTGGACTCACGCCCGACATGCAAATACTGCGGAAGTTTAATTGCCGCGGCATTATTGTCACCGCCAGAAGTGGTGGTGGCCAATATGATTTTGTGTCGCGTTTTTTTGCGCCGCGGGAGGGTGTGCTGGAGGACCCCGTAACAGGCTCTGCCCACTGTAAGCTTGCCCCCTATTGGGCAAAAAAGCTTGGTAAGCTAGATTTCATCGCCTACCAGGCTTCTCCTCGGGGTGGCATCCTGCATGTTCGGCTTCAGCAAGATCGCGTACTCATTGCTGGTACTGCGATCACCGTGCTGACTGGGGATATTAGCGTGCCGTGAAGCGACGGCTTCTCGAGGCGGGTGCAGATCCTGACCCCGATTCAGTTCGAGGCGGGCTTTTGCGTTGCGGCTTATAAGATCCTGGTTTGCGCGACGCGTTTTGATTGTAGTTGTGACGTCTTCTCGACTGCCCGGGGCGATCTCTGCTGCCGCCCATATCTGGTTGTGGCGCGTTCGGATGCATCAGCTTATGGATGAGTCGCCATTTGCCGCCTTCTTCCGGCGACACAAACGAAAGCGCATTTCCTTCCATGCCAGCACGGCCAGTTCGGCCGATACGGTGGATATAGTCTTCTGGGCACTCTGGTAGATCGTAGTTAATCACGTGCTTCACGTGCGGAATGTCGAGCCCACGCGACGCCACATCGGTCGCAACTAAAATACGACTTTCTAGGTTTCTGAAGCTTTTGAGCACCTGGTCGCGTTGTCGTTGACGCAAGTCACCATGAATGGCATCCGCCTGATGATCCTGACGTCTCAGCTTCTCGGCTAATTGCGCGGCCCCAAACTTGGTCCTCACAAATACGATCACTGTACCTTCGCGCGTGTTCAGTGCATTGAGTAAGCTCGGAAACTTATCGGCGGTTTTTGTCTGTAGCGTTTCTTGCTTGATCTGAGGCGCTGCTTGCGTCGATGAACCTACCGAAACCTGTTTGGGGTTCGTGAGATACTTCTGCGACAACTTCATGATACTCGGCGGCATCGTTGCCGAAAACATCAGCGTTTGACGTTCCTTGCGGAGCTCATGCACAATTTCTTCTAGAGGCTGGCTAAATCCCATATCGAGCATGCGGTCAGCTTCATCAAGAACCAAAAAGCCCGTCTCTTGCAAACGCAGCGTACGTCGGTCGATATGATCAAGAATACGTCCTGGCGTACCCACAATTAGCTGCGGACGCCTTCTGAGCGCCGCAAATTGCTTGGCAATTGGGTCTCCACCAATAAGCAGAGCGATATCGAAGGGTGTTTTCCTATCGAATAACTGCTGCGTAGCGTCTCGCACCTGCGCCGCAAGCTCTCGCGTGGGGCACAGCACCAGTGCGCCACTCTGTGGGTGGGCCTGCAAGTGCGTGATAAGAGGCATGAGGTAAGCGATGGTCTTGCCCGTTCCTGTCTGCGCGGAGGCCAAAATATCGTGGCCCTCTAGCGCAGGGGGGATGGCGCCGACCTGAATGGGGGTAGGAATGGAAATGCGCATGCGCTCAAGCGATTGCACGAGGAATGGGGATACCCCCAAAGAGGCGAAATTTGTCATCTTGTGCCTGGGCGCAATACGCTTTATTGCTTCATCGCGCGGTAAAAAAGTTTATATTAACTGCCATACCCCTATGGCATTCTTTTATTAAAGTCAATCCACATCCGTGAAACTGCCCACATCAGCATGGCAATGCCGCAAAAGTAGAGAGGCATAGGGAAAAGTGTGCCGTTGTGCAGTGAGCCCATGCCGAGAGTGAGCGCAGAAATCAACATGTAATAAAAGAAGCCGAATAGCGACGATGCCGTGCCGATGGCCTGTCGGTGGTTTTGCAGCGCCAAAGAGAGGGCGTTAGGCAGGGTCATGCCGATTCCTACTGTGGTCAACATCATGCTCCCAAGGGTAAGCAAAATGGACGCCAGCTTGCTGGCAGAAATAAGAGAGAAGGCCATGGTGAAAACTGAAAAGAAGAAGCAGCCTAGCAGGATGAGCCAAATTCCCCGCATCAAGATAGTTTCTGCCGGTAACCGGTTTAGCATTTTGCGTGACAGCCAGCTGCCTAGTATGCCGGTGGAGGCGATGGTTAAAAAACTTGCACCATAAATGGCTGGTGAAAGGCCCAAAAGCTCTATGAGGTAAAATGAACCCTCTGCATAATAACTAAACATGATGCCGTTGCCACCCGCCACTAAGATGCCATAGGCAAGCACGGTGCGGTCTTTGAGCAGCTTGATTGCAGTGTCTTTGACCGAGACAGTCGATTTGCTCGCATGTGGGTGAGTTTCAGGAAGGCTCGCGTAGACGGCTATACAAACCATGAGCCCGATAACAATGAGCGCGAGAAAAATGGCCTGCCAGCCGAAAGCCTCGTCAATGATGCCACCGATAACCGGTCCGATGGCAGGTGAAAAAGCCAGAGCGCTGCCAACCGTCGCGTAGGCTTTGCCTAGAGCTGGGCCATGAAATGCATCTCGGCAAATCGCCTGCCCGAGCACACTGCCGGTACTTCCACCGAAGGCTTGTACGAATCTACTGAAAAGCAACCATTCGATTGACGGTGAGAAATAGCAGCCAATACAACCAAGCACATAAATGAGTAAGCCGAGCAGAAGACAAGGCTTTCGCCCAAATCTATCGGATAGCTTGCCCCAAAAAAGCGTGCCGACGGCAAAGCCGAGCAGATAGATGGTGAGTGTGTATTCGACCCAGGAATCCGACGCTGAGAGCGCGCGGGCAATGTCAGGTAGGGCGGGCGTATAAACAGTCTCTGAGAGTTGTGGGAGACCCACAATGACAATTAAAAGCCATATAGCTGGCATCGCTGTGTTCATGACTGCTCTTGCCTTAAGCGAATTGCCCACAAGATCAAGGGAATCGCCATTGCAACGAGGACAAAGTTTAAAATTCCAACGGGCATAAATGTTTCGTTATAGACGCGCCCCGAAAGGGAAATCGCCAGCGACATCACGAGCATGCGCAAGCTCATGAATAGCGCTGTTGCGCTCCCGCGCAGGTCCGGAAAGAGTTCCAGCGATGCACTAAATAACGAGGAGCAAGGCCACACGAGTCCCGCTACATAGATACACATCAGGATCGTGATGGTCAGCGCATGATCTGCAAAAAACATACCATGCATGCATAGGACCGTGATGCCAATTAGCGACAGGCCTATGCTTCGCAAGTTCAATTTATCTGCGTCAAATTTCCCTATCATCGTCGGTATCGCCAAACTTAAAAATGCAAAAAGACTGACAACAGATCCTTGGTAGTAAACGTATTGCGATAAGGGCAGCTGTAGTTGCTCCATAAATAAAAATGGAATCACGGCGATGAACACGAAATAGGGGGTCGTGAGAAAAATCGAACCTATCACGGTCGCCATAAATACTCTGCTGCGTAGAAGGGTCGTGTAATTCAAGGCCAGTTGCCTGAGAGAAAAGCGTTGTCGCCGATCGGCTGCATGTGTCTCAGGCAAAATGAACGAGATGAGGAGCGTTCCCAAAATGGCTGTTGCAAAAATGAACATGAAGTTAGCACGCCAGCCAAACGCGTCTGACAGATAGGCGCCGATCAGGGGCGCCATCGCCATCACGATGGTAATCGCACTATTCACGAACGACATCATCTTGACCTGTCGCTCGCCGGTGTAAATATCGGCAATGACTGCAACACAGACGGTAATCGGCGCACTCACACCGAGACCTTGAATCAGTCGCCCTGCCAATAAGATCTCGATCGTTGGTGCAGCGATGCAGAGCAGGCTACCAAACACAAAAATTAGTGAACCCCAGATAAGCACAGGCCTGCGCCCGTAGCTGTCAGACAACGGTCCACAAAATAAGCTAGAGACAAAAAAACCAATGAAATTAACAGACAACGTCCACTGAATGGCTTCTTGTGTGGTGCCGAAATATTGTCTGAGGAGTGGAAAGCTGGGCGCATAGAGATCGACTTCCATCCAGCAAACGACCAACAAGACCATTAGACAAATGGGCACAAGCGGTGATTCTTTCGATATTTTAAACAACATAAACTAGCCATGAATTGGAAAATAAAAAATGCATCATAAAGTGCTTTTCTGTTTCGGGCAAGTGCGGTATCTCGCTCGCTATGACAACGAAGACGCACACCAATCGATTGATTCATGAGACCAGCCCATATCTTGTCCAGCACGCACACAATCCAGTGGATTGGTTTCCCTGGGGCGAAGAGGCTTTTGCTGAAGCGAAAAAGCATAATCGGCCCATTTTTTTGAGCATCGGTTACTCCACTTGTCATTGGTGCCATGTGATGGCGCACGAGTCGTTTGAAGATGAGGAGATCGCGCGCTATTTGAATGATCACTTTATTTCTATCAAAGTTGATCGCGAGGAACGGCCAGATATCGACGCAACTTATATGACTGCTGTGCAACTGATCACCGGTGCTGGCGGTTGGCCGATGTCGGTATGGCTAGACCCCGACAAAAAGCCGTTTTTTGGTGGCACGTATTTTCCTGCCAGGAATGGCGATCGTGGTGCAGGAAAAGGCTTCCTGTCTTTGCTAAAAGACTTGAAAGAGATGTACGATGAGGATCCATCGCGAATTGCTCGAGCATCAGCGCAGCTTGTGAAAGCAGTGCAAGCGAGCAAATCAACCACGACGAAAGGAGAGCTTGATTACCCGCAGGCTCTCGCTAGCGCATTGCAACATTACAAAAATCACTACGATCCAATCTCGGGCGGCATTTCTGGTGCACCGAAATTTCCCAGCAGCTTACCCATTCGAACGTTGCTTTGTGTGGAAGACAAGCAGCTGCTTGCCATGGCGACCCATACGCTGCAGAAAATGGCAGAAGGTGGTATTTACGATCAACTTGCCGGCGGCTTTCATCGCTACGCCACCGATGCACAATGGCAGATCCCACATTTTGAAAAGATGCTCTACGATAATGCGTTGCAAGCCATCGCTTACGTGGAGGGATATCAGGCTACAGGTCTTGCCGAATTCGCGTTTGTAGCGACAGACATCCTGCAATATCTGCAGCGTGACATGATGGCTCCATCTGGCGGTTTTTATGCCGCAACGGATGCCGACAGCTTGACCCCAGATGACCATCTCGACGAAGGGTATTATTTCACGTGGACGCCAAAAGAATTGGAAGACATTCTTGGTCAAGACGCGCAAATCGTCAAAGCACATTTTGGTGTGACCGAAGAGGGCAGTTTTGAGGGGCGCAATATTTTGCACCTAACAGCTCCTCTTTCCCTGCCAAGCGAGAAGATTGACCGTGCAAGGTCGATTTTGCTTCTAGCACGCAACAAGCGGCCGCAACCTCATCGTGATGAGAAGATTATGACCTCGTGGAACGGCCTAACGATCTCTGCTTTTGCGAAGGCTGGGCTTGTTTTGAAGCGGCCGGAATTTGTGCAAATTGCAAGGGATACAGCTGATTGGATTTGGCAAAATTGTTTCAAAGAAGGCGTTCTCTTTCATAGTCGCAAAGATGGAAAAACAGGGTCATTGGGTTTTCTCGACGACTATGCATTTTTGTGCGCAGGCTTAATTGATCTCTATGAGGCAACGAAAGAGATGGTCTGGCTCAAGCGGGCTGTAGAGCTTGATGATATTTTGCGCGCGCGTTTTGAAGACGAAGAGGCTGGTGGCTTTTTTATGACGAGCGATGCCCATGAGAAACTGCTGGTGCGGGAAAAGCCATCGCAGGATGGAGCTGAACCGTCGGGTAATTCTGTGCACGCCCTCAATTTGCTTCGCTTGTCTGGCCTGAGTGACCAGGACACGTATCGGCAGCGCGCGTGCAGCACCATCGAAGCATTTAGCGATGGGCTGACACGTTATCCGCAAGCTTTTTCCAATATGCTTATCGCTGTGCATTTTATGCTCACGAAGCCAATGGCATATGTTTGTGAGGGCGCTGCCTGTGAACGACCACCTCTTTCGACTACCAAACTATAAGTGACTGCTCACAGAAATCTGGCTTGTTCTGCCAATGCGCCGCGTTCTCAGAAAACTGAAAGCCATCTCTCGTCGTCTCAAGCTTGACGGGAAAGAAAGAAATCCGGCGTCGGTTAAATGCGAGCTCGACAGTTGCTTTTAAATGGGGAGCCCCCTGGGCGAATTCATAGCGAGAGAGAACATCGCTAGGGCGCAGGCCCGCTTGCGCAGCCGCGCTCTGGCGCTTTACGCCGGTAACAACGCCGCTATTAGGATGAAGAGCAAATCCAAGCTCGAAGTCAGTACCAACGCGCTCAGGATCCAATGTGTAGCATTCACCGAGTTCTTGCCCGTGTGGCGTGAAATCTCTGCCATCATCCATCAATTGTGCCATTTCTTGCGCGATGTCGCCACCGCTGCCGTACAGTTTAGCGAGCGCATTGATTTTCTCAATTGTTACCGCACTGTCTCCGGTTCTTGCAGCCTGAACAAGATCCCGCATTATATTGTCGAGAGAATGTCGTGCGTTCGATTTCTCGCGAATTTGTGCATTGAGCCTAGCGGCAAAAATTGCACCACGCTGATAGGGGATATCGAAGAGCTCATCATCGTCATCGACCATATCTTCCATTCTATTGGAGAGCTCATTGCGTAGAGGCGACGCGTAATATGTCCAAAGCCACTTGTTGAAAATCTCGACATATTTCTTGCGTGGAATCAAGCCCGCGCGAAAAGCGAGCGTTAATCCATAATAATCGGTAAAACCTTCGCGAAACCATTTTGGTGCCTTCTTGATGACAAACCCATTCCAGTTGTGAAAAACTTCGTGGCTCAAAAGGTGGGCCGTCTCACCGTTAGACAGAGGCGTGTCTGTGTGCAGAAGCACTTTGAAGGCGTTGTGATGAGCGGTGCCACCAATTTTTGCTCCACGCCGCCCACTCTCCGACAGGCTGATGAGATAGTTCGGGTAGGCATAATCTTGGAAAAAATCTCGCTGAGAAGAAATGATGCGGGTGACGATCGCGATAAACGCATCATCTTGAAAACGAAAATTGCCATTGACGACGACAGTAAGTGCGCGCCTATTTTCTAGCTTGTCGCTATTGGCGAAGGTTTTGTGGACACGTAAGTTCTCGCCGGCAACAAAAAGCGCCTCCCAAATTGTTTGCGCATTCTGCTCAATGTGGGAAGCCGTATATTCGCCAAAGCTTGAAAAGATCTGCCAGCCGCTCGGTGCACTCCATTCAATCCTGGCAAGTCTTTTTGTACCAATGGATTGCGGGAAAGCGAGTATTGTCTTGGCTGCTGCTTGCACATAGTTTCCGCGAATCACCGGCGTGCGAGAGCGAACGTCCTGTTCGTTGTTTGCTAAAACGATGCGATAACGCAAATGCACATCGTGATGTCCCCCATGCTGGATTTCTTTGACCTGCCCGTCCTTCGTATCAAGAAGCCGTGTCCCGGGTGTCAGAAGTTCAATTTCTTCAATTCGTGCAGGTGCAATATGCTGAGGAAAATCGATATAACCGTTGGAAAACCGCTGAGACATTTTATAGCGGAGGTTAATCACAAGGGAGGGATCCCCTGTGCGGGAACGTTGGTGCTCAACGGTAAAGCGAAGAGGTGAATTGTCTTCAACCTGTGCCTGAGCAGGAGACATTGTGACATTGGTTAGCTGCGGCTGCCAATACGCCACACCGCACTGATCACATGCGCTCAAGAGGGCAACGAGCCCTATCAGTAGGTAGGTATAAGTATTATTTTTCAATAGCTTAACCCGGGGCATTGCATAATAATAGGGTGAATTCTGGCAATTCTATAAGAGATAGCTATTATGTCAATACGGGTTTTTTTTATAACCGAGAAAACACACTGTTGATGTATCCCGCTCTGTCTTCCGGACTGTAGCCCACGCCGCCAGCGACTTGCTCTAGTTCATCTTCACTGAGTTCTTCGTCTGGGTTTTTAGGCAAGACCACGCAGACTTTCTTGGGGCTCTCTTCAAAAACGCTGACTTGCATTTCTTTGGGGAGACTTTCACCGCTCATCTCTTCCACGATAGCTTTGGGATTAGCCAAGAGACGTGCTTTAAAGTTTTTATCTTCCCATGCCTTCGCAATGATTTCTGCTTCAAAGTCTCGTCTTGATTTCCACATTCCAATCCCCAAAAGTCGATGACCCATCTTTATTCGAGTTTAGCACAACGTTTTGGCAAAAAGCAAAAGATGGCATTGGCCAATGCGTTGACCTCGGGCGCAATTAAAAGTAGAACTGGCCGACAGGGAGATGCACATGGCCTTAGATAGTCGGTTCTTCGTCATCAAAGAAGACCAATCTTCCACGCCAGTCACTGCGCAAGAGCTTGATGCGATGCGTGCTGGTGGCCGCGTGGGACCGCACGACAAAGTGATTCCAGCACCATTTGCCGATGTGCCGCTGAGGACCTTTCTTTCTGCTTCTGACGATTTGGATACCGCACCTCTTCATTTGCACGCATCACAGAGCTTTGAGAGCGTTCACGATGAGGAAATTGAACGTGCTTTTTCCGTGGCCCTCAGCGAGAGCTTTTACCAGCTAGAGGCTGAGCCAGCGCAGCAAGTAGGCGCTAGCTTGCATGTGCGCCTAAAAGATGGGCGCGTCCTCGGTCCCTATGATCAAAACGCCATTTGGCAGAAGATAAAAAACAGAGTTTTAAGCGGTCAGGAAGAATTTTCCGAGGCCGTAGCCGGGGATTTTAGACCGCTGAGAGAGTTCCCATTTTTTTATGCAGCGTTGGAGCTTTTTGGACGGCGGGAGAGCACAGCCACATTTCAGAGACATGAATTGGATGTTCTCGGCATTTCTCCGATTCTATTGCGGCTGGCAAAAGAGCAAAAGAGCGGTTGGCTCAAGGTCCAATCTGGAGATTGCGTCAAAGTAATGTCTATTGTGAGAGGGGCCGTCTATTGTGTCTATTCTGATGCGAGTGGAACGAGTGCCAAAGAGGAAGTTGCAGAAGTTTTTTCTTTGACCAATGGCGATGCGTTATTTGAGGAAAGTGTCATTGCCGAGCGAGACAGCAATTCTATTGCCATGTCTACGGTGAAACTTTGCCGCGAGCAGACTCTCGTCACCGCAATTTTGACCGATCAAGCACGTTATCTATGTGCGTTAGATGGCCAAGATGCCCTTATTTCTACAGATGAAATGACGGACACGGAGCGCAGGGTCGTCGTGCTAGCCCAAGGAGGGAAACCACTTCGAGAAATAGCCCAGATTTTGCGTCGAGAACAGCCTGATTCATCATTGGAAATTGAACGGGCTATCATGATGATGTGCGCTGCACGTGCGACGTATCTCGCTGACGAAAGGCCATTACGCGAGGTTTATGAATTGGCGGATTGTCTGCTTTCGAGCGGATTTTTGGCGCTGGTTCCGCTTTCTCTCGAGACGCGAGAAACACAGATTGAAGGAATTTTAGATGCCGTGCGTGAGCGCATTCGGGCTGCGATTAAGTCCCTGCCGATGGGCGATCCATTGCGGCAGAAGATGCGCGATCGTTTTGAGACTATTTGCGAATGGATTTCTGATCCGGTGGAGCGCTTTATTATTTTGCGCGCCAAGGAAATGGGCGTCGATATTGAGCATGATGCCGAGCTTCATCGCATGTTCGAGAGAGAATATTTGCGATCGGCCATTCCCAGAGCTTTAGACGAGAAAAAATATTCAGAAATTTTGCCCTATGCGGAGCACTATCAAAATCTCTTTCCGAGCGAGGCAGAAGCAAAAGCATGGGTTTTGTTGGCACAAATTTATGCTGGCGCAACTTCTGGTGAGCAAAACGCAGCATTCAAAGGTTTGGTGAAGCTCTGCAAGCAAGAGCCAGACGTGGCTGAAGTGCAGCTTGCCGGCGCGGAAGCGTCCATCGTGTTTGGGCGCTTGCGGCTTTTTCGAAAGCTTCTTCGTCGCCTGGATAGGTTGTCACCAGGAGATGGGCGCGTTGAACGGCTTAAGGAACTCATGCGAGATCCAATTCGATGTTCGAAAAAACGGAGTTATCGACGTATCGGGGCTTTTATCATGGCGACGGTAACTGTCGCCGCAGCCTGGGTTGCTGTTGCGAATTACTTTGGTTACATCGACTGGGACTACCTGAGAAATCTGGGCCAGTTTCTATGAGTGCCTCGATCAAACGCATTTTGTTGATGACATCTGAACCGAACGAGCTGATTGCCGCGGCGAAAGAGGTGGATGCGCACAATATTTGCTTTTTTGTTTGCGAAGAAATTGAAGCTGCGGAGGCCCTGCTTTCGCATCACCAATTCGCGGCGGTTGTGACAGACTTGCAACTCTCTGAATTAGGTGGTTTTGAGGGTTTGAAACTCATTCACCATGTGCGCACGCATTTTCCGTCAACGGTTATTTTTGCAGCAGTTGCAGAGGCCAGCGCAGAGATCCGTGATCTTGTGCAGGGGGCTGGTGGCCAACATGTGCTTGAAAAGCCCATCGATGTGTCCGTGCTTCAGTCAATTGCGACGGACAAACAAAAAACAAAGTTGAGCGGCCATGTGGATGTTTGTCATTTCATGAAGCTGGAGCAGTTTCTAAAATCCTATGCCATGCAGGCTTTGTTGCAACCGATTGTGGGGTTTGATAAAATGGCCTCGACCCCACGAACCCTTGGGGTCGAGAGTCTTGCGCGTGCGCCCAAAAATGCGCCACGATGGACGCCGGAGATTTTGTTCGCTTATGCTGAGCGCAAAGAGATGCTTTTCGAGACAGATTTGCATTGTCTGCAGGCCGCTTTGAAGGAGGCGGAAAAATTGCGTCATGGGTGCAGATTATTCATGAATGTACGCCCGCGATCCTTGATTAATCCAAGTTTTTTCTCAAAAATGACATCGCTGCTGCAGGGCACAAGTTTTAGACATACGGACATTGTATTTGAGTTGACTGAACAGCAGGGCATTCTAAATCAAGAGGCCTTTTCCCAAACTGTGACCTTATTGCGGGATAGTGGTTTTGGCATTGCCCTTGACGATTTTGGTGAGGGCTACGCCAATCTCAAATTACTGCAGGAGCTAAAGCCCGATTATATTAAGCTGTCGGGCGCATTTTGCCGCTCTCTCGATACCGATGCGACAAAACAAGTGATTGTAGGGGCAGCTTCTCACATGGCCAGCCAACTCTTAATACCGATGATTCTGGAGAACGTTGAAACAGATCGAGAGTTACAAGCCGCCATGACGCTTGGGGTTCGCTGCGCGCAAGGCTATTATTTTTGCCCCCCCCTTTCGGCCATGGAGCTTACCAGTTCTGGGTGGTTTGATAGGCATCCAGCTCCCCCTTTGCAAAACGCGCTTTTTTCCGATTGATCCATCCTCATGTCGAATCTTTTGTTGCTTGCGATAATCGCGATCCTTGCATGGTATGTTGCGGTGCCAATTATGGTGCGGCGAACGCAACGCCTTGCGCCAAAGCCCCTTTTGCGATCCATTTTGAGCGACTTTGCGCCGCCTAGTGTGCGCGCCACATTTGATGCCAGTGCCAAGAGCCTTGAGAGTTTGGGTTTTTTGTATTGTTTCGATGCGGTGACTTACGACGAAGTGTCCAATATGCGCATTTATATGCGTGGGCTGGTGCATCGGCAGCAAAAAATCATGGCGCTGGCTACAGCGCTTGTTGCCGAGGAGCATCAAGAACAATTACTTCATGCATTTTTGGAAATGACGTCACGTTTCTCTGATGGTACTGAGCTTTGCACCTATAACAGTGATTTAGCAGGAATGCCGATTAATAATAAAAGGAAGATTTGTCGGGGGTGGCAAATGATTAAAGAGCCAAAATTGTTGGTGCGCATTCATCAGTTTTATCTGCGAAAGCTCGTCAAAAAAGGCGGGACTCCAACGCTGATCACAGAGGGAGAAGAACTCTCTGAAGTGCAAAATAGTTTGGTGACGGATCTGAAAGAACAAGAGCAAATGGGTGGATTGTTTTTTGATCAAGACGAGCAATGCTATCGCCCAACTTGGGCCGGAGCGTTTTTAAGCGCTTGGTACGCCATGTGGCCTATGAGTTTTCTGCGGCGTTTTTATCACAACCAGCGGGCACGGCTATGGATGAGGATGTATTCATGAAAGAGTTTACTCCCGTCGATATTCAAGTGCAAAACGATCAACATCTTGTTGCCATCACGTGGGCCGATGGCCATATCAGCCGGTTACCCATTACGCGCTTAAGAGGCTATTGTCCTTGCGCCGAATGCCAGGGGCACCAGCGCATTGTGCGGTTTCACGAGAACAGAGTGCAGACGATTTCTGGAGCAGATTTGGTAGGTCGCTACGCGGTGAGTTTCCGCTTCAGTGACAATCATGCTTTGGGGATCTTTCGCTTTGACATCTTGCGCAAACTTGATCAAAGCGAAGAGTTACGTTGGGGAGTACCTGAAGAATCACTCGTTAGTGGGAGGGCTGAACATGTTTAATCTGAAGGCGCAATTGCTGAAGGCTGGTTTGGTCACTGAAGAACGTGTGAAGGAAGTTGAAGATCGGCAAAAGAACCATCGCCAGAGCGCCCGGCCGAGAGCTGAGAAATCTGTGGAGCTGGTGGTGGAGAGCGATGAAGACTTTGAAGCGCGGCAGAGAGCGAAGCAGCTTGCTGAACTCAAAGCGATGGGCCGCAACGAACAATATGGTTTGATTAGGCGTTGGGTCAATCGAAATCGCCTCGACAAACAGGTGAGTCCGCTATCGGAGAATAGTGAACGTTATTTTTTCCAGAAGGAAGATAACACGATTAGTTGGCTTACGCTCGAGGCGGATGTTTGTGGCGCTGTGAATGCTGGCAAGGCGGGCATTATCGCGTATATGTCCGATCATGGGGCCGCGCATTGCGTGGTGCCCAGGGATATTGCGGAAGATGTGCGAGAGGTTTTTCCCCAATGGGTGAGGGTCCTGAAAGATCTAGACGCGTGACACCTGCGTAATGCCTGTGCACACTTCTAGGGCCATGACGAGGTCATCATTTGGTTCCACAGCCAGTTCTTTTCCAGCACGTACCAGTACTTCGCATCCATCTGCGGTGAGGAGTACAAACTGCAGGGGCTTATTGCCCTTATGCTTTGCACAGATCTCTTGAATGCGCGCAAACAAATGATCGTTATCCAAGGGTTGATCAGAAAGTTTGATGCGAAGTTCCAAACAGCGTGTGCGCTCTTTTTGCGCATTGCTCAAGGAAATCACGCTCTCCAGCCGCATTTTTGGCGTGGCTTGCCTGCCATCGTCATCGATGTCGTCGATCAACGCACGTCCCTTGATGAGTAACGGCTCTCCACTCTTCAAAGGGCCCTCTGCCTCTAGGTAGACTTTGCTGAAGCACAGCACTTCAGCTTGCCCAAAGTTGTCCTCGATGGTTGCAATTGCCCAACGGCCGTCGCCATTTTTCATCGGTCGTTCACGTAAATCAGCAACGATACCCACGATCAGCACGCTGTCATTGTGCTTCGCATTGACCAGCTGAACTGTTGGAATTGCACCAAGTTTCTTGGCTTCCTTGATATACCGATCCAGGGGATGCCCAGAGAGATAAAAGCCAATAGCATCGCGTTCAAGACTCAGCTTTTCTTTCTCGGGCCATTCGCCCACTGCGTCGTATTCTTCATGCGTCGGGCTGGATTCTTGTGGCCCCGAAAATAAGCTAAACAAGTTTGTCTGACCCACTGCTGCATCGCGCTGGGTGCTGTGTGCAGCGGTCATTGCCCTTTCGATAGCCATGAAATGCTGTTTGCGCGCGTGGCCAAATCCATCCATGGCTCCAGAGGTAATCAACGCTTCCAGAACTTTCTTGTTGATTTTTTGTAGGCTCACACTTTCGCAAAACTGGAACAGGTTTTTGAAGGCACCCTTGTCGGCACGTGCTTCCAAAATCACATCCAGCGCTGCATCACCTAGACCCTTGACGGCTTCGAGCCCGAAACGAATTTGCCCGTAAGCAGTGTGTGCATTCTTTCGTCGTGTCGGCGGGTTTTGCAGGTAGTCGACAGTAAATCTGCGCGAAGAGACGTTTATGTCTGGCGGGAGCACGTTGATGCCCGTGGTGCGTGCTTCGTAGATGTATTTTACGACGTCATCAGTGGAATCCGAAGACGTGGTTAACAGTGCCGTCATAAATTCGACAGGGTAGAAACATTTCAGATAAGCTGTTTGATAGGTGATGAGTGCATAGGCTGCCGAGTGGCTTTTATTGAAACCGTAACCGGCAAATTTCTCAATCAAATCAAAAATATCGCCAGCCTGTTTTGGATCCACGCCATTTGCTTGTGAACCGCTGATAAAAGCCGAACGCTGCTCTTGCATCTCTTCGAGTTTCTTTTTGCCCATGGCACGTCGCAAAATATCAGCGCTACCGAGCGTGTAGCCTGCCAAGACTTGCGCGGCCTGCATCACCTGTTCCTGATAGACGATGGTGCCGTAGGTAGGTTTCAGTACCGTCTCGAGAAGTGGATGCGGATATTCAACTTTTTTGCGTCCGTGTTTTCGATCAATGAAATCGTCCACCATGCCCGACTGCATCGGGCCCGGACGATAAAGCGCCACAGCGGCGATGATATCTTCAAAACAATCGGGCTTGAGTCTCCTGCACAGATCCTGAAAGCCCGAAGACTCGACTTGAAACACCCCGAGCGTATCCCCAGAGCTAATCAACTCATAAACATCACTTTCCTCCGGATGCAGCAACTCAACAACCAGTGGCGCAATCTCGGTGGCGGTGAGGGTGGACCGCATATGCGGATGCTTCTTCGCCGCCTCTGCCCGCGCGTCCGAAGAAAGCTTGTTCTCCATTGCGACGCGCTCATTAATCAAAATTTCCGCCTGATGAATAACATCCAGCGTCTTCAACCCCAAAAAGTCGAATTTCAACAGGCCCGCGGCCTCTACCTTATCTTTATCAAACTGAGTGACGAGCTCCCCATTCTGCCCAGCAAAAACAGGTACGTAATCTACAAGTGGCCTCTCGGCAATTACGACGCCACCTGCGTGCATACCCGCTTGCCGATATAGGCCCTCGAGCACGCGCGCCGTATCCAGCACACGACGGTAAGTTGGATCGGTGAGGGCTTTCTCTTTCAGCTTGGGGGCATATTCGAGCGCATGTTCGAGATCGGGTTTTTTGCCATCGACCAAGAGGGGCATGGGTTTGGTCAGCTCATTAATTTCCGAGAACGGGACACCCAAAGTGCGTGCCACATCTTTGATCGCACTCTTTGGATTCAACGCCGCATAGGTGGCAATCTGCCCAACGTGATCACGTCCATAATGATCGGCGACGTATTGAATTACCTCACCTCTTCGCGCCTGCATGAAATCCACGTCGAAATCAGGCATGGATACGCGCTCGGGATTCAAAAAGCGCTCAAATAGCAGATGATAAGGGATCGGATCAATGTCAGTGATGCGCAGCGCATAAGCGACAAGGCTACCTGCTCCTGAACCACGTCCCGGGCCTACGCGAATGCCGTTATTCTTGGCCCAGTTGATGAAATCTTGCACAATCAAAAAGTAGCTGGAGAATCCCATCCCTATGATCACGGCGATTTCGCTATCGAGCCGCTGCTGATACTGGTCGCGATCGACGATGTAAGAGATTTCTTTAAACCTACGTTCAAGCCCTTTTTGTGCAAGGCTTCGAATGTAATCAACCTCATCCTTGTATCCGTCTGGACACGGAAACGGGGGAAGAAAAGTTTTGCCAAGATCGAGATCAACTTTACATCGAGCGCCGATTTCACAAGCCATTTCAAAAGCAGAAGCGTGGTCGTCTTTGAGAAGCCCCCACATTTCCTCGCCGGAGCGAATATAAAAAGCATCGGTTTCGTGTTTATGCAGCGTCGGGTCGTTCCAAGCTTTTTGCTGACGAATTGCCATCAGAATATTTTGCGCGTCATGTTGATCGCGCGTCACATAATGGCAATCGTTGGTGGCAATGGTGCGCAGCCCTTCGTCCTTTGCCATTTCCACGAGAGTAGCGTTGACTTTGTTTTGCACCTCAATGCCGTTGGGCTGAACTTCGAGAAAGAAATTATTGGGCCCGAAAATGCGTTTGAAATCTCGTGCGGCTTCCCGCGCACCATCGAGATCATCTTTTGCGCACTTCTTACCAACCTCGCCGCCGAGACATGCGGTGGTGGCAATTAATCCTTCGCGGTGTTCATAGAGCAAATCTTTATCGACGCGTGGATAATAAAATTTGCCATTCAGAAATGCCTTGGAGCTCAGTTTGCGCAAGTTGTCGTAGCCGATGTTATTCTCGGCAAGTAGCACCAGGTGAAAGTTCTCGCGGATTTTGTCGGTATGTTTGGCTTTGCCCGTTACATAGGCTTCCATTCCGAGAATGGGCCTGATGCCAGCACTCTTTGCCTGCATATAAAAATCCAGCGCGCCAAACAAATTGCCATGATCGGTGACAGCCACTTGTTTCATGCCGAGCTCACTCACACGCTTGACCAGATCCTTGATGCGAATGGCACCGTCGAGGAAGGAGTATTGGGTGTGCAGATGCAGATGGGTGAAGTCGTTGGCAGACACGAACGGAACTCCAAAGGCGCTAGAAGAAGACCATAACACCCAAAAACACAGGGCCCGCGGTGATTTTGTGAAAAATAGAGTTGGTCCAAAAGATCAGTTGTAGAGGAAAACCGGCTCGAATGCCAACACGATCGTTGATCAAAAAGAGTGCCCCAACGGGAACTTCAAAAAACCACTGCCCGGTTTGAGCATCCAAATTGTTGACATGAACGCCGAAGTGAAGGCCGGTGTATGGGAAAAAAGAGCTGTGCAGGTCAAAGTAGTAGTTCGCCCCAACCTGCCCGCCCCAGCGCACAAATTTGGCCCGCCCCGGTGGTTCATCGGAGCGGTAAATTTGCGTCTGCGCAAACCCCGCACCAACGATCTCAAGCTGGTTTATGACAAAATAGCCATATTCGGGCTCAAGTCGAAGGCCGAGTGAAAACGTCCTTGTATTATCGTATTCAAAAGGAAAAGAGAGAAACCCACCTACATGCATTTTGCCCTTGGACAAAAATGGTGTAGGGTCTGCATTGATTTTTTGGGCGCTCAAAGACAATAGCGCCAATAAGAGATGCTGCCGAAATTTGAGAGTGAAATAGGGATAAAACATTGCGTACTGATACTGTAGGATTTTGGTTGTGTCCATTGGCCATGGCCGCACTATTGCTTGGCTGTGAGCCAGAGCAATTTGAGCGCGTTACAGAAGATCTAAGTCAACGACTGAGCGATCAAATTATTCAGTGCAACCCGGGTGATGCCAGCAAGCCATGCATCGCCATCGTGAGCCATTCCACATTGGATGTGAAATATTTGGACTTGGCGAAGGATGTCCATCAGCGATATGCCAGAAAATTTGGCTATGATTATATCTTGCGCAACAACCTATTAACCGAGCAGTTTATTGACAGGTTCGCGTCCAGCAAGGTGTTTCAACTGGGCCTTTATTGGCAAAAAATATTCGCCGTTCAGGCTGCTTTCGAGGAGCGCGATGCGCGCAGCCATGACCCAGAAAAACGTCGCTATGGCTGGGTGATGTGGGTGGATGCAGATGCGCTTTTCACCAATTTCACAATCCCGCTTGAGGAGATAACCGCGAAGCACCCCGGTAAATCATTTTTGGTATCGAGAGAGCCCTACATGAAGATCAACGCGGGTATTTTTCTATTAAAGAATGATCCATGGTCGAGAGAAATGTTGGCAACGGTTGCACGGAGCTACGCCTATTACAGAAACCACAATCAGCCAGAGCAAGAGGCGCTTCAAGACTACATCTTTGGTTTTATAGGCAAGGATGGGCGGGGGGAGCTGAGCTATACACCTGTGGAGCAGAAATATTACGACCCCTCTCTTGTTGCGAAGGAAGCAATCATACTACCGCAACGGCATTTGACAGCGTTTTACCCGGGAAGTGGAATGATTACCCTTTTTGCGTATGGGGAGGATGTGGTGTGGGAGCCTGGAGATTTTATTGAGCACTTTGCGATCGCTGATCAGAAGCATAAAGCGATCAAGGCGCTGACAGATTGTTTTAAAGAGAAAGGTGGCGATAGCTATGAGAACAATCAGACGGCCATTCAGGAGTGTCGCTAGCTAGCATTTTCCAACATATTGAAAGAGCGCAGGTGAAAGAAAACTCTGAGCATCCATGACACGTAAGATGCGTTCATGAAATATGCGCATTTTTTCTGAAGACACGTTGCAGCCAGCACAATGGAAAATTACCGGGTAGGTTCCAAATTCTGTTTTCCACCGGTTCTTTTGTGCATCAAGCGTAAAGTTGAAAAATTTCCCTGTGGGTAATTCTGGTTGATCATCAAAGAGTACACGGAGTTTATCGGTTTCACCTTCAACGAAGTCATCGACAAGTGCGAACATGTCTCTTTGATAGTCGAGCAAGGCCCTTTGAGAATGATAACCGCCATTTGCTCCGGCGTACCAGAGTGTCCATTGTTCCTCATCGTCATCGAAGGGCTGCATGTTAAGCTCAGTCATTGCCTTTGCCAAACTGTTGGCATATCCCATAACTCCGCCTGCATTGACGTAGCGGTATTTTGTCACCATGGGGATCGCCTTAATGAGTTTCATCTCGCGCTGCGCAGCGGGAGTCCAAAGATAGAGAGGCCCATCGCTATCGCCATATTTTCTTCCTTGTACCGCGAGAAGAAATTGCAAGAGACCAATTGAATCTTTGATTTTGGGGTCTGTGCTAAAAAGGTCACTTTCTTCAAAATGTAAACTCTTAGCCTCTTCCCTGACATATTCGTAGAGGCGAACGTTGCAGCAGCTCATATGGCCAGTCAAAATTATCTCTTTGCCCGTCTGTTTGAATTTCTGGATCAGTTCTGCTGGTGGAGCAGCAAAGAGAACATCATTGGCATCCGACAGGATAATGATTTTTCGCGGATTCGTTTTGGCAATTTGTTGAACAGTCTCCAAATATCTTTGGTACCGGTAGTGCCAGAATGCCAATCTAAATACACCGTTCGACGGTGGCTGTGGTTTTTCCTTTGTTGAACCCAGCAAGTAATGTTCATAGCCAAAATGATTGAGAGTTGCTTCATACATTTGTGACGCTGGGCCAGGTGTTGTATCAATGCTGACGACCGCGAGTTCACTATTTGGATCTCCCGCATGAAGATCGACGGTGCGCGTCTTTCCCGGTCCGCGACACTCCTGCGGCATCGAGAAGCAACTCATACCGGTGCAAAGGATTGCTAGACAACAGGCTAAAAGATTACCAAGCATAGCCCACCGCGATTCGTCCATTTGGCTGAATAAGCGCGTTCGCATCAGCAGTGGGGATAAAGATTCTTCCCGCAAGTCCAATCCCAACATCGAGATACATGCCGAAGGGAAATGTCGTGTGATATCCAAGCAACAAGGCAGGTTTGATCATCAGTAAATGCCGCGTGCCATATCGAGATGGATAATCGATTCGCGCATAGCCAAGACCAAGAAGTGGCTCCACATACCAACCGGAATAGTGCAGCTTAACCCCGATGCCGCTTGCCACTGTGAGGTCAGGCAGAATACCAAAACCAAACGTGGTTCTTTGTACGGTGATGACTTCTTGGGGCAGCAAAAAGACGGACAGAGATTGGATATCTAGAGGAAATACCAAGTTTAAGAATGGCATTGTTTTGTGTTGATATATTAGGCTGAGCTCACCAAAGGGAATAGCCGCGACGTCAACAGATATTGCATGTGCTCTATCCGGCAAGGCTTTTTCTGCCCAACCAATGGTTGAGATGAGCACAAAGAAAAGAGTTCGAATATTCATATTGCCAATACCCACGATTTAAAAAAAGGCTTGCACGCCAAGATAGCCGGGTGTCCATTCAAATCGGCCGACCCCGAGACGCAGCGGGGGAACTACATTTATTTTTAACGGTGCGCCAACCTGAAGGCCCACATGTTCATTGAGCATTATGAGGAGCCCTGCGGGGATTTCTACCCAAAAGTGAAAGCTCTGAACAAAATTACTAACGATGTCTGCTCCGAAGCTCACACCAACAAAGGGAAAGAAAATTTGACCAACGTCAAAATAGTAACGTGTGCCAAATTTTGCGCCCCATCGCAAAGGCCCGTATTGTTGATATTCGATCGGTTCTGCTGCAATGCCGCCAGCCAGCAATAATCCGATGGAAAATTCAAAACCGCGCAGCGGAAAATAACTCCACTCCGGGGTGAACTCGAGACCCAGAGACGTATGGCCCATCGTGTCGAAGGAGAGTGGAGCCTTCACTGCACCGGCGAGCGACATTGTTCCGGGTCTCAGAAAATCAGCGCCTGGTCGAACTGGCAGAGCATTTACGTGATGCACAATTCCAAAGCCTATCAATATAAATAAAACTACTTTCACGAAATAATTCTCCAATTAAAACAAGATATTTTTCTGAACCCATTCATGCATAATTTTTGCGCATGTCCGATATCGCAAGGACGTGACATCCGAATTACTTGCCACTTGCAGTGATCCAGATCCTCGCTGCAATGCATCCGCTCTAAATCCAAAAGCGAACTGAGTTGGAAGAGGCGTATATTGATTTGACACAGACACGCGCGGAATATTTTGCAAAGCCAGCCCAAAGCTGATGACGAGATCATCAGATGTTCTGCAACTCGGATCCAAGGTTGATAGTGTCGTGAGTAAGTCAGTGTTTACCCATTTTGCTTTGTAGGCGACCCCTGCGTAGCCAAACACTAGGTCACAATATGAAATCTCATGTCCGCTATAGCATTCCGGCTTGGACAGCAGAGTTTTGGAGGGCATCAGTTGGTACCTATCCAAACCCGATATATCTAGGTTTCTTGCAATTGCGGCGGATACTGTCTCCTGCTTAATGGCTGCCTTGATAAGCTGACCGAAGACACCGGCTGGATACCCTGTATCGTCGTCGATCGTGATGACAATTGCCTCAGGATCACTTGCTTTCACTTCTTCAACAGCAGGAATTAGCTTCATGATTGGACCTAAGTCTTGATCTCTGCGAATGATTTTAAGTTTGGGGAAATTCGCTATCTCCGGTGGGATGACATACTGTCCGTCTTCTTTATTGCGGTATCTCTGAGGCAGCGCTAGTAGAATATTTTCCACATACTCTGTATCCACTGTTTGTAAGACGGGCAAAAGCTTAGAAATACGAGTCGGTGAAGTCGATAAAGAAACATAAACCCTATGCTTGGATAGGTATTGCTTTATAGCTTGATCCTGCAAAATGTCTTCTTTCGGAAGTCCCCGAAGACACAGCACTGTATCTTCATCGCTATTGCCCGCACAGGGCTCGCAGGACGCACACGTGACCAGCACCAAAGCTAAAAAACAAAGAGAGAAGAATTGCGTCTTCACTTCGCGCTATCCTTCTTTCTCTGGATATCCCGCTGGCAGGCTCGATACCTTTGCTTGTTTGTGAACGCGTGACCTCGATAGCCGGCTCCTTGGTGAAGAGCGTCTGACTTAAATCCAAAGTAAAATTGGTGTACGCCTGGAATGTAAGTATTTTGGATCCTTCGGCGTGGCACATTTTTTTCTGCCAAGGCGTGGTGGATCACATAATCATCAGAAGTTTTGCAAGCGAGGCTCAATTGTGAAAGCTCTTTCAAGCGGTTCACATCAAAGAACTTCGCCTTATAAGCGACGCCACCAAATCCTTCGAGAATATCGCAGAGATTTTCCTCGCCATTTTCGCAAGCTGAGGTGCGTTCCGATGGGTCTGGCCAAAATTGCTGTCTCGCTCCCCAGTGCCCCAGGTTATGTCCGAAGTTACCGACTACGGTGTCATGCATCGCCACCGATTTTATGAGTTGCCCCGCCATTCCCGCGCTGTAGCCAGTGTCATCGTCGACAGCAATAATGATGGCGTCAGGATCATTTTGAAACCGTTCAAGTGCAGGCAAAATTTTCATAATTGGCCCCCAGTCTTTGCCTTCCTGGATAATTTGAAGTTTGGGGAAGTTCCTGACCTGATCAGGGATGACATAGGGCTCACGGTCCTTGTATTTTTCAGGCAGAAAAAGCAAAATACTGTCGATATATTCGGACTGAAGTGTCTCTAATACCAGCAGAAACCCTTTGTCTCTAATTCTTTTTGGCGAAGTTGTGAGAGAGAAATACGTTTTGTGGTTGTCGATGTGTTTTCGTGCTTCAGCATATTTTTCTTTCACATCTTCTTTGGGCTGCTCACGCAGGCATGTCAAAGTCTCTTCCACTGTTGGAAGTGTGCAAATCTGACAGGCGGTTCCCATAGATAAAATGATAGAAATAGCAATAGAACGCATTCAATTGCTTATAGTCCAATTGTGCATAATTTCAATGCACTTCTGATAGCGCGGTGCATTGGTACTTGAAGCGCTTGATGTCCTCTGGGAACCGGATCCTAAATGCAGCGCGTCAGCACCAGAATTATAGGAAAATCCAATTGGGTGAGAGGCAAATTTGTTAAAGACAGACACCCTTGGAATGTGTTGCAACGCGAGCGCAAAGCTGATGACAAGATCGTCTGACATCTTACAGCTGATATCGAGTTCGCCCAGCTGCACCATGAGCTTCGCATCGATCCATCTCGTTTTATAGGCAGCCGCCGCATAGCCTTGAACGACATCGCAAAATGAAATCTCTGCGCCGCTGTAGCAGTCTGGAAGCGCAGGAATCTTCTCAGGCCATCGCCCATAGCGATCAATTCCCCAAAGGTCGATGTTGGTTCCCAGTGTTGTTGAAGCGGCCCCCTGTTTGATTGTTGCTTTGATGAGTTGCCCTACCATGCCGAAAGGATAGCCGGTGTCATCATCGACGGTTAACACAATTGCATCAGGATCACTTTTCACTGCAAGAACAGCAGGCAAGAGTTTCATGATCGGACCTAGGTCGGTAGGTGTGCGAAGGATCTTGAGCTTAGGAAATTGGTCCAGCTCGGCTGGAATCACATAGTTTTCAGAATTACGATATCTATCCGGCAAGGCCAAAAAGATGTTCTCTACATATTCGGTATCAAGTGCCTGCAATACGGGCAAAATCTTAGAAATGCGCGTGGGGGATGTGGTGAGCGAAATGTAAACCTTGTGGCGAGATAGGTAGCTTCTGACTTCCTGGTCTTGTTGGATGTCCTCTTTGGGTGTTGTTCGCAGGCACTGAGCGATTTCTGCATCACTGCCGCTGGAACAGGGTTCGCAGGAAGAGCAAAGCATAAGCGTGAATACTGGGAGAAAGATGAACCCATGTTTCAGAGTTAGGTGCATTTCTGGCATTTCATACAGTAAAAGGTACTTCTCCCCGATTGCACCGCACGTCTTATAGGTTTTTGGCATACATAGCAAGGCTCGCCCGTACGCTGAAATACGTTCACGAAATTAAGATTATCGCCTTTTTTCCCCGCCCCATCCACATAGTTGGAAAACGTCGTGCCGTTGTGGCGAACCGCAAGCTCGAGCACCGCTGCAGTATGTTCCAGCAGCTTGCCAATGCGTGGCTTCGATAGTTGGCACCCGCGCGCTTGTGGGTGAATGCGTGCAGCAAATAAGCTTTCCGATGCATAAATATTACCCACACCAGCGAGCACAGATTGGTCAAGCAAGATGTCTTTGATAGTGCGATCACTTGCCCGTACGCGTGCTACAAGCGCTAACTTCTCTTCTTCTTTCCAGCTCAGAGGATCTGGCCCAATTCGGTTTATCTCATGTTGCTTTCTTGCTGCATCGACAACCTGCAAATCGCCAAAGCGTCGAGGATCCACAAAGCGCAACTCGAGTTCCCCGCGATCTAAATGCGCTCTAAAATGTGTGTGTGATTCTGTAGGTTCAGCGCGATTTTTCACATATAGGCGCCCGGTCATTCCGAGTCGCACGAGCAAACTCATATCGCCAGCAAAGTCTATCCACATGAGTTTGCCTCGACGACCGAGTGCTTTGATCGGTTTGTGCTCAAGCGCTTTGAGTGCCCCTTCATTCTGATTGCTGCGCAGCTTGAGCCCGCTCGTCCATGGCTCATGCAGGGAGCGCCCGAGGAGCTGCGGCTCAAGCGTACGGCGAATCGTTTCGACCTCGGGTCCTTCAGGCACGTGCAAGCTCCTGCGCAAGGCGCGCGAAATCCTGCCATGATAAATTCTCTGCACGTAATCCATCATCTATCTGGGCGGCTGCCAGTACCTCGCGAATACCAGCAATAGAAGCCAAGGTGTTGCGCAGCGTTTTTCGTCGCTGCGAAAATGCTTTCTTGACCAGCGTTACAAAAGATGGCCAGTCGACCTGCGCTCTCTCGCTGGGCGGTTTTGGTCCGAGTGCGATAACTGTGGAATCAACTTGGGGCACCGGCCAAAAAGCACCTTTGGGAACGTTGCGCACATATTCTACGGAAAATCGTGCTTGTAGGAGCACAGAGAGAAGGCCGTAAGTTTTGTTGTTTGGTGGTGCAAGGATACGATCAGCGACTTCCTGCTGTACGAGGAAGACGGCGCCGCACAGGTGTTCATAGTTGTCGAGGGCGTTGAATAGGATGGAGCTGGTGAGATGGTAGGGGAGGTTTCCGCATAGGACGAAATCGCTGGCCACTTGAGAGAAGTCGAATGTGAGGGCATTGGCTTCATGCAGGGTGATGGTTTGGCCGAATTTTTCTCGGAGAAGCGGGATGAGATCGCGGTCGCGCTCGATGGCATGTACGAGGAGGTGTTCGTTGCGCAGCGCTCCGGTGAGGGCGCCGAGGCCCGCGCCGATTTCAAAGACAGGGGTGTCGCTCTTTGTGCAGAACATTTTGACGCGTCTGGCGATCGCGTGCAAATGGGTTTCATCGACTAAGAAGTTTTGCCCGAACGACTTTTTCGGGCGCAAACCTTTGCGCTGCAAAATGTCTTTCGGGCTTTCGACGCTAGACATGCTTGCCTGTTTGGCGCTTATCTTTACGCTCTTGCGCCTTCATGAAGCGACGCTGGTGGCGATTCATCCCTGCGTCGGGCTCGCCGCGGCCTTGCTCCATCGGCATCGGACGGCCCAAGGGCAGCGACGGTGCCGGCGCAGCGGCAGCGGGCTTGCCATTGCCGTTGGGTAGCTGACCATGGCCGAGCACCTGCTGCTTTTGCAGACGCTCTGCTTCTTGTCGTCTCGCCTCTTCCAAGCGATGCAAATCACTTTCCACACGCTCGCGCGAAGATTGCTGGATCTGCGCCTTAAATACTTTCTCCAGCACTTCGTTACGAATCTGAAACGTCATTGCAGTAAACAGGTTAAAGCCTTCCCGCTTATATTCTTGCTTCGGATCTTTCTGCGCATAGCCACGGAAATGAATCCCATCGCGCAAATGATCCATCGCCTGCAAGTGCTCTTTCCAGCGCTGATCGATGGTTTGCAAATAAATAAATCGCTCAACCTGCCTGAGCAGCTCTACCCCAACCGCTTTTTCTTTTTCGGCATAAAAACGTTCGACTTCGCGATAAAGCAAATCCATCAAATCGCTTCTATCACCAACAAATTTCTCCAAATGCACCCGCACGCCAAGCAGGTTATGCAACTCATCTTGCAGCGCCGTTAGTTTCCATTCTGAGGGCGAAGTCTTTTCTGGTGCAGAAATAGACACCAAGCTAATAATTGCCTGTTCCACCAAATCAAACAGCAAATTGCGAATATTCTCGCCACCAAGCACCTGGCGACGCGCTGTATAAATGGCGTTACGCTGCTGATTCATCACGTCATCGTATTCAATGAGCTGCTTGCGGCTATCGAAGTGAAAACCCTCAACGCGCTTTTGTGCGTTGGCAATCGATTTGCTCACCCAGGGATGCTCGATGGGCTCGCCATCTTCCATGCCCAGCTTTTCCATCAGTCCGATCATACGATCGGAGCCGAAGATGCGCATGAGGTCATCTTGCAGCGACAAATAAAAGCTACTCGAACCCGGGTCACCTTGGCGGCCAGAACGCCCACGCAGCTGGTTATCGATACGTCGAGACTCATGCCGCTCTGTGCCAACAATGCGAAGGCCACCAGCTGCAAGCACCTTCTCTTTTTCAGCCGCGCAGATTTGCTCGCATTGGCTGAGATGCTCTGCGTAGAGAGAAACAGCTTTTTCGTAAAACGCTTTACGCTTTTGATAGACTTGTTCTTTGGTTTCTTCTGGTTCGGTGAGAAATCTCGGGTCTTCTTTGTCGCGTAGAGCCAACTTCTCAATGTTAATCAAGCTTGCGCGGCCAGTTAAAAAGCCAAACTCTGCAATTTGCTCAGCTGATTCATGGAGCGCTTTGGCCACGGCACTTCGCGCCATAAACTCTGGATCGCCACCGAGAATAATATCGGTACCACGACCGGCCATGTTGGTGGCAATCGTCACTCCACCCAACCGTCCGGCCTGTGCAACAATACCGGCTTCATCGCGGTGCTGCTTGGCATTGAGCACACTGTGCGGAATCCCCAGTTTGGTGAGCCGCTTGGAAAGCACTTCAGATTTTTCAACAGACACCGTTCCCACAAGGACAGGCTGCCCATTTTTGTGGCTTTCCTCGATGTCTTGCAAAATAGCTTCAACTTTTTCCTGTTCAGTTTTATAGACTTGGTCTTGCTCATCCTTACGCACCATGGCGCGATTGGTTGGAATGACCATCACATCCAGATCGTAAATCTTGGCAAACTCTTCCGCTTCCGTATCAGCGGTACCGGTCATACCCGAGAGCTTCTTGTACATACGGAAGTAATTCTGAAACGTAATGGTCGCGAGCGTGTGGTTTTCTGCTTGCACCCGCACGTTTTCTTTTGCTTCTACTGCCTGGTGAAGGCCATCTGACCAACGGCGACCATGCATCAAGCGACCAGTGTGTTCATCGACAATGATCACTTCGCCACGTTCGATCACATAATCCACATCGCGCTTATAAAGCGAGTGGGCGCGTAGCGCTTGATTCAAGTGGTGCAAGATCTCGATATTGACGGGGTCGTATAGATTTTCCACTTCGAGAAGTTTTTCTGCCTTCTCAATGCCAGGTTCGGTCATGGTCACGACACGGGATTTTTCATCGATGGTGTAATCTGCATCTTTACGAAGTTTTGGTACCACCGCATTGGCCATCTTGTATTTGTCGGTGCTTTCTTCCGCCGGCCCAGAAATAATCAACGGCGTACGCGCTTCGTCGATCAGAATGGAGTCTACTTCATCGACAACGGCAAAATGGTGGCCGCGCTGAACGTAGTCCTCGAGCGAAAACTTCATGTTGTCGCGCAGGTAGTCGAAACCAAATTCGTTGTTTTGCCCGTAGGTGATATCGCAGGCATAAGCTTCTTTCTTTGCCCGATCGCTTGTTTGCGGAATTACCACGCCTACTTTGAGACCCAAAAAGCGATAGATACGCCCCATCCACTCAGCATCACGAGAAGCCAGGTAGTCGTTAACTGTGACCACGTGTACGCCCAGGCCTGTGAGCGCGTTGAGAACAGTCGGCAATGTAGCGACCAGCGTTTTGCCTTCGCCTGTTTTCATTTCAGAGATTTTGCCAGAATGCAGCACCATGCCACCGATGAGCTGCACATCAAAGTGGCGCA